>NZ_JBHXRW010000101.1:0-14479 GCF_042716635.1 Streptomyces sp. NPDC058664 | reverse complement strand
GCAGGGGGGGCCCTGTGGGAGAGTAGGACACCGCCGAACAATTTTTAGCCTCAACCCCCGGACTCTGTCCGGGGGTTGAGGCATTTTTGCGTTCTGCTGCAGAGAGCCCCCTGTGCGCCGGGGTCCGGTGGCTGAGGGTAAGGTCAGGGGGCATCGTCCGCACGTTCCCAGCAGGAGGCTCCCGGGTGGAGGTCCAGGAGACCCGTGTTCAGACCGACCGGGTCCTCACCATCCCCAACATTCTCAGCATGGCTCGCCTCGTCGGCGTGCCGCTGTTTCTGTGGCTGATTCTCCGGCCGGAGTTCGGTGGGCCCAAGAGTGACGGCTGGGCGCTTCTCGTCCTGATGCTCAGCGGCGTCAGCGACTATCTCGACGGCAAGCTGGCGCGGCGCTGGAACCAGATCAGCCGCCTCGGCCGGCTGCTCGACCCCGCCGCCGACCGGTTGTACATCCTGTCCACCCTCGTGGGACTCACCTGGCGGGAGATCCTGCCGTGGTGGCTGACCGCCGCCCTTCTGGCACGCGAGGCCATGCTGCTGGTCATGGTGGGAATCCTTCGCCGGCACGGCTACCCGCCGCCGCAGGTGAACTTCCTCGGGAAAGCTGCGACTTTCAACTTGATGTACGCGTTCCCGTTGCTGCTTCTCAGTGACGGAACGGGCTGGCTGTCGTCACTCGCTGAAGTTTTCGGATGGGCTTTCGCCGGATGGGGTACAACTCTGTATTGGTGGGCAGGGATCCTCTACGTGGTCCAGGTCCGTCGACTCGTGAAGACGGATACCGAGGCCGATTGAGCCCGTTCCTTCTGTGTCGAGCAGCGTCGCCGGCAACAACGAGGACGTCCGCGGGCTACTGAGCGGACAGGTGAAGTCGGCAGGACCGTCGTCTCTTCAAGGAGGACGCTTCCGACATGAAGGCCGTTGTGATGGCCGGCGGCGAAGGAACCCGCCTTCGCCCGATGACCTCGAGCATGCCCAAGCCTCTACTGCCGGTGGTGAACCGGCCGATCATGGAGCACGTCCTACGACTGCTCAAGAGGCACGGTCTCAACGAGACCGTCGTCACCGTGCAGTTTCTCGCTTCACTCGTCCGGAACTACTTCGGCGACGGCGAGGAGCTCGGCATGGAGCTCACGTATGCCAACGAGGAAAAGCCACTCGGTACAGCAGGGAGTGTGAAGAACGCCGAGGAGGCGTTGAAGGACGACGCCTTTCTCGTCATTTCCGGGGACGCGCTCACCGATTTCGACCTCACTGATCTCATCGCCTTCCACAAGGAGAAGGGCGCCCTCGTCACGGTCTGCCTCACCCGGGTCCCGAATCCGCTGGAATTCGGGATCACGATCGTCGACGAAGAGGGAAAGGTCGAACGCTTCCTGGAGAAACCCACCTGGGGACAGGTCTTCTCGGACACCGTGAACACGGGCATCTACGTCATGGAGCCCGAGGTCTTCGACTACGTCGAGGCGGATGTTCCGGTCGACTGGTCGGGTGATGTCTTCCCGCAGCTCATGAAGGAGGGCAAGCCGATCTACGGCTATGTCGCCGAGGGCTACTGGGAGGACGTCGGCACCCATGAGAGTTATGTGAAGGCCCAGGCCGACGTCCTGGAGGGCAAGGTCCAGGTCGACGTCGACGGCTTCGAGATCTCGCCGGGCGTGTGGGTCGCCGAAGGTGCCGAGGTGCACCCCGACGCGGTGCTTCGCGGCCCGCTCTACATCGGTGACTACGCCAAGGTCGAAGCCGGTGCCGAGATCCGTGAGCACACCGTCGTCGGTTCGAACGTGGTCGTCAAGAGCGGCGCCTTCCTGCACAAGGCCGTCGTGCACGACAACGTCTACATCGGTCAGCAGAGCAATCTGCGCGGCTGTGTGATCGGGAAGAACACCGACATCATGCGGGCGGCCCGGATCGAGGACGGAGCCGTCATCGGCGACGAGTGCATGGTCGGTGAGGAATCGATTGTGCAGGGCAACGTGCGGGTCTACCCGTTCAAGACGATCGAGGCCGGCGCCTTCGTCAACACCTCGGTCATCTGGGAGTCCCGCGGGCAGGCCCACCTCTTCGGAGCCCGAGGGGTCTCCGGCATCCTCAACGTCGAGATCACCCCGGAGCTGGCCGTCCGTCTCGCGGGGGCGTACGCCACGACCCTGAAGAAGGGGGCGACCGTCACCACGGCGCGCGACCACTCCCGGGGCGCGCGAGCGCTGAAGCGGGCGGTGATCTCGGCCCTGCAGGCCAGCGCGATCGACGTACGGGACCTGGAGAACGTCCCGCTGCCGGTGGCGCGGCAGCAGACCGCGCGGGGAAGCGCCGGTGGAATCATGGTGCGGACCTCGCCCGGGGTGCCCGACTCCGTGGACATCATGTTCTTCGACGAACGCGGGGCGGACCTCTCCCAGGGCGGGCAGCGGAAGCTGGACCGGGTGTTCGCTCGCCAGGAGTACCGGCGGGCCTTCCCCGGGGAGATCGGTGACCTCTCCTTCCCGGCGAGCGTCTTCGACTCGTACACCGGCTCGCTGCTGCGGAACGTCGACACCACAGGGATCGCGGAAGCAGGGCTGAAGGTCGTCGTGGACGCCTCCAACGGGAGTGCCGGGCTCGTGCTGCCCAGCCTGCTGGGACGGCTCCAGGTCGACTCGCTCACGATCAACCCCGGCCTCGACGAGTCGAGACCCACCGAGTCGGTCGAGAGCCGGCGGGCCGGGCTCGTCCGGCTCGGGGAGATCGTGGCCTCGGCGCGGGCGGCGTTCGGCGTGCGGTTCGACCCCGTCGGTGAGCGGCTCTCGCTCGTGGACGAGCGGGGGCGGATCATCGAGGACGACCGGGCGCTCCTGGTGATGCTGGACCTGGTGGCGGCCGAGCGGCGCTCGGGGCGGGTGGCGCTGCCGGTGACCACCACGCGGATCGCCGAGCAGGTCGCCGCGTACCACGGCACGCAGGTGGAGTGGACGACAACCTCGCCCGACGACCTCACCCGGGTGGGGCGCGAGGATTCGACGATCTTCGGCGGCGACGGGCGCGGTGGGTTCATCGTGCCCGAGTTCAGCAGCGTCTTCGATGGCGCGGCCGCCTTCGTCCGGCTGATCGGTCTGGTCGCGAGGACGCAGCTCACCCTGAGCCAGATCGACGCGCGGATTCCGCGGGCGCATGTCCTCAAGAAGGACATCGCGACCCCGTGGGCCGTCAAGGGTCTGGTGATGCGCCGGGTGGTGGAGGCGGCGGGCAGCCGTTCCGTGGACACCACCGACGGTGTGCGGGTCGTCGAGGCCGACGGCCGGTGGGTGATGGTGCTGCCCGACCCCGCTGAGGCCGTCACCCATCTGTGGGCGGAAGGACCCGACGACGCCTCCGCGCAGGCCCTGCTCGACGAGTGGGCCGTGGTGGTCGACGGCGCGGGTAGCTGACGGCACGGGGTACGAGGCGGGGAGGTGCCCCATGGGGTGCCTCCCCGTCGGTCGGAGGGGCCATTCGGTGGTAGGTCGCGCGACGTGCGACGATGTGCGGCATGTCGCAGCAGTCCCCCGTTCGGAGCACCGGATCACCGCCGCCGCGCCCGGACGCGTCCATGTCGCTGCTGAACAACGTGATCGACCACGCACTCGACGACGGCTACGCGGAGGCGACCGCCCGGCGCGCGGCCGAGGGCGGTGGGCTGCCGCGTAGCCTGCGGGCCAAGCTGGGGGTCGCCGCGGGCCTCCTGCTCGCGGCCGCCGTGGTGACCGTGGGCGCGGCCGAGGCGCGGATCTCCGCACCGGTCGTCGCCAAGGAACGACAGGAGCTGATCGACCGGATCGAGGCGGAGACGTCGACGGCCGACCAGCTGGAGCAGGACGTCGAGCGGATCAGTACCGAGGTCGGCGAACGTCAGCGGGAGGCGCTGCAGCAGCACGGCGGCGACCAGGGCGAGCTGGTGGCACTGCTCTCGGGTGCGACGCCGGTGCACGGTCCCGGCGTCAAGCTCGTCGTCGACGACGCCAAGGACACCGACACCGGGGGCGGCGGGCCGCGGGAGAGCAGCGGCTTCGCCGACACGGGCCGGGTGCGCGACCGGGACATGCAGCGAGTGATCAACGGGCTGTGGGAGTCGGGCGCCGAGGCGGTCGCCATCAACGGCCAGCGGCTGACATCGCTGTCCGCGATCCGGGCCGCCGGCGACGCCATACTGGTCGACAACAAGCCGCTGGTGCCGCCGTACACCGTCCTCGCGATCGGGGACGGGCAACGGCTGAGCACCGCGTTCCAGGACAGCGCCGACGGACAGTATCTGCACGCGCTGGTGGAGAACTTCGGGATCAGGAGCGGCATCTCGGCCGAGGGCGACGTACGCCTGCCGGCCGCGCCGAGTCTGACCGTACGTACCGCAGAGCCGAGGGGGGCCGGGGCGGCGACGCCTTCCGGTCGGGCCACGGCCGACACAGGGAAGGGCACATCGTGATCGCCGTACTGGGCCTGATCGTCGGAGTCGTGGTCGGACTGTTGGTCCGCCCCGAGGTTCCGGCGGTGGTCGAGCCCTATCTTCCGATCGCCGTGGTAGCCGCCCTCGACGCGGTCTTCGGCGGCCTCAGGGCCATGCTCGACGGCATCTTCGTCGACAAGGTCTTCGTGGTCTCGTTCCTCTCCAACGTGGTCGTGGCCGCGCTGATCGTCTTCCTCGGCGACAAGCTGGGCGTCGGCGCGCAGCTGTCGACCGGTGTGGTGGTCGTGCTCGGCATCCGGATCTTCTCCAACGCGGCCGCCATCCGGCGCCACGTCTTCCGGGCGTGACGCCGATGAGCGAGAACCCTCAGAACCCCGAGAACCCCGAGAAGTCCGAACAGCCTGAACAGCCCGAGGTCCGGAAGCCGGAGAGCCCCGAGTTCCGGGCGCCCGAGTCCGTGAAGCCCGAGCCCTCCGAGCCTGTGAAGCAGCGTGAGGACGTTCCCGCGCCCAAGACGCCCGAGACGCCCGAGGCTCCTGAGGTGCCCGTCGTCGCCGCGCCGTCGCCCGCGGCCGAGCCGAGCGGGCGTCGGAGGCTGGTCTCCGCGGTGTGGCCGCCCCGGGTGACCCGCGCCCAGCTCGTCGTCGCGCTGCTGCTGTTCGTCCTCGGTCTCGGCCTGGCCATCCAGGTCTCCTCGACCAGTGACAACAGTGCCCTGCGCGGGGCGCGCCAGGAGGACCTGGTGCGCATCCTCGACGAGCTCGACGACCGTACGCAGCGCCTGGAGGACGAGAAGGCCCGGCTGGAGAAGCAGCGCACCGAGCTGGAGTCCAGCTCCGACCAGGCCGAGGAGGCGCGGAAGCAGACCCAGGAGAAGGAGCAGCAGCTCGGCATCCTGGCCGGCACCGTCGCCGCCGAGGGGCCGGGCATCACCCTGACCGTCGGCGACCCCGCGGGGGCCGTCGAGTCGGACATGCTGCTCGACGCCATCCAGGAGCTGCGCGCCGCCGGTGCCGAGGCGATCCAGGTCAACGGTGTACGGGTGGTCGCGGACAGTTATTTCACCGGTAGCGGTGATGACATGCGGATCGATGGAACGAAGGTGGCCGCTCCGTACGTCTTCAAGGTCATCGGCAAGCCGGAGGATCTCGAGCCCGCGCTCAACATCCCTGGCGGTGTCGTGCAGACCCTGGAGAAGGAGCAGGCCACGGCCACGGTGGAGCGGTCGGCGAAGATCGTCGTCGACGCCTTGCGACCCGCGAAGCGGCCTGACTACGCTCAGTCGTCCTCGCAGTGAGAGGAGGACGAGGGGGGACCCGCGACATGGGTACGACGTTGCGGGGGGTCGGCGCACCACAACAGTGGTGCGTGGTGGAAACTGTCCGGAGGATACGGACGTTGTGAAGGTGTCCGGGTCGGCAGGTGTGATGGATCTCGGTTCGTCCTGCCCCACGGGCGGGTCTGTTTCGGTCAAGGGGAATCGCCCGTGAAGTTGTTTGCGAAGTTGTTCGGCAAGAGCGCACGCGAGGACGGCGGCAACGCCAGGCACCGCGCGCCGCGCCATGCCCAGAGCGAGGAGCAGGGTGGCGAGCGCCCGCTGTTCCGCGACGAGGTCGGCGGCCAGGGCGGTGACATTCCGGGCACTCAGGGCGCGTCGTCTGTTGACCCCGCCGGTGCCCCCCGCATAGGTTTCGGAGAACCATCAACCTCAAGTACGGGTGGAGGGTTTACCCCCGACCCGTACGCGACACAGACCTCGGCGGGGCAGCCGCGGCAGGAGGATGCGTCCATGCCGGTGTGTACGAGGTGCGGTCACCGCAACGCGGCCGACAGTCGCTTCTGCTCCCACTGCGGTACGCCGCTGCGGGGCGGGGTCGCCGCCGAGCGCCCTTCGGAGACGACGTCCACGATCTCCATCTCGGGCCTCGAGGCCTACGACGCCGAGGTCACCGGTCAGACGCAGCTTCCTTCGCTCTCGCCCGAGGCGCTCGCGGCCGTGGAGGCACTGCCGTCCGGTTCCGCGCTCCTCGTGGTGCGCCGCGGTCCGAACTCCGGAAGCCGGTTCCTGCTGGACGGCGACCTGACGACGGCCGGCCGTCACCCCCAGAGCGACATCTTCCTGGACGACTTCACGGTCTCCCGGCGCCATGTCGAGTTCCGGCGGGGCCAGGACGGCAGCTTCACCGTGGCCGATGTCGGCAGCCTCAACGGCACGTACGTCAACCGTGAGCCGATCGACTCGGTCGTTCTGTCCAACGGCGACGAGGTGCAGATCGGTAAGTACCGGCTGGTCTTCTACTCGAACCAGCGAGGCGCGTGACGCCTCGGAGAAGCCTTCAGGGAAGGTCCATGCTGCGAACACCGACGGGCGGCGCCGATTCCGGCGCCCCCACCGCGGGCGACCGGCTGGTGAGCATCGGTACGGTGCTGAACCAGCTGCGCGACGAATTTCCCGAAGTGACCATCTCCAAGATCCGGTTCCTGGAGGCCGAGGGGCTCGTGGAGCCCCGGCGTACGGCCTCCGGGTACCGGAAGTTCAGCCCGCAGGACGTGGAGCGACTCGCTCAGATCCTGCGGATGCAGCGGGACCACTACCTTCCGCTGAAGGTCATCCGTGAGCACCTCGACGCCCTCGCCAGGGGAGAGCAGATCAAGCTCCCGGCCCCCGGGCGTCGGCGGGACCTGGTCGAAGGCGCCTGGGAGCAGGACGTGGAGCCGCCCACCGCCGCGCGGATCGGGCGGGCGGAGCTGCTGGCCGCGGCCGAGGTGTCCGAGGCCGAGCTCGTCGAGTGGGAGTCGTACGGTCTGATCTCCGAGACCGAGAACGGCGGCTACGACCCCGAGGCCGTCACCGTCGCCAGGCTTGTCGCGGACTTGGGGAGATTCGGTCTGGAACCCCGGCACCTGAGGGCGGTCAAGGCCGCCGCGGACCGGGAGGCCGGGCTGATCGAGCAGGTCGTCGCGCCGCTGCGCCGGCACCGCAATCCGCAGACCAGAGCACATGCGGAGGCCACCGCCCAGGAGCTCGCCGCGCAGTCGGTACGGCTGCACGCGGCCCTTGTCCAGACCGCTCTGGGGATCCGTCTCCAGTGAGCTCGGTGGTGCCCTTGGAGGGGCCCGACTATCCAAACCGGTCGAGCACGTCCTAGGGTTGCTGTGTGAACGAGCTCGACGTTGTGGGTGTCCGGGTGGAAATGCCCTCCAACCAGCCGATCGTGCTCCTGCGTGAAGTGGGAGGCGATCGGTACCTCCCCATCTGGATCGGACCGGGGGAGGCGACCGCGATCGCCTTCGCCCAGCAGGGGATGGCCCCGCCGCGGCCGCTGACGCACGACCTGTTCAAGGACGTGCTGGAGGCCCTGGGACAGGAACTCACCGAAGTCCGCATCACGGATCTGCGTGACGGGGTCTTCTACGCCGAACTGGTCTTCGCCAGTGGCGTCGAGGTGAGTGCGCGGCCGTCGGACGCGATAGCACTGGCCCTCCGGACCGGAACGCCGATCTTCGGCAGTGACGGTGTGCTGGACGACGCCGGTATCGCGATTCCGGACGAGCAGGAGGACGAGGTGGAGAAGTTCCGCGAGTTCCTCGACCAGATCTCACCGGAGGATTTCGGGACCAACAGCCAGTGACACGGAGCGACGCGGCCGAGGGCCGTTCGCGGGGTGCCGTCAGAGCATTCGAGTAGCCTTTCCCCGGGAGAGACACGGGAAACCACCCTCAGGGTGATTATCACTCGGCGTGCCGAGTGTGGCGATCGTTGACGCACCCCGAGTGACTGCCTACCTTCGTGTGGGCAGGTCAAGGACGGAGGGTCGGCGTGATGAGCAGCGCGGACGGTACGGCAGGGAGCTCGCTCGGACGCGTGTCCGGAGAGAGCGGTCCGTATCCGCTTCACGGCAGTGTGGGCGACTTCGGTACGGAAGCCGGTGCGGGCACCGGGGCGGGCGGCACGGGGCCGGACGAAACGGGCGAGGTCGTCGGCTATCGAGGCCCGACGGCCTGCGCGGCGGCCGGGATCACCTACCGCCAATTGGACTACTGGGCGCGTACGGGGCTCGTGGAGCCGAGCGTACGGCCCGCCTACGGGTCGGGGACGCAGCGGCTCTACAGCTTCCGCGACGTCGTCGTGCTGAAGATCGTCAAGCGTTTCCTCGACACCGGGGTGGCCCTCCAGAACATCCGGGCCGCCGTGCAGCACCTGCGCGCGCGGGGCTTCCGGGACCTGGAACGGATGACGCTCATGAGCGACGGGGCCACGGTGTACGAGTGCTCCTCGCCCGACGAGGTCGTCAGCCTGCTCCAGGGCGGACAGGGCGTCTTCGGCATCGCCGTGGGCGTGGTCTGGCGGGACGTCGAGGCGGCGCTCTCGCAGCTGCACGGGGAGCGGGTCGACACGGGCGCGACGCTCGTGGGGCACAACCCGGGGGACGAGCTGGCGAGACGGCGACGGGACAGGGCGGTCTGAGGGCCCGGCTCCTCGGTGCCTGTCCCGAACCGGTAACCCGGACCGAAGGCCTGGGCCGTGACGGTCCGGGCGGGTGCCGGGCCGTCGTGGTTGCCGGTGGTGCCGACGGGCCGTGCGGTGGTGCGGCGTCGTTGTCAGTGGCGTAAGGCAGCATCGGAACCGTGAGAGCCGCGCCGACGATCCTGCATCTCGACATGGATGCGTTCTTCGCCGCCGCCGAGCAGGCGGCGAAGCCCAGCCTGCGCGGAAAGCCCGTGGTGGTCGGCGGTCTCGGACCGCGCGGCGTGGTCGCCACCGCCTCGTACGAGGCGCGCAGGTTCGGAGTGCACTCGGCCATGCCCATGGGCCAGGCGCGACGGCTCGCGCCGAACGCGGCCTACCTCGTCCCCCGCTTCGCCTTCTACCGGTCGATCAGCGAGCAGGTCATGGAGCTGCTCGGACGGCTCTCGCCGCTGGTGGAGCCGCTCAGCCTCGACGAGGCCTTCGTCGACCTGGAGGCCGGGGGGATCGCCGACGACAGCGCGAGCGCCCGGGCCGCCGGGGAGCGGCTGCGGGTCGACATCCTGGCGACGACGGGACTGACGGGGTCCGTGGGGCTCGCGGGGTCCAAGATGATCGCGAAGATCGCCTCCGAGCAGGCCAAGCCCGACGGGCTCGCCCTGATCGAACCAGGAACCGAACGGGAGCTGCTCGGGCCCCGGTCGGTGCGGATCCTGCCCGGCGTCGGTCCGGCGACCGGTGAGCACCTGCGGCGGGCCGGCATGACCACGGTCCTCGACCTCGCGGAGGCGGGCGAGGACGAGCTCGTACGGCTCCTCGGGCGGGCGCACGGGGCCTCGCTGTACCGGATGGCCCAGGGGTACGACGATCGGCCCGTGGTGGCCGAGCGGGACGCCAAGTCGGTGTCGGTCGAGGACACCTTCGACGTGGACCTGCACGACCGCGTGCGGATCAGGACCGAGGTGGAGCGGCTCGCGGAGCGGTGCGTGGGGCGGCTGCGGGCCTCGGGGCACTCGGGGCGGACCATCGTGCTGAAGGTGCGGCGGTACGACTTCTCGACCCTGACCCGGTCGGAGACGCTTCGGGGCCCGACGGACGACCCGGGCGTGGTGCGGGAGGCGGCGGGGCGGCTGCTCGACGCGGTGGACACGACGGGGGGCGTGCGGCTGCTGGGCGTCGGGGTGAGCGGGCTCGCGGACTACACGCAGGAGGACCTGTTCGCACAGGCGGAGGCGGCGACGGCCGAGGCGGCCGAGACGGCGGCGGGGGGGCCGGCCGGCGGCGAGGGGGAGGTCGCCGTGGCCGCGGCCGAGACCTCCGTCGCGCCCGGGCCCGCGGCCGAGGAGCTCGTGGAGCGGCAGTGGGCGCCGGGGCATGACGTACGGCACGCCGTGTACGGGGCGGGGTGGGTGCAGGGGAGCGGGGTCGGGCGGGTCACGGTGCGGTTCGAGGAGCCGTGGTCGAAGCCGGGGAGGGTGCGGACGTTCCCGGTGGGCGATCCGGAGCTCGTACCGGGGGAGGCGTTGCCGTTGGTGCGGCGGGGGCGCGAGTGACGTGTGGTGGCCCGGCCTTCCGGCCGGGCCTGGGTCCCCCGTACTACCCGTGCGAGTCGCTGGGCAGCGGTGCCGGTCTTCCCATGGGGGAGTCGCGCCGTCGGCGGCTGCCGGGCGCGGAGGGGGTGCCGGCTTCGCGGGCCGGTCCTGTGGGGCGGCCCGGGGGTTCGTTCGCGGTGGGGCGGGTGCCGGTCATTGGCCTGCCAGGCGGCCGAAGTCCGTGTCCGGGGTGTCCGTGGGGGGCGGGGGGAGTGCCAGGCTGTAGTGGCGGTAGAGCTGGAGTTCCTGTTCGGGGGAGAGATGGCGGCCCACGCCGAAGTCGGGGGCGTCCTTGATGAGGGCCCGCTCGTACGGGATGTGGAGTCCGTCGTCGAGCAGCTCGCTCGGGTCCAGGGGAACGAAGGCGTCCCGGCTGAAGAGGCCGGTGCGGACGGCTGCCCACTCCGGGACGCCGGTCGCGTCGTCCAGGTACACCTCGTCCACGGTTCCGATCTTGTGTCCGTTACGGTCGAACGCCTTGCGGCCGATCAGGCTGCGCGGATCGATATCGGTCTGCACGGTCCCTCCAACTGGTCGCGGCTGCTCTGCCCCTCTACCCCCTACGAAAGTGCACAACTGGGATGTCGGCCACTTGAGCGATGGGAGCCGCAACCTCGCTGGTAGGCTGGCTGTGGCTGTCGACCCCGTGCGGGAGAGTCCCCCGGAGAAACCTTCCGGTGGGCGCCGAAGGAGCAAATCCTCCCCGGAATCTCTCAGGCCCCTGTACCGCGCGGACGAGGTCACTCTGGAAAGCAGAGCGGTGTCCGACGGCATGCGCTCTCACCGACGGTGAAAGTCGGCGTGCCGCGAGGCGTGCCGGTGAAACTCTCAGGTTGAGATGACAGAGGGGGAGGCCGTCCGGGTACCCGCGCCGTGGTGCCCCTCGCAGGTCGTGACGACCAGGAGGCCTCCGTACATGACCGCCAACCGCATTCCGCTCTCCGAACTCGAACAGGGCATCCCGTTCGAGCAGCGGCACATCGGGCCCGACGCCGAGGCGCGCGCCAAGATGCTCGCCCAGGTCGGCTACGGCTCGCTCGACGAGCTCACGGCCGCCGCGGTGCCGGACGTCATCAAGAACACCGAGGCGCTGGACCTGCCGGCCGCGCGCACGGAGGCCGAGGTCCTCGCCGAGCTGCGTACGCTCGCCGACCGCAACCAGGTCCTCGCCCCCATGATCGGCCTCGGCTACTACGGGACCTTCACGCCGCCCGTCATTCTCCGGAACGTCATGGAGAACCCCGCCTGGTACACCGCGTACACCCCGTACCAGCCGGAGATCTCCCAGGGCCGCCTCGAGGCCCTGCTGAACTTCCAGACCGTCGTCGCCGAGCTGACCGGGCTGCCCACCTCCGGCGCCTCCCTGCTCGACGAGGGCACCGCCGCCGCCGAGGCGATGTCGCTGTCCCGCCGGGTCGGCAAGGTCAAGAACGGTGTCTTCCTCGTCGACGCCGACGCGCTGCCGCAGACGATCGCCGTCATCGAGACCCGTGCCGAGCCGACCGGCGTCGAGGTCGTCGTCGCCGACCTGAGCGAGGGCATCCCCGCCGAGGTCGCCGAGCGCGGTGTCTTCGGTGTGCTGATCCAGTACCCCGGTGCCTCCGGCGCCGTCCGCGACATCAAGCCGCTGATCGACGCCGCCCACGAGCTCGGCGCGATCGTCACCGTCGCCGCCGACCTGCTCGCGCTGACCCTGCTCACCTCGCCGGGCGCGCTGGGTGCGGACATCGCCGTCGGTACGACGCAGCGCTTCGGTGTCCCGATGGGCTTCGGCGGTCCGCACGCCGGCTACATGGCCGTCCAGGACAAGCACGCCCGCTCCCTGCCCGGTCGTCTCGTCGGCGTCTCCGTCGACGCCGACGGCAACCGCGCCTACCGTCTCGCCCTGCAGACCCGCGAGCAGCACATCCGCCGCGAGAAGGCCACCAGCAACATCTGCACGGCTCAGGTGCTGCTCGCCGTCATGGCCGGCATGTACGCCGTCTACCACGGCCCCGAGGGCCTCAAGGGCATCGCGCGCCGCACCCACCGGTACGCCGCGATCCTCGCCGCCGGCCTGACGGCCGGGGGCGTGGAGCTCACCCAGGGCGCCTTCTTCGACACCCTCACCGCCCGTGTGCCCGGCAAGGCCGACGCCGTCGTGGCCGCCGCCCGCGAGGCCGGCGTCAACCTTTACCGCGTCGACGCCGACCACGTGTCCATGTCGTGCGACGAGACCACCGGGCGCGCCCAGCTCACCGCCGTGTGGGGCGCCTTCGGGGTCGACGGCGACATCGAGGACCTGGACGCGGTCGTCGAGGACGCGCTCCCCGCCGCGCTGCTGCGCTCCGACGCGTACCTGACCCACCCGGTCTTCCACGCGCACCGCTCCGAGACCTCGATGCTGCGCTACCTGCGCAAGCTCGCGGACCGCGACTACGCGCTCGACCGCGGCATGATCCCGCTCGGCTCCTGCACGATGAAGCTGAACGCGACGACCGAGATGGAGGCGGTGACCTGGCCCGAGTTCGGTCAGATGCACCCCTTCGCCCCGGTCGAGCAGGCGCAGGGCTACCTCACGCTCATCACCGAGCTGGAGGAGCGCCTCTCCGAGGTCACCGGCTACGACAAGGTGTCGATCCAGCCGAACGCCGGTTCGCAGGGCGAGCTGGCCGGTCTGCTCGCCGTCCGCGCCTACCACCGCGCCAACGGCGACGAGCAGCGCACGGTCTGCCTCATCCCGTCCTCCGCGCACGGCACCAACGCCGCCTCCGCGGTGATGGCCGGGATGAAGGTCGTCGTCGTCAAGACCGCCGACGACGGCGAGGTCGACGTCGAGGACCTGCGCGCCAAGATCGCGCAGTACCGCGACGAGCTGTCCGTGCTGATGATCACCTACCCGTCGACGCACGGCGTCTTCGAGGAGCACGTCGCCGACATCTGCGCCGAGGTGCACGACGCCGGTGGCCAGGTGTACGTCGACGGTGCCAACCTGAACGCGCTCGTCGGTCTGGCCAAGCCGGGTCACTTCGGCGGCGACGTCTCGCACCTGAACCTGCACAAGACCTTCTGCATCCCGCACGGCGGCGGCGGTCCCGGCGTGGGCCCCGTCGGTGTCCGCGCGCACCTCGCCCCGTACCTGCCGAACCACCCGCTGCAGCCCGCCGCGGGCCCGGAGACCGGCGTCGGTCCGATCTCGGCCGCCCCGTGGGGCTCCGCCGGCATCCTGCCGATCTCGTGGTCGTACGTGCGTCTGATGGGCGGCGAGGGCCTCAAGCGCGCCACCCAGGTCGCCGTGCTCGCGGCGAACTACATCGCCAAGCGTCTTGAGCCGCACTTCCCGGTGCTCTACACCGGCCCGGCCGGTCTGGTCGCCCACGAGTGCATCGTGGACCTGCGTCCGCTGTCGAAGGCGACGGGCGTCACGGTCGACGACATCGCCAAGCGCCTCATCGACTACGGCTTCCACGCGCCGACGATGTCGTTCCCGGTGGCCGGCACGCTGATGATCGAGCCGACCGAGTCCGAGGACCTGACCGAGCTGGACCGCTTCTGCGACACGATGATCGCGATCCGGGCCGAGATCGAGAAGGTCGCCTCGGGCCGGTGGCCCGCCGACGACAACCCGCTGCACAACGCCCCGCACACCGCGGCCGCGCTGGGCGGGGAGTGGAACCACGCGTACACGCGGGACGAGGCCGTCTTCCCGGCCGGGGTCTCGGCCGCCGACAAGTACTGGCCGCCGGTGCGCCGGATCGACGGTGCCTTCGGTGACCGCAACCTCGTCTGCTCCTGCCCGCCGCTGGACGAGTACGACAACTGATCCGTGATCACCGGTTGCTGATCACGGATCGTTGATCACGGATCGCCGACCACGAGGACACGAGGAGAGGGCCGGGCCCGGGGGGGTGCACCCGGGCGGGCCCCGGCGGGTTGGCCCACCCGCCCGGGGGCCGCACGGGGGGGGGGGGGCCCCGCCCCCCAGCCCCCCGGCCGCCCCCCCCCCCGCCCCCCCCCCCCC
>NZ_JBHXRW010000100.1:0-14893 GCF_042716635.1 Streptomyces sp. NPDC058664 | reverse complement strand
CCTCGCGGTGATGTCCCTGGACCCGACCGGCACCGGCCGCAAACGCTGGACCACCCGCTGGAAGCGGGCCCTCCAGGCCTTCGACATCGCCTTCGCAGGCCGCCTCACCGACAACCGAATCTGACCTCAGCAACCAAACCGGTTACACCGTTTACTGGACAGACCCACGCTAGGGGACGCGGACGCACGTACTGCCGCTCACCGGCTTGTGCTTGATGGCCTTGCGGGTGAGCGGACCGTAGTCGCCGTCCACCGTGGTGCCAGCCTTCTGCTGGGCGCGGCGCAGGGCGGCCTCGGTCGCGGCACCGAAGTCCCGGTCCACCACGAGGCTTTCGCCATAGCACATGTTGAGGGTCTCCTGCAGCGTGCCCACCGCGACGTTGTTCATGACGCCCTGATACAGGGCGCAGTTGACGTTGACGCTGGTAGTGCCGTAGTTGGGCACCCAGGCTCCGTAGTAAGACGCGCTCCAGTTGCACGTCGGGTTGGCCGCTGCGGCCGTGGTGGCCGAACCGAGCGTGATCATTCCGCCGCCGCCCAGAGCCAGGACGGTGGCGAGCAGTGCGTTCACAGGCTTGCGCACAGGGAACTCCTTGTGGGGAATCGGACAGGACCGACGTCGCCAGCCGGTCGTGGGGCGGCGGCTGGACTTCGTTTGTGGTGTGGCAAGACCTTGTCAGCTGTGATTGCCGGCATCCATCATGTTTCGTCATATGTGAAAGATGCATGTCAAATTGGGGGAACTGCTTGCTCCGCATCCATTTCACTGACGCCGATCTAGCCCGTACGCGTGTGGCAGCCGCAGCGGATCCGTTCTGGGAGATCGCCTCCAGCCTGCATCGCTTCCAGACCCGCCGCGGCCGCTGGGCTTATGCCGAATGGCATCGCACCGCCCGGAGCCGCCTCCACGAGGAACGACTGGAGACGACCGTGCGCGGCATGCTGTTGCCCCTCTTCCCGCGGGCGGCGTACTTCCCCGACTTCCTGACTCCGGCTGCGGCGGGCGGCGGATGGGACGCAGGTGTGGACGCGATCATGTCAGCGCCCGCTCCCCAAGTCCTCCACGAGGTCCAGACGCTGGCCCAGGTGAGTGGCGCTCCCGCCTGGACCCCTCGCCTGGCCGAGTCGAAGATGCGTGCCGAGCTGGTGCAGGTGCTGCGGGCCTACTACAACGCCGTTATCGCGCCCCAGTCCGACCGTGTCCAGGCAAGCCTGGAGGCCGAGCGGTGTCTGCGGGCTCGCGCCCTGCTCACTGGTGGCATCGACGGCCTTCTCCAGAGTCTGCGTCCGGCCATGCGCTGGGAGCCGCCGGTGTTGCACGTGGACGCGCAAGGCGACGACCGGGATCTGCACCTGGCCGGCCGTGGGCTGTTGCTCGTGCCCTCGTACTTCTGCTGGGGCTCACCCGTTCCCATCGCGGACCCCGGGTTGCCGCCGGTCGTTGTCTATTCGGTCCTCGACGGGGTGCCAAGCCGTGACCGGGCCCCGGCACCGTCCACGGTGTCGGCGCTGGCCGGAGTCGTCGGACGCAGTCGCGCCGCGATCCTCCACGCCTGCGCAGCGGGAGCGACCACGGGTGAACTCGCGCGAGCTCTGGCGATCTCCGCCTCGGCGGCTGCACAGCACAGCTCCGCACTGCGCGACGCCGGGCTGATCAACAGCCGGCGGTCGGCCAACACGGTGCTGCACACCCTCACCCCGCTCGGCGCGGCGCTCCTCCAGGCCAATCCCCTGACACGCGCAGAAGACTAGTAGTGCTTCGTTACGTCGGGTGATCTTCCCTGGTGGTGGGCATCTTCTGGTCATGAGGCTTGGGGAGGTGGAACGGCTCCGGGGTGAGTTATCGGAGTTCGTTGCCGATGTGTTCGCTTCGCTGTCGCGGCGGGATCAGCGGCGGTGAGGAGGGTGTTATCTGCGGGGGCTGATGCTGGACGGTCGGCGCAAGTCGGTCCAGCCGATGGCCGAGCGGCTGCCGGACGGGAACATGCAGGCTCTGCAGCAGTTCGTGAACCAGTCGCCGTGGGATCCGCTGCCGGTGCGGCGGCGGAACCCCACGCTCTCCGCTGTCCGGAGGATCCGTTCCTGGTAGGCCTTGTGCTCGTCCGACAACGCAGCCCGGTGGCGCTCCTCGTCCTCGGACCGCTCGCGCACCGCCTCACGGCGCCCATCCCGCTCGCGCAGGTACATCCACGCGATTACGCCCGCTTTGCGGCACACACCGCCGCACTGCAGCCCCCGCCTGGACACCGGAACGTCTCTGTCGGCGTACAGCCGATCCGTCTGGTACAGCAGATCTCACAGACCTGGCCTGCTCTCCCAGCCGAGATCCTCGCAGGTCAGATCCAGCTCGATGCGCAGCATCTCGTGCCAGACGATGTTCGCCAATTTGCCCTGCCTTCCGCTTTGGAGAGACCGCTTCGTCGAAGGTAGAACCAGGCACTGACAATCCGGCAGACATAGGATCAGCCATCCGAATCCGGACAACACGTTCGCACCGGCCGTCCTCGACCGGAAAGTAGTGGTGCGTGTCCCTCGGACCTGATCGCGGCGCCAGGTGACCTCGGGTGTACCGCTCTGGGATGTCGACCAGCACAGGCTGACCAGCAGGCCTGCTGAGGGGTGACTACAGTGCGCAGGAGCGGGGGTCGGAGCCAATGTCAGTGGCTCCGACCCCCGCTGCTTGCCGGCCGTGGGTCAGTTCTGCTTCTCGGGCGGGGCGAGGAGCGAGAAGAACGCGTCGCGGTCTGCGGTGCTCGACTTGCCGTCCAGAGCGAGGGCCTGGTTCAGGGCGAAGAGCGTGTCTTCCGCAGGGATCTTCCACTTGTTGTGCGCCTCGTACGCGATGTCGCCCGGCTCGGGCCGCTGCTCGCGTTCCAACCGCGTCAGCGGTTCCACAAGGACACCGTGCTCATCGTGGACGGCACCCTGGTCCCTATCCGCGACCACACGATCGCCGAGCGGTCCGAGAACTACCGGTACTCCACCAGCCACCAGGTCGTCATCGACGCCGACAGCCGTCTGGTCGCCATGGTCGGCCGGCCCCTGCCCGGCAACCGTAATGACTGCAAGGCATGGGCGGACTCCGGTGCCAAGGACGCAGTCGGCAACACGATGACGATCGCGGACGGCGGCTGTCCAGGCACCGGCCCGGCCATGCCCCACCGTCGCCGCACGGGTGTCGTCGTTCACCACGTCTCAACCTGAGGTTGGAAAAGGCTCACTCACCCGGCCCATCGCAGCGCGAGAGCGCTGGTCGTGCTGGTCTGTTTGCCGCGTTCGGTGTGCTCGGCATGGACTGGAGGCGGAGTGCGCACCGTGTTGACGAGCGCAAGGTCAGTCGTTTTTGGGCTTTTCGGCGTTGCGCCAGATCTGTAGGTCGATGGTGACGTACGAGCCGGGATCGTTCTTTCCCGACCTACCGCGGTAGGTGACCACCGCGACGTGGCCCGCGTCGCTGAGTACGCAGATCTCCGACCCGCTGCTGAGCTGGTCGAGACCGATCTTCTCGGTGTAGCGCGTCTGCGTGCGGCAGGTCTCCAGGGAACCCTTCTGCGTGTTATTCAGCAGGACGAACTTTCCGTTGGCGGTGCCGATTTTCGCCTCCTCCAGGAAACCCACGACGCTGAAGTAGAGATCTCCGTTGCCGTAGGCCACGTCCTCGCGCTCGGTCGGGCGTGGCGGGCTGTCGGCGAGCATGATCTCGTAGCCTTCTGTGAGGTCGATGCCTTTGTACGAGACCGGTTTCGGGTCCGTCGGCTGCGGGCCTGCACCGGAGGGTCCACTGCTGTTCGAACCGCTGCTGCTCCTACTGCTCGGGGAAGCGGCTCCGCTGTCCTTGTTGTCGCCGTCAGGCAGCAGAGAGCCGATGACGCCCAGGACGACGAGCGCGCCCACGACCGACGCGGCCACGATCAGTCCGGTCCGTTTCGGCTTCGGGGGCGCGTAGGGGGCATGGGCGACAGGGGACGGCAGGTGATGGGCCGGCGGAGGCGTGGAATGCGCCGGGTAGCCGGGAGCCGGGGTGTGGTGGCCCTGCACCGGGCGCATCGGGTGCCCGGGGGGTGGCACCGGCCCGGGGAATCCCGGCGCGTTTTGTGTGGGCGCGAAGGGCATGGCGGACGCGGTCGGCGCGTACGGGTTCACCGCGCCCGGCGCCGGATTCTGTGGGGAGAACTGGGTCGGCGTCGGCGGGACAGCGGGCCGCGGCGGCGGGGTCCTGGCCGGTTCGGGCAGTTGCAGCCGCTCGGTGATCGATCCGGCGACTGTCTGCGGCAGCCAGTCCTCGCCTTGGCGAAGCGCGACGGGTGACAGTTCGTGGCACAGCTCGATGATCTCGGCCGGGGAGGGCCGGCTGGCCGGGTCGCGGCTGAGGCAGCGGGTCACCAAAGGGAGCAGTTCCGCCGGCAGCCGGCTAAGGTCGGGATCCTCGTGAACGATCCGGTAGAGCACCGCGTGTGAGGACCCGTCGCCGTAGACGGGAGAACCGATCGCCGCGAAGGCCGCGATCTGCCCCAGGGCGAAGACGTCGGTGGCAGGGGTGACCGTACCGGCCGACGCCTGCTCGGGCGCCATGAACGCCGGGGTGCCCACGCTGACGCCGGCGCCGGTCAGCGCGGTGGCGTCGGCCGCGCGGGCGATGCCGAAGTCGATCACGCGAGGACCGTCGGAGGCCAGGAGCACATTGGCGGGCTTCAGATCACGGTGGACGATGCCCGCGCCGTGGATCACGTGGAGCGCCTCGGCGACTCCTACCGTCAGCAACAGCACACTGCGCAACGGCAGTGCGCCGTGCTGGGCCACGGCGTGTGCGAGGGAGGGGCCCGGTACGTATGCGGTGGCGAGCCAGGGCTGGACGCCGTCGGTGTCGAAGTCGATGACCGGCGCCGTGTACAGGCCCTGCACCCGCTGTGCGGCGTGAACCTCCTGCTTGAACCGCCGCCGGAACTCAGGATCCTCGCCGAACTCCGACCGGATCACCTTGAGCGCGATGGGCCTGCCGCCCGGGGTGTAGGAGAGGTACACCTTGCCCATGCCCCCCGTGCCGAGCACGGCCGCCAGGCGATAACCACCCACAACAGCCGGGTCGCCTTCCTGGAGCGGCCTGAAGAGATCGGCAGAAGGCGTGCTGCTCATGATGAATCATCCCCTGTTCACGGTGGTTCGGCCTCTGGCAAAGCCGCGAAACCAAGGGGAGCGTACCGACTTTCCTTCGCTGCCCTAACTGATCGTTTCTCCGTTCCACGATGGGTGGCACCGGTAAGGGCTCCGCCCCCTGATGGTCGGCGGACCAACTTCCCGACTTCGGGGGTCACACGGCCGGGGTGGCAGAGCGTCGAACTTCACTGGTCAGGGACCTCCGGATGGTGCCTGCTGCCCCTGAAGTCCGCCTCCAAGCACCGGGACATCTTCGGCAAGGAGCGGTACTTCCTGGAGCTGATGCATCACAGCATCGAGATCGAGCACAGGTCCGCGACGAGATCGGCAGGAAGCTCGGCACTGCGGCGTCGCTGGTCACCAGCGACGCCGCAGTGCACCTACGTGCACGAGGCCGGAGCCGACGTCCTGCGCTCTGCGCGCAATCCCCACCTGCAAGGGGCACTTGCCGCTGGTGAGACCCCCGTGAGTCCCCATGACGGCACGTAGAATCATGGGCAGCACAAAGGGCCCTGTCTCGACCCGGTTTCCTAGCTTGATCTTTAACCTGTGCGGCGGGGCCGTGGGGTGGTCGACTTCTTGTTTCGGGACGTGACAGTGCCCGTCTTGCTGGGGGTGTGGACGTCGTGCCGCGGGGTGGGCCGGGTGTTCTTCCGACCCGGTGGCCGTCCGGGTCCAGGGCTGCTGGGTTTCGGTGCCCGAGCCGGGCAGGCGGCTGTTGGACGGATGTGCCGAAAGTCGCGGCGGACACGCGCGGGCGTCAGTCTGTCCACGGGAACAGGCCTTTCCCATGGACGGTGCCGGTCGGCCGCCAGCGGCCGGGCCAGTCGCAGTTGGGTGTAGGCGGCGAGGATCAGCCAGGTCCAGCGGTCGGCCGCCTCGGGGGTGCGGATCTTCGGGCAGGTCCAGCCGAGGGTCTGCTTGAACAGGCGGAAGGTGTGCTCGATGTCGAAGCGCCGCAGATACGCCTGCCAGAGACGGTTCGTGTCCGCTGCGTCCGCGTCGGTGCCGGACCACCACAGCCAGACCGGCTTCGGGGTGGCTCCGCTGGGCAGATGGGCGATGTCCAGGCGGATCACCGTCCCCTCGACGATCGGGAGGGTGCCGTCGGCCGCGGCCCAGGACGAGCGGTGGGTGAGCTTGGGGTGGAGGCGGTCCCAGGAGCGGGCGAGGGCGGTGCCGTAAAGGCGCGTGCCGGTGACGGTTTCGGTGTCCGGGGTGCCCCAGGTGTTGGGCTGTCCGAAGACGAACTCGCCGCCGTGCCGGGGCGGCCGGCCCCTGGTGTGCGGCTCCCGCGGCGGGGCCGGCCTGCGCAAGACGCGGTCCGAGCGCATCCGGGCCAGCACCTGCACCGGCAGGTCCTTCAGCAGGAAGGCGAGGCGGGGTGCGTCGTATCCGGCGTCCGCGATGATGAGGATGTCCGGGTTCCCGGTCTGCCACTGACCTGCGGTGATCAGCCGTTCGACCAGGTCGCGCAGTTGCCGGGCGGTGACGGTGGCGGTGTCGTCCCCGGGCGCCAGACGCCGGGCGTCCAGGGGTGCGGTCCACGAGCTGCGGCCGGGTTCCAGTGCGCAGACGATCGAGTACGGCCAGCCCGGAACGGGGTTGTGCTGGTCCTTGCCGCGGCCGTAGGTGTGGCACAGGATCCGCTGCGGCGAGGTGTGGGCGTCGGGCCGCAGCCAGCAGGTGACGTCGACGGCCAGGACCAGCCGGCCGTCCGCCGACCGGGGCAGCGGCACCGATGCCAGGGTCCGCCGCAGCCGTTCGGCGTCAATGCGGCCCTGGGCGAGCGCGGCGTAGAGACTGCCGTGACCACGGCGGTGTTCGCCCACCAGCGACAGTAGGACTTGTCCGGTCGGGCTGTCGTGACTCGGCGAGCTCGTCCGCATGCGTGGATATGACTCGTCGTCCTTGCTGCCGCGATCGAGACCTGTGGTTCAGGGGCGGCAAGCGTCGGCCAGCCGGTCAGCGGGGCCGCGCCCCCCGGGGTGCCGTTGCGGCGCCTTGGAGAGGGCGCGGCCCTGTGCTCCGAGGGCGGCACATCGGCGGTGACGTTCCCCCGCCGATCGCCTTCGTGCTCGTTCCGCTGCGGTCACCATCGAGCTGGGGCGGCAGCATGGTTCCGGTATCCGGCCCCGGTGCCACGCGGATACGTCAGATCTGGACGACGGCCTCGGCGCGCACCCAGCCCCGGCGGTCGGCGGCCGCGTCGGTGGTGACCAGGACGTAGCCGTACTCGTTGTAGCTGGCGCCCTCGCAGGTCGACGCGCCCACTATGTCCCCGGCGTGCTTGATCTTGACGATCACGCTGTTCGGGTTCGGGTTCTCGTACACACCGGCGGTCGGCCACACGACTTTGTACTGGCAGCCGGACGCGGCGGCAGCCCCGGCCGCAGGACCGGCGGCGAGGACACCGGCGCAGCCGAGCGCGGTGGCCAGGACGGTGGTGGTGAGACGGTTCATGCGCATGAGCGGTGATGCCCTTCAGAGTCCGACGATCTGTCAGCGCACAGAATCGCAGGACCGTCGCCAGGTTGTCGCCCGCCCGCGTCTTCACCGGGTGCACACCGGCCCCCGGCCTGACGCGCTCCGCCCGCCCCAGTCCGGCTGCCCGCCGCCCACCGCCCACGGGCCGGTCCGGGGCCCGCAGGGCCACGGCCCATTCCGTCCCGGCCCGGTTCCCGCCCGGCCGAGGGCCAGCCGGTTCCTCCTCTACGATCTCGCCCAGACCGACGCCTACCTCGAAGGCCGGCCCATCCCCCCGCTGCCCGACGGCGAACACCCCGACGACCTCCTCACCGCCAAGGACGTCGCAGCGATCCTCGGCATCACCCCATCCACCGTCCAGGCCTACGCGACCCAGGGCTACCTCTCCCCCGGCACCACCCGCTACGGCGCCCGCCTGTGGACCCGCCGGGAAGTCCACGACCGCCGCGACAACGCCCCCGGACAAGGCAAAGGCGGCGAACGGCGCGCCGGTGAACCTCAAGGCCCCCGCAAACAGCACGCGTACGAAGGCGACCCCCGCCTCGACACCGCCCGCGAAGCACTCCCCGCGGCCGAAGGCGCGCCCAAGGGCCGGATCGCCGCCGCGCTCGCCGAACAGCACGGAGGCACCCCCCGCACCTGGGAACGCCTCCTCACCGCGGCCGCCGCCCACACCGGCGCCTGACCGGGACACGTGTCCCACACCCTGTGGGCGGGACCGATCCGCGCTCCGTTCAGCGCTCGCGGCGGTCGCTCACAATAGGACGGATCAGCTCGTCACAGACGGGGCAATGGGCGGTGCCTTTGGTGAGCCGGTGTGCCCTCGGGCATACCGGATCACCGCCCCTCACTGGCGCGCGCCGTGGCCAAGCTCCTTGCGGACTGGCCGTCGGATGGTCGGCGACGGGGTCGAAACGATCTTTCCAGCGCGGGCTGTCAGCTGCTGAGGTCGAACACGCCCCACGCGGTGAACGGCTCGGCCTGGACGTAGATCCTGCTTCCCCGGCCGACAACCCGCCGACGGTTGGGGACGGGGCCATCCGGCAGGGTGAGCAGGCCCACGTCCGTTGGTTCGACGGATGCTTCGCTGAGCTCTCCGTGGGCGAGTCGGTCCCCTTCCTCGCCGTAGCCGCCGTAGAAGGCCACCCGATCACCGTGGACGGCCACCGCACGGGCGCCCCGTACGCGGTTCGCCCGCACCCTCACGGGCCGGTCGGGGCGATTGGGGCGTATCTCGACGAGCGGGAAGTCCGTGTATGGGCACGCCCAGGCGGCGGTACCCGACACGTTCAGGGCATAGCAGTCGAGGAGACCGGGGATACGGGCGCCGTCTGACGTCCAGGCGAGTCGGCCCGTGGCGCTCCAGCGGCGGATTCCGTCCGGGTTCTCGTCGAAGTGCCCGACCCAGATGTGGCCGGCCTCGTCCACGAGCAGATGCTCGATGGCGTCCCCGACGAAGAAGGACGAGGTCTCACGGCCGAGCGCGTTGAAGACCTGGACCTGGTTCGCGTCCTCGTGCTGGCGGGCGCGAGACGCGGCGACGACGAACCCGCCGTCGGGCAGGCGGTCCAGGTGCGGCCAGCGGGCCCGCACGGCGCTCAGCTCGGTGAGTTCGACGGTGCCGCCCGGATGGACGGAGACGATCAGGGCGTCGAAGGGCAGGACATCGCCGCCGGGCTGCGGAGCGCGTTCGGCAAGCAGCCAGTGGGCGGCGCCGAAGACATCAACGGTACTGGTCAGTACATGGCGGTCATGGTGCGCTCGGGGAAGGTGGGCGTAAGGAATAAGGGCGGTCTTCTGCACGGGCGGGCTCTCCTGGGTGGGCGGTCACGGCCGTCGGACACTGCGGTGAGCGGCGATCGGCGGCGCGCGAGCGGCGGAGAGAGGAGCGGGGCGCCTAGACGGCATGGCCCTTTCTGGTCGTCACGAGATGATCATCGTCGACATCCGACCGCGTGACAAACCTTTTCGGTGGTGTCACCCTCATTGCTCGAACGCTGCAAGAGCAAGGACCGTCGAGCCGAGCGTTCGACCTGCAGGACAGGGCCAACTGGAGCACTCAGTGGCTGACCCCGCCCCACGTCACCGGGCAAGGCCGCACACTCCGAAGCGCAGCCGACTCAGGGCGCGGCAGTTCGCGGACGAGGACAAACCTGAAGGCGAAACGGCCCGCACCATCACCCAGTGGTGCGGGCCGAGAGTGCCCCCGGTTCTGGAGGCATCTCACTCCTGCGGCTTCTCACCGCCCGGGTCGGCACGACGGGCTTCCCGGCGAGCGCGGCGGGCTTCGAGGGTGATGCTCACGAGGGCGCCGACGAGGGTGAGGATGTCGGCGGTGAGCGAGAGGATGTCGTTCATGGTCTGCCCTTCCTGTAGATGCACGGTCGCGGGGTGCGGCCGTTGGGCAGACCATGGCCGCCAGTTGTTTTGTACGGACGGTCCGGAGCGAACATTGCAGGTAGGTTCCGGATGCACGGGGTGTTGTTCAGGACGGCCGGACAATGCGCGGCGGGTGAACGGGGGTTGTGCGGGTGGCGGAGACGAAGAAGCGCGGGCGTAGGTGGGCGCCGGTCCGCCCGGTCAACAGCTACGCCGGCCGTCTCGCGGAGTTCCTCCGCCAGCAGGTCGACCACTCGGGCATGACCCTTGCTGCGCTGTCGAAGGAGGTCGGCTACTCCACGAGCCAGATCAGCACGTTGCTCAGCGGGCGCATCCCGCCGCGCGTCTTCGTCACCCGGCTGATCGCCGCCACCGTGCCGCCGATGCTGCGCGAACGCCGGGAGGCCGAAGCGCTCCGGCTCCTTCAGGACGCCGCGCACCCACCCCGCTCCGCCCCCAGGCCCACCGTGCCGGCGCAGGCCTCCGCAGTGAGTGTGGCGCAGACGCAGGCCGAGCAGATCCAGGTCTATGAGCGGCTGACGCGTGCGCTGGAGCAGGAGAGTGAGCTGCGTCAGGCCGCGCAGAACTCGGCCCGTCTGATCTGGGTGCTACTGGGCATGGTCAGCACCCTCGAGGACCGTCTGCGCAAACTGACCGGTGAACATGACCGGCTCGCCGGCCAGATGGCAGGCGGCGAGCTGGAGGCGGCGCGCAAGCGGGTCGGGCGTGCGGAGGAGCAGAAGGCCAAGGCGGAGTCAGAGCTGGCCAGGGCCGAGGAGAAGAGGCGGCAGGCCGAGGACCTTGCCGACCGTCTCCGGCAGGAGATCGACGACCTCACCGATGAGCTCGACCGGCTTCGCGGTGACGGTCCCTCGCCTCACGACCGCCTTCCCGCGCAGGCCGGGAACTCTGCCCAGGGGCAGCCGGACAACAACGATGCGGCGGCCGACGACATCGACGCGGCGCTCGCCAGGGCCACGGCAGTCAACGACGAGGACACTGACGTCATCGACCGGATCAGCACCGAGATCACCGGCAAGGCGGCCCCCGACACGCAGGCACGGCCATTTGTTCCGAACAATGCCCCCACCAGCCCGGACACGGCGAACAAACCCGCCTACCAGCTCAAAGAAGAAGCCAAAGCAGCAGCCAGCCGAAAGGACGCCGCCGAAGCCGCACGCCTCTACAGCGCCCTCACCGCCCTGGACGCCGCCTACCTCGGCCCCGACCACGAAGACACCCTGATCAGCCGCCGCGCGATCTCCTTGATGGGCACACCCTCCGCCCGATGAAGCCGACGTATCTCTGCCCAGTCCTCCACTTTCAGCACCCTCCAAGAGTCAGGAGGGGGTCAAGATTCGGGGACTGCCTGGGGGTCAGTTTTCAGGAACCGTCAACAAAGCGCTGCCACTCACCGTCCAGGTACTGCACCAGGACCGGCCAGTCGTCGGGATCGGCCGGTCCGGTCAGCCAGTGGAAGGTCAGCTCCTGCTCGGAGGTCCCCCATATGAGCACGCCGCCGGGCGCGGGGTGGACCGGGTACGGGGTGGACCGGGTACGGCCGGTACAAGTCGGCGTACCGCGCCATGTCCCGGCCCCGGGAGACCAGATCCGTGCCGAGCGCAGCCAGCACCAGCAGGTCCAGGTACTCGTCGAAGCTGCCGGCACCGAAGGCGTCGACGATGTCCTTGTAGTCACCGGGCAGCGCGGTGCCCAGCGCGGCCTCCGTCACGGCCCAGTCGACGCCGCGCCGATCGGGCTCCGTCCACCTGGTGGCCTCCCGCAGCAACTGCACCCACCCGACACCGGGCGGGCGGGTGCACGCGCACCGGGCGAGGATCGCGACGCGGCGCGGGCCGTCGGCGGAGGACGACAGAGCCGGAGGCTCCCCGACCCTGGTCCACCGCCCGGTCGCGCGCGCGATTGATCCGCTGTTGCTGGGGCTCAGGCGGTCGCGTGAATACGCGTTTCGGGGCCGTGCCAGTCCAGGCACAGGACGGTCGCGTCGTCTCTCGGCGGCTGGCCGTCATAGACGTCGGTGACCGCGCCGACCAGCGCGCGTACAACCTCCCGCGGGTGCTCGTCGGCCGTCTTACGAAGGAGGCCGGGCAGGTCGACCGCTTCGGCTTCGCGTTCCTGCATCCCGTCGGTATGGAGCAGGAGGCGGTCGCCGGGGCGCAGGTCGAGGTCCTGGATCTGGTAGATGCCCGGATGGTGGCCGAAGCCGAAGGGCATGTTCACGGTCAGGTCAAGTTCGGTGACCGTGCCGTCGCGCAGGAGGAGGGGTCGGGGGTGGCCGGCGTTGACGAGCTGGGCGCCGCTCCCGTCGAGGGCGATGCGCAGGAGCTGGCCGGTGACGAAGGTGCGGTGGCCGTGGTCGAGGAGGGCCTGGTGGGCTTGGCGGGCCTGTTCGGCGAGGTCTTCTCCGGCGCGGCGGGCGCCGCGGGAGGCGTTGACCAGGAGGGTGGCCATCAGGGAGGCGTGGACGTCGTGGCCCATGGCGTCGGTGATGGACAGGTGCAGGGTGTTGTTGTCGAGGCTGTAGTCGTACGTGTCACCTGCAATGGTGGCGGCCGGGACCAGAGCGCCGGCCAGCGTGAACTGGGGAGCTTCGCAGGCGGCGGCGGAGGGCAGGAGCTGGCGCTGGATCTCAGCGGCGAGGCTGACGGTGGTGGTGCGGTTGCCCCAGTGGTAGAGGTCGGTGAATCGGCGGTCGGTGACGATGATGTAGGCCAGCGCGTGCGCGGCCTCCTCTACCTGGGAGAGGACGTCCGGGGTGACCTCGGCGAGGAACAGCTCCAGGACGCCGATGGTGTCGCCGCGGTTCGTCACCGGGGCCAGGACCCGCTGCCCGTGATCGCCCTCCGGCCCACGCACCAGCTGCTGGGTGCGCAGGACCTCGTCGTAGATGCTGCTGTCCACGAGGGGGATCCTCTCTGCGCGGCCTTCCAGATGCGTGCCCTCCGTGTCGTGGACGCGCAGCATGCGCCGGCCCACGATGTCGACGAACAGGAACGACACGTACTGCGCCCCGAACCGGTCCCGCAGATTACGTGCGACAACGTCGAGGGAGTCCACCGGCGCGGCAGTCTCCGCCGCGGCCAGTACCTCGGCCAGCCCGGTCCGGTCACGCGCCACGCCAGCCTCCACACGTCTTAGACCACAGAACGATACGTGGCCCGCCGGGGTACCGGTCCCGCTTCTGTGATCCACCACCTCGCTCGGATGGCCTCATACGGGCTGCGGCAGCCGGGGAACCCTGGTGAGGCAGGTCCGCCAAGCGGATCGTGTACCCGCTCCCCGAGCAGGACTGGCGTCGGGTCCGCTCCGACGGCCCCGCGATCGGCGCCCCCGTCACCCACTAGATCCTCCAGCTCCTGACCGGCCTCGTCGGCCTCGCCCTGCTCCCCCTCCTCGTCGCCGGCGCGCTGGAGGCGCTCGGCACCTTCCGCGCCGCCGGTGCGCTGCGCCGCCCGCCGCGCGGGCTGTCCGGGCACGTCGTCCTGCTGGGTCTCGGCAAGATAGGCAGTCGTGTCCTGACCCGGCTCCGGGAGTTGGACATCCCCGTCGTCTGCGTCGAGGAGGACCCCGACGCCCGGGGCATCCCACTCGCCCGCGGCCTCGGCGTCCCCGTCGTTCTCGGCGACGTCACCGAGGAGGGCGTCCTGGAGGCCGCCAAAACCCATCGGGCGCACGCCCTGCTCGCCCTCACCAGCTCCGACACCATCAACCTGGAGGCCACGCTCTACGCCCGTACGGTCAAGCCCGACCTCCGCGTCGCGCTGCGCCTGTACGACGACGACTTCGCCACCGCCGTCCACCGCACCCTGCGCACCGCCCACCCCGAGGCCCTCACCCGCAGCCGCAGCGTCTCCCACCTGGCCGCGCCCGCCTTCGCCGGAGCCATGATGGGCCGCCAGATCCTCGGCGCCATCCCCGTCGAACGCAAAGTGCTGCTCTTCGCCGCCCTCATCGTTGCCGGGAACCCCCAGTTCGAGGGCCGCACCGTCCCCGATGCCTTCCGCCCGGGGGCCTGGCGCGTCCTCGCGCTCGACACCGCCTCCCCCGGAGCACGCCGCCCCGACCTCGCCTCCTCACACCAGGAAGGCGACGAACCCCAGCTCCTGTGGGACCTGCACCCCGGCTACGTCCTACACCCCGAGGACCGCGTCGTCATCGCCGCCACCCGCCGCGGCCTCGCCGAACTCCTGGACACCTCAACACAGCCTCGACCTGCCACACCGTAAGCCTTTTCCAACCTGGCATCCGCACTGTCGTTGATCGGCTACCCGAGTCCAGCACGGGCTCCTGGCCAGGTCTTCACCAGTTGACTGGCGCCTCCGGGGAGCTGCCACGGGGTCCTCCGACTGGCAGGTGCTTCAGGTGGGAAAAGGCTCCGTGGCGGCGGGCGAACTTGACCGCGGAGACGAGCGGATCACCGCCAGCGCGGGGATGAGGACGAGAGCCGGGTCCTCTGAGGGCCCCGGCCAGGGCGGCGGGCGACGAACGGATGTCGGGCTCAGTCGGTCTCGATGCCCCGCGCGGCGAAGACCTCCGCCGCGTCCGGCACGGCCAGGACGCCGTCCTCCACGAAGGTGACCTCCTGCAGGTTGGGCAGCAGGACGAGGTCGTCGAGCGAGCGGACGTCGAACAGGTCGTCCTCGCCGTCCCAGGCAGGGGCGCAGTGCCGAAAGACGTCCGCCCCGGCGTCGAAGCACAGCTCCTCGACACGGGCCAGCAGTTCGGCCGGGATTTCCAGGGCCTCGAAATAAGCCCGGGGCGTTGTCACGTTGTTGGGTGCGTGACTGGCTGATGGTGCGTCGGGGCATGGTGGGCCTGCGGCCCGGGCCTGTCTTCAGGCCGTGGTGGGCAG
>NZ_JBHXRW010000099.1:0-15640 GCF_042716635.1 Streptomyces sp. NPDC058664 | reverse complement strand
TGCCCCCGAACGCGTGCGCTATCCCGGCCGCGCTGTTCACGGCCCAGTTTGACCAGGTGGGGTTCCGGGTCGCCCAAACCACGGGGGGGCCACCCCGGGCGGGGTGGCCCCACGTCGTTTTCCCGGAGGACCGCTCCTCCGGGGGAACACGCCGCTACGGCGTCCAGACGAACGGCCGGCCGGGGGCGAGGCTCGTCGGCCGGCCGGCGTTCAGCTCTGAGAGCCGGTCGTACGCGCCCTCGCCGCCGAGCCGGATCCCGAAGTGGTACCCGGGGTCGACGAACAGGTACCACCCGTCCTCGAACCGGAACTCGAGGCAGTCGTACTCCGTACCGGGTTCACCGGCTTCGGATGTCGACGCCCCGGGGACGACACCCCGGACCCGGGTGACGCGCAGGGATTCATATGCGTCCGTGAAAACGTCGAGACCGCGCGAGCCCAGACAGAACTCGTCGTCGTCGTCGAGCAGAGCTTCCGGAACCCTCGGCTCGGCGACGAATCCGACTGTCATCCGGCCTTCGTCCCGGACGGAGGCGAGTTCGATGAACCCCTCCTCCAGCTCCAGATAGACCGACACTGGGAACGGCTTGAACTCAGGCCGCCCCTCGTCCCTGTCGATGTATCCCGGAACCAGGATGTCCCGAACCCGTACATGACTCATCCGGTCGAACACTGAACTGCTCATCACAGCATCACAATACCCAGATCCATGCCCGTACCGGACTGGAGGAGAGTCCACCACTCGCCGTTGGGCTTCACGATGAGCGTCAGTCCGCTGCCGCGGAATACATGCGCGGCAGGCTGGCCGGCCTTGAGCGTTCCCATGCCCGCGTACTTGACCTTGCCGCTGGTAATCAGCTCGAAGAGGTCAGCCAGCAGTTCGGCGCCCTCGTCGTCCTTCCACTTGGGGTAGGTCTTTCCGAGGAACTTTCCGAGCATGTCCTTCTTGCTCTTCCAGTGGTCCTTGAAGGACGCGCCGCGGGTGAGGCCCTTGAAGCACGGCACCTCCGGTTCCTCGGAGGTGGCCGCAGCGCTGTACGAGGCTCCGCCGAAGGACGCGACCGACATGGTCGCCGTTCCCGACTTCACCAGACAGTGCGGCGGCTTGTGGCCCTCCTTGCGCACCTTCTCGATGATCTTGCGGAGCTGGTTCAGCGTGCGCTTGCCCCACTCGGCCTTCTCGAAGAAGCGCGCGATGCCGGACACAACGGTGGCGATTGCCTTGGTGACGGCGGGCAGCTTGCCCACGATGGCCACCAGACTCGCCACGTTCACCAGGGTCCACAGGCAGCTTTCCACGTCGCCCTGGCTCACACAGCGCTTGAGGTCGTTGGCCCCGATGAACTCCAGCAGGACGTCGGCGCCATTGGCGGTGACCCAGTCGATGACGCTCATTCCCACCGCCTGGAGGGCGGCACGGTAGTCGTCCACGCACTGCTGACCGCACTCGGCGAGAAGGATCTCTTCCTCCTCCGCCGTCATACCGGGCCAGGACGAGGAACCACCGATCACGGGTGTGTTGCCGGCCTCCATGGCGGTTTCGCGTTCGGCTTGAATCTCCTTGCGCTCCTCCTCCTCGGCATGTGTCGCGGCCGTCTCGGCGTCTTCTGCGTGCTGCTGGGAGTTGGCCGCAGAGGCCTCGGCCAGCGTGGCGTCCTGCTCGGCCTTCGTGGCCGCGCCATTTGCGGCCACGGCGTCCTCACCCGCGGCGGTCGCAGCCGCCCGCGCGCTACTCGCGTCCTTCTCCGCCTCGGTGGCAGCGCTGTCGGCCGCAGCCGCATCGGCGGTTGCCTCGTTGGCGGCGAAGGACGCATGGACGGCGTCCTCACCCGCCTGCATGGCGTAACCGTCGGCCCGCTGGGCCGCGGCCTGAGCGGCCTTGGCCGCCTTCTCCGCCTCCGCGGCCGCGATCTGCGCCCGCTTCGACGCGAGCGCCGCGCGTTCCGCGTCCTTGGCCGCCGCGGCTGCCGCCTCCGCGGCCAGCTTGTCGTCGGCCGCGGCCTGCGCCGCGAGGCGCTGCGCCTCGGCCGAGTACTCCGCCGCCTGGGCGGCCTTGGCCTCTGCCGCCGCAGCCTGTTGCTGCGAGAGCGTCAACGCGTTCTGGCCGGTGAGCACCGCGAACGCCGCGGACGCGTCGGTCTCCTGGTAGGGAGAGCCGATGGCGATGGCTTCCTTGGCCGGCTTGATGGCCTGGGTGGCGGTGTCTCGCGCCGCGCTCGCAGCCTGGGCGGTGGCGTACGCGTACCCAGCCGTCTTCGCCGCCCACTGAGCGGTCAGGACCGCCTCGGCGTGGGCCGCCGCGGCCTCCTTCTTGGCGAGTGCCGCCGCGGCGGACGCCTTCTTGGAGTCCTCCTCGGCCTTCTTCGCGTTCAGCGCCGCGGCCTCGGAGGCGTCGATTGCCTCAGCGGCGGCGGCGTGAGCGGCCGCCGCGGAACCGGAGGCGGTCATATAGGCGGCCCAAGCCCCCTCGGAGGCGGACCGGGCCCGCTCCGCCGAACCGTTGGCCACCGTGGCTGCGGCACGGGAGTTCTTCGCCGCCGTGGTGGCAGTGTTGGCCGCGGTCCACGCCCCAGCAGCCGCGGAGACGGCCTGGTTGGCCGCAGCACGGGCCTCCGTCGCCGCCTGCCGTGCTTCGCCCGCCGACGCGGTCCCTTCTGCAGCGGCAGCCGCCGCCTCAAGAGCAGACGCACGGGAAAGCGCGGCGTTCTTGGCCCGGTCGGCCTTCACCGCAGTGTCACGTGCCGCCTCGGCGCGCCCCTCCGCCGCGAGAGAGTCCTCCAGGTGAGCGAATGCGCTCTGGCCTGAGGCGACGGCGCTACTGCGGGCCGTGGCCGCAACACCCCGGCGTTCCTGTGCCGCCTGCTCGGCGATGTTCGCCTTGTCCCGCTCCGCTTCGGCGGTCGCGCGTGCGGCAGCCGCGTTGGCACGCTCCAGTTCGGCGACGGCACGCTGGCCCTGGGCGGTGGCCGCGGCCTGCTTGGCCTCCTGCTCCTCCCTCTCCGCGGTGGCCTGGGCCTCCTTGGCGATCTTCAGGTTCGCCTCGGCCTCGGCCGCCTGCTTGTCCGCGCTGTCCGCGGCGGCCTTCGCCTGGGCGGCGGCCTCCTGGGCGGCGATGCGGTGGAACTCGGTCTTCACCGCGTGCGCCTGGGTCTTCGCCAGGGCCAACAGCGTCTGGGACGTCGAGACCGTCGCGGTGGTCGCGTTGTAGGCGGTCTCCGTCGCCTTCGCGGCGGCCATGGCGGCTGCGCCCGAGGCACGGGCGACCTGGACCGACTGCTGGGCGTACATCAGGCCGCGCCCGCGCGGCACTTCAGCGGCGTCCGCGATCGTCCAGGCCTGCTGCTGCGCCGTCACCGCACGCTGGGACGCGGCGGCGGCCAGGGCAGCCTGCGCCTTGGATGAGGTGACGAGGGCCTGGACCTTGCCGCGGGCGTTCGCCAGGTCCGTCTTCGCCCGGTCGAAGAGCGCCTGCTTCGGCTTCAGGATGTGGTCCGGGTCACGGGCGAGCTGGTCGTGCCAGTACTTCTGCCAGAGCAGGATCTGCTCGGCGCGCCACGCCTGGCCGATGGCCTCGACCATGTTGTCGGCGGCGGCGCGGGTCGCGGCGGCGGCGTCGGCCTCCGCCTGCATGATGATCGCGCGCGGGGCGGCCTGGCCGGCGTACTCCGCCTCCCATTCGGCCGAGGCCTGGGAGACGGCCTCGCTCAGGGCGTTGCGCGGGTCCACCGGGTCCTGGTGGTTGCACGTGGCCCATGCCTGCTTGAGGTTCTCGACCTCAATACGGAAGGCGGCGGAACCCTCGGCGACCTTCTTGTCGAGGAAACCTCCGTGCCGCAGGTAGGTGGAGATGTCGGCGGAGGTGGTGCCACCTGAGAACCGGGTCTCGCCGACGTACCGCAGCATGAAGTCCGCGGCGAAGTCGTCCCAGCTGTCCTTGCCGCGGTTCTGCTCGGTGACGGCCTTCGCCTGGGCGATCGCCTCCGCGCCGGCGTTGGTGTGGGCGTCCCAGCCAAGGCGCTGGGAAAGCTTGGCCTGTGTGGCGAGGGTGAATCCGAGGATGTCCGCACTGAACTCGGGTGCGTGCAGAGTGATCTCGTCGCTGAACGAGCTCATCGCGTACGGCCTGTTGGCGTCCTCCAGGAGGGCTTCACGGGCCGCGGCCGCATCCATGTAGGCGTAGCCGGCCTCCTGGTCCAGGTCACGTGCCTGCCCCAGTGGCATGAACCCGATCCAGCCGACGTCGCCGATGACGGCGTCGAGCTGGTCATTGGTGCCGGTGAGTCCCTCGATGGCCTTGGCCTTCATCTTGGCGCCGCCCGCGTGCAGGGCGACTCCCGCGAGGCACCGGTTGAGGCGCGGGGTGGAGCGGACGTCACGGATGACCGCCGTCAGCTCGTTGAGCCGGCGCAGCGCGTTGTCCGCTTCGACGAAGATCGTCCGCATGCCGTCGGCGACCTTCTCGATCGCCTGAGCGAGCGCGGGCATCCGGCCCACGATCACGGCGGACGAGGGAACGTCGACGAGCGCCCAGAGGCAGTCCTCGACGTCGTACCCGGCCAGGCACTCCTTGACCTTGGCGGGGTCGAGCTGCTCGAAGAGGATCTGCCCGCCGTTCGCGGTCGCCCACTCGACGACATTCACGGAGACGGCCGCAAGGCCGCCCCGGTAGTCGTCGACACAGGTCTGACCGCACGCGTCGAGCAGGATCTGCTCCTCGCGCTGACCAAGTGCCGGCCAGTTGGAGGCGCCGCCCTTAATAGGTGTGGTGCCCTCGGCGAGCGCGTCCTGGTGCGCGGCCTCGTTCTTCTCGCGCTGCTCCTGCTCGGCCTTCTTCGCGGCCTCCTCGGCGGCGGAGCTGTTCCCCGCCGCGTCGGACGCCTTGCCCTCGGCGTCCTTGGCCTCCTGCTCGGCCTGGGCCGCCTTGCGCGCCGCTTCCGCGGCGGCTTCGGCGGACCGGCCGGCCTTCTCGTTCGCCTCGGCGGCGTGACGCTCGGCGTCGGTCGCCTCACGGTCGGCCTCGACGGCGATCCCGCTGACCTCGTCGGCGGTGAGACGGGCGCTGAGGGCGTCGTCCCCGGCCTGCTGGGAGTGCCCGGCGGCGGCGTCGGAAGCCGCCTTGGCTCCCTTCTCGGCGTCGGAGGCGTCGGCGGCGGACGTCTGGGCGCGGGTCACGGCCTCGACGGCACGTGCCGAGTCGCTCGCCGCGCGGGCGGCTGCCTCGGCAGCGAGCTTCGCGTCGCCGGTGGCCTGCGCGGCGGCCTGCTGCGCGGTCTCCGCGGCGGCGGCCGCCTCGGTGGCCTTGGCCTCGGCGGCGGCCGCCTGCTGCTCGGCGAGCGTCTTCGACGACTGGCCGACGAGCACGGCGAACGCGGCCGAGCTGTCCGTCTCCCGGTATGGGCTTCCCGCCGCGACGGCCTCGCTGGAGGCGGCGATCGCCTCCTTCGCGGCGTCACGGGCGGACAGCGCGGCCTGACCTGCGGCATAGGCACGGCCGACCACGGTCGCGGCCGACTTCACCGCCTCGGCGGCGCTCGTCCCGGCGGCGGCCGACTCCTGCTCGGCCTTCTTGGCGAGCGCGGTGGCGTTCTCCGAGGCCGTCGCCGCGTTGTCCGCGCGGAACGCGGCGTCCTGCGACGCGTCCAGAGCGACGGCGGCGGCGACACGGGCGGTAGAGGCAGCGCCGAGGGAGGTGTGATACGCCGACCACGCAGTGCTCGCGCTCGCCTGGGCACGCTCGGCAGCGCCTTCCGCCGTGGTGGCGGCACTACGCGCGGCGACGGCGGCGGTGGTCGCCTGGTCGGCGGCGGTCTGCGCGGCGGTCGCGGCCTGGGTGGCCTGGTTGGCGGCCGTACGGGCGTCGGTGGCGGCCGTACGGGTCTCGGCGGCGGCCTCGGTGCCCTCGGCGGCGGCGGCCGCGGCTTCGAGGGCGGCGGCGCGGGCCGCGGTGGCCTGCTTCGCCCGGAGCGCGGCAACCGCCAGCTCCCGCGCAGTCTGCGCGGCCTTCGCCTTATCGTCGGCGACTTTGCGCTTCGCCGTGGCATCGGCGGTCGCCGTCCCCGCGGCCGTATCGGCGTTCTTCGCCGTCGTCTGCTGGGTGACGGCCCGCTGCTCGGCCTCCTGCGCCTTGGTCCGCTCGGTGGCGGCCTTGGCGCGGGAGGCGACAGCGGTGGCCTTCTCCGCCTGCGCCTTGGCACGCTCGGAAGCGGCCGTGGCGGCGGCGGTGGCGGCCTTGTCGCGCTTCTGCTCGGCCGTCGTCCGCGCACTCTTGGCCCTGGCGGCACTCTCGGCGGCAGCCGTGGCGTTGGCCTCGGCGCTGTCGGCGGCGGCCTTCGCCTGCGCGGCGGCCTCCTCCGCAGCGACACGGCGGAACTCGGTGCTCATCGCGTGCGACTGGGTCTGCGCCCTCGCCAGCAGCGCGTCCGCGTCGGCGACCGTCGCGTTCGCGGCGGCCAGCGCGGTCTCGGTCGCCTTCGCCGCAGCCGCGGTGGCGGCCGAAGAGGCGCGGGTGACCTGGACCGACTGCTGCGCGTACATCAGGCCACGGCCACGCGGCACGTGGGCCGCGTCGGCGATGGCCCACGCCTCCTGTTGCGCCGTCGCGGCCTTCTGCGCGGCGGTGGCGGCCTTCGCCGCCTGTTCCTTGGCCGAGACGACGAGGGCAGCCGCCTTGGTACGGGCCTGGGCCAGGTCGGCGTCGGCCTTGTCGTAGAACGCCTGATCGGGCTTCTCGAAGATCGTGTCGGGGTCGTTGGCGAGCTCGTCCAGCCAGTACTTGCGCCAGGTCAGGATCTGCTCGGCGAGCCACGCCTGCCGGATGGCCTCGATCATGTCGTCGGTGGCGATGCGGGTCGCCGCGGCGGCGTCCGCCTCCGCCTGGATGATCGCGGCACGCTGGGCGGCCTGCCCGGCGTACTCCAGCTCCCACTCGACCATCGCGGTCATCACCGGGGCATTGAGCATGCGCCGCGGGTCGTCCGGGTTCTGCCAGTCACAACCGGCCCAGGCCTGCTTGAGGTCCTCGACCTCGACACGGTACGCCGGGGAGTCCTTGACGGGCGCCGTGGTGGCGTAACCGCCGCGCCGCAGATAGCTCGCGATGTCACTGGACGTGGTGCCGCCGGAGTAGTCCCAGCCGACGTCCCGCAGCATCCAGTCCGCGGCCATGTCGTGCCAGTCGTCCTTGCCGCGGTTCTCCTCGGTGATCGCCTGGGCGCGGGCGACGGCTTCCGCGCTGGCCTTGCTGTGGCCGTCCCAGCCGAGCGGGGAGGCCAGCTGGACCTGTGCGATCGCGGTGAAGTAGCTGACGTCCGCGCCGAACTGGGGTGCGTGCCACTCCATGTCGTCGCTGGTCCAGGCGGATTCGACGTAGGGCTTGTTGGCCGCGTTGAGTTCCTCGGTGCGCCGCGTGCCGGCGGTGCTGTGGGCGTTCCCCTCCTCCTCGTCGGCGTCGCCGGCCTGGCCCAGGGGGCCGTAGCCGATCCAGCCTATGTCGCCGACGGTCTCGCGGAGTTGTCCCGCGGTGCCGGTCAGGCCCTCGATGGCCTTGGCCTTCATCGCGGGTCCGCCGACATGCAGCGCCACACCGGTGAGGCAGCGGTCGCGCCGCACATCCTGGCCGATGCTGTTACGGGTGACGCCGGTGTCCTCCTCGGGCACCGGGTCGGCGAAGGCAGGAGCGGCCTGGATCACGCCGGCCAGTACGGCGGCGGCGGTCACGAGCGCCGTCGTACCGGTGGCCCTGGTGAGGGCCGACCGTATGCGACGCCGGCGTCTGCCGACGTCTCTGAACAATGACATGTCTGCCTGACAATCTGTCGATTTTTCGACAGCGTCGCTCATGGGCATGCCAAACCGGGCGGCTCACCGCCCGGGCTCTTTCCCCCTCGTACGGCATGCGTCAGCGCGGCCGCCCCTCCCCATGAACCAGCGCCGCCACTTACGCTCTGACGATGTCACGCAACACTCCGCACGTGAAGATCAAATAATCTTCACTAAGGGCACACGGACCCTCAGGATCGGACAAAGTCATCCGCGAGTAGATCATCTTGTTACCCGGCGTAAAACACGCAGACGAGTCGACCAGGTCGCGCAGTTGCCGGGCGGTGACGGTGGCGGTGTCGTCCCCGGGCGCCAGACGCCGGGCGTCCAGGGGTGCGGTCCACGAGCTGCGGCCGGGTTCCAGTGCGCAGATGATCGAGTAGGGCCAGCCGGGAACCGGGATGTGCTGGTCTTTGCCCCGGCCGTAGGTGTGGCACAGGATCCGCTGCGGCGAGGTGTGGGCGTCGGGCCGCAGCCAGCAGGTGACGTCGACGGCCAGGACCAGCCGGCCGTCAGCAGCTCGTGGCAGCGGCACCGATGCCAGGGTCCGCCGCAGCCGTTCGGCGTCAATTCGGCCCTGGGCGAGCGCGGCGTAGAGACTGCCGTGACCACGGCGGTGTTCGCCCACCAGCGACAGCTCGATCAGCGATCTCACCGGCCCGTCACCGCACAGGACCGCGTCGGCCAGCTCGAACAGGGCGTCCGAACGAGCGGTGAGACAGGAGTAGAACTCGCCCCGGAAGCGTGACAGTTCCCCCAACGGCTCATGGCGGGTATCGCGATGCTGCAGACTCATCCTCACGGCCTTCGCGCTGGACGTGTGTGTTCCTTGGTCGGAGCACATGTTCAGACGAAGGCCGCTTCCATGCACGGCGGATACCGGACCGAGTGATCAAGTACGACACACCGTTCGACAGCACATGTTAAAGATCAAGTTAGGGATTGCAGATCATTAACACGTTGTTTTGATCTTGTTGTCCTCGCCGGTCTGTGCCTGGACCCGGTCCTGAAGGGCGGCGAGGGCCGTGGGTGGGGTTGTCGCCGGTGGGATGGTGATGCCGTGTGCCTCGAGCAGTCGCCGGTTCTTCAGGAGGGTGCGGTGCATCGCGGTGCGGCTGGTGCCGAACAGCACGGCGAGGGGTTCCGCGGCCAGGGCGGCCCGCAGGTGGAGCACGGTGGCCAGGACCTGGTCGGGGAAGGCCAGCCGCGGCGGCCGACCGCGCCGGATATCCCCGTCCGGGGCCAGGGTCTCGGTGAGGTCGTTCAGTTGCTGGCGGGTCATACCGGTCAGTGCTGGATCGGAGAGCAAGGCCTGGTCCCACTCCGGATCCGGCGTCTGCGGGGCCCGGGCCGCCGGGATTACGGGTGATGGCTGGGGGTGCAGTGCATTTCCAGGCGCCCTGGAACGCGTGCCGGATCAGCGGCAGGGCGGCCATCTCCGCGTCTTTGATGCGGACTCCGGTCGGGTAGGTGTTGGTGTCGAGTTCGGCTCTCACGCGCAGTCCGGTGCGGGTGGTGGTCGCGGCGATCGACTGCACGATGACTTCGTGGCTGGTCAGCGGGCGGCCGCTCCAGTTCATGGTGATGTGGGAGAAGAGCCGGTGCTCGATCTTGTTCCACTTCGATGTGCCTGGCGGTAGGTGACACACGGTGATCGTCAGCCCGGTTTCAGAGGCGAGTTGGGCCAGCTCGAGCTTCCAGGAGCGGGTGCGGTAGCCGTTGGATCCGCCGGCGTCGGCGGTGATCAGCAGCCGTGATGCCTGGGGGTAGGCGGCTTGGCCTTGGCCGTGCCACCAGCGGCGGATCGATTCCACTGCGAACGCGGCGGTGTCGTGATCGGTGCCGACGTTGACCCAGCCGGTGTTCGCGGTCAGATCGTAGATCCCGTAGGGGACGGCTTTGCCGAGCTGCGGGTCGGCGAAGTCGTGGACGCTGACCGAGACAGGCCCGCCGGCGGGACGCCACTGGCGGCCGCTGTTCTTGAAGTCGCCGACAAGTTCCTTCTTCTTGGTGTCCACGCTGATGACCGGCTGGCCGGCGTCCCGGTAGGTGCGGGCCTGCTCGTTGAAGTAGCGGAACTGGGCGTCCCGGTCCGGATGCTGACTGCCCTCGAGCGTCTTCGCGTTGGCCTGAAGACTGAAGCCCTCCTCCCGCAGCAGGTCGCCCACGGTATCGGCGCTGATCCGGTGCCCGGCCCGGGCCAGCTCCGCCGCGAGCGTACGGGTCGATTTCACCGTCCACCGCAGCGGCGACATCGGGTCGCCTCTCTCGTCGGGCTCGACCAGCGCCAGAAGTGCCGGCCGCAGCCCCGGATCCAGATCGGCGACCCGTTTGCGTCCTCCGCCGGGACGCCGGACCCGCCCCAACGGCTCCTCTCCGGATTCCAGCTCGAACACGCCATTGCGGACCGCCGTCTCGCTGACCTGGGCCGCCCGAGCGACAGCGCGGATGCCACCATGCCCCAGCAGCCGGGCCTCGGTTCCCATCAACAGCCGTCGCTGCCGCTCGTCCAGATGCGGGAACAACACCACGAACCTCGCGGACAGTTGGTCACGGGTCTCGTCCGGGATGCGCACACCAGACCAACGAGCCCCAGGTCGGGAAGCAACACCTTGATGATCTGCAAGCCCTTACTGCTCGTTACAGAATGAGATGGGGGTATGCCGAGCCTCGATCGCGGTCAGGGTTGCTACCGGCGGCGCGCCGCGGGGTGGCTGCCGCACGACGCGCCGCTGACGCGAAGGCTGAGGGCCAGGTGCGGAAACGCGTGAACACCGCGAAGGTGGCGCTCGGTGAGCGGGGTGATCCCTGGTGGGAGCAGTCTGCCGAGGTTCGCCGTCTGCGCTGGGAGAGGGGGCTCCACGAGCTCGACCAGGCTGAGCGGGAGGAGGGCGGGCGCGCACCGTGAGGCGGGTTGTCTCCTTGGGCGTGGTACGAGGCTCCGGCTCGTGGTGCACGGAGCGATCAGGTCCCTGGACCCCTGCCAATTCGAAGCGGACCGCTGTGCCCTCCGGGACGGGACCGCTGAGGGGCGAGGTCCGACACACCTCGCGCGGGAGTTCGCCGAGAAGGCGCCGGCCGGTGCGCGCAGGGATGGGCCCCAGCGGGTCGGTTCGTCCCGGGGGAGCCGGGGCGCCCGGCCGGCGATGCCGCCCTGACCGGTATGACCTCAGCCCCTGGGGAAAGGAGACTCACGTTCCCCACCCCGGGCGAGAGGAGTCCACCGATGGCAGCCGACGACATGGGGCACGCCGAGGACGCGTGGTGGCGGTCCGCAGTGGTCTACCAGGTCTATCCGCGCAGCTTTGCCGACTCCGACGGTAACGGCGTCGGCGACCTGGACGGCCTCACCGGACGCCTGGACCATCTGTCCGGGCTCGGTGTCGACGTGCTTTGGCTGTCGCCCGTCAACCCGTCCCCGCAGGCCGACAACGGGTACGACATCAGCGACTACCAGGACATCGACCCCGTCTTCGGTGACCTGGCGGCCTTCGACCGGCTGCTGGGCGCCGTGCACGAGCGCGGGATGAAACTCGTCATGGACCTGGTCGTCAACCACACCTCCGACGAGCATCCGTGGTTCCAGGAGTCACGCGACCCGGCGAGCCCGAAGCGCGACTGGTACTGGTGGCGTCCGCCACGTGAGGGACGCGAACCCAACAACTGGGGCTCCTTCTTCTCCGGTTCCGCCTGGGAGCTGGACGCGGCGAGCGACGCGTACTACCTCCATCTCTTCTCGCCGAAGCAGCCCGACCTCAACTGGGAGAACCCCCGGATGCGTCGGGCCGTGTACGCGATGATGCGCTGGTGGCTGGACCGGGGCGTGGACGGCTTCCGGATGGACGTCGTCAACCTCATCTCCAAGGACCCCGCCCTCCCCGACGGCGAGGTGCACGAACAGGGGCCGTACGGTGACGGCTCGCCCTACTTCGTCTGCGGACCCCGCATACACGACTACCTCCAGGAGATGCACCGCGAGGTGATCGCCCGGTACCCGGGCCGGCTGCTGACCGTCGGGGAGATGCCCGGGGTGACGGTCGAGCAGGCCCGCCTGTTCACCGACCCGGCGCGTGCCGAGCTCGACATGGTCTTCCAGTTCGAGCACGTAGGGCTCGACCACGGGCGGGGCAAGTTCGATCCCCGCCCACTGCGGCTCACCGACCTCAAGGCCTCACTCGGCCGCTGGCAGTCCGGCCTCGCCGACGTCGGGTGGAACAGCCTGTACTGGAACAACCACGACCAGCCCCGGGTGGTCTCTCGGTTCGGTGACGACGGACCGAGCCACCGGACCCGGTCCGCGACGATGCTCGCGACCGTGCTCCACCTGCACCGGGGCACGCCGTACGTCTACCAGGGCGAGGAACTCAGTATGGCCAACGCGCCCTTGCGCACCATCGAGGACTTCAGGGACATCGAGTCCCTGAACCACTACACGGAGGCGCTGCGCGCGGGGGCGGAACCCGAAGACGTCCTCCCGGGACTACGGGCGATGGGCCGCGACAACGCCCGTACACCCATGCAGTGGGACGCGTCCCCGCATGCGGGGTTCACCACAGGCACCCCGTGGATCCCCGTCAACCCGGACTACACCGAGGTCAACGCCGAAGCGGCCCTCGCGGATCCCGACTCCGTCTACCACCACTACCGTCGGCTGATCGCCCTCCGGCACCAGGAACCGGCCGTCGTGCACGGCGACTTCACGATGCTGCTGCCGGACGACGAGCGGATCTACGCGTTCACCCGTCGGTACGGCCGCACGGTGCTCTTGGTCGTCGGAAACTTCACCGGCGACACGGCCTCCGCCGTGATGCCCGCCGGATGGGACGGCGCCGAACTCGTCATGGGCAACGGCCCGTCGGCCCCCCCGCGGCCCGGCCGCCTGGTGCTTGCCCCGTGGGAGGCGCGGGTGCACCGGCGCAACGACTGAGCCGAGCGGACGGGGACGACGACCGATGATCCCTCCGGTGCCGGGTACGCGGATCCCATGACCGTCTATGGATTCCACGCCTCCCATGAACAAGTACCTCCCGCCGACCTGCTGGCAGCCGTCGTGCGCGCGGAAGGCGCGGGCTTCACCGCCGCGATGTGCTCGGACCACTTCTCACCGTGGAGCGTCCGGCAGGGTGAGTCCGGCTTCGCCTGGTCCTGGCTCGGCGCGGCGCTCCAGGCTACCGACAGGATCCCCTTCGGAGTGGTGAACGCCCCGGGTCAGCGCTACCATCCGGCGATCGTCGCGCAGGCGATCGGCAGCCTCGCCGCGATGTACCCAGGCCGCTTCTGGGCGGCGCTGGGAAGCGGTGAGGCGTCCAACGAGCACATAACCGGCGACCGTTGGCCGCGTAAGGACGTCCGGAACGCGAGGCTGCGCGAGTGCGTCGACATCATCCGGGCGCTGCTGCGCGGCGAGGAGGTGAGCCACGACGGGCTGGTGACCGTGGACCGGGCCAGGTTGTGGACCCGTCCGGAGACGGTGCCAATGTTGGTGGGGGCCGCGTGCAGCGAGGCGACCGCGCGGTGGTGCGCGAAGTGGGCGGACGGCCTGATCACGGTGAACGCGCCGCGCGAGACACTGCGCCGGATCGTGGACGCCTACCGTTCGGCGGGCGGCGTCGGCCGGCTGCACCTCCAGGTGCACCTCAGCTGGGCCCCCGACTGGGAAACCGCCCAGGAACTCGCCCACGACCAGTGGCGCACCAACGTGCACGGGCCGCCGGCGAGCTGGGACCTCGACTCTGCCGAGCTGTTCGACAACGTCAGCGAGCACGTCTCTCCGGACAGGGTCGCGGAGTCCGTCAACATCTCCAACGATCTCGGCCGGCACGCGGCCTGGCTCCAGGAGTACGCCGACCTCGGCTTCGACGCCGTCATGCTGCATCACGTCGGCAAGGAGCAGAGCGCCTTCATCGACGCGTTCGGCACGAAGGTGCTGTCGCAGCTGGATGTCACCCGGCCCCCGGCCGCCGTCGCGGAGGGTGTCCGATGAGGCTGACCCGCACCTCCGACCTGTGGTGGAAGAACGCGGTCGTCTACTGCCTGGACGTGGAGACGTACCAGGACTCCGACGGCGACGGCACCGGCGACTTCGCGGGCCTGACACAGCGCATCGACCACTTGGTGCGCCTCGGCGTCACCTGTGTGTGGCTGATGCCGTTCTACCCGACGCGGGAGCGCGACGACGGCTACGACATCACCGACTTCTACGCCGTCGATCCCCGGCTCGGCACGCTGGGCGACTTCACCGAGTTCGTGCGCACCGCCCGCGACCGGGGCATCCGGGTCATCGCCGACCTGGTCGTCAACCACACCTCCGACCACCATCCGTGGTTCCAGGACGCCCGCTCCAGCCGCACGTCGAAGTACCGCGACTGGTACGTCTGGTGCGACAGCCCGCCGGAGGACGGCCCCGAGGGTGTGGTCTTCCCCGACGTCGAGAAGAGCGTGTGGGAGTACGACGAGACCACCGAGCAGTACTACCTGCACCGGTTCTACAAGCAGCAGCCCGACCTCAACGTCGCCAACCCGGCGGTCCGTGACGAGATAGCGCGCATCATGGGCTTCTGGACGCAGCTCGGACTGTCGGGATTCCGGGTCGACGCGGTGCCGTTCCTGCTGGAGACCAACGGCCAGGAGGACGCGGACCACCTGCCCGACCCGCACGAGTACCTCGCCGACCTGCGGGCCTTCCTCGGACGTCGCAGCGGTGACGCGGTGCTGCTGGGCGAGGTGAACCTGCCCTACCCGGACACCGCGAAGTTCTTCGGCGACTCGGAGTCCTCCCGCGGTGACGAGCTGACCATGTGCTTCGACTTCATCGGTATGCAGCAGATGTACCTGTCGATGGCGCGGGGCGAGGCGGCCCCCCTGGCGGCGGCTCTCCGGGAGCGCCCCGCGGCGCCCCGCGACGCGCGCTGGGCGACGTTCGTCCGCAACCACGACGAGCTCACGCTCGACAAACTCGACGACGACGAGCGCGCCGAGGTGTTCGCCGCCTTCGGCCCCGACAAGGACATGCAGCTCTACGACCGGGGCCTGCGCCGCCGCCTGCCGCCGATGGTCGACGGCGACCGGCAGCGCGTGGAACTGGCCTACAGCCTGCTCTTCTCCCTGCCCGGCACACCGGTGCTGTTCTACGGCGAGGAGATAGGCATGGGCGAGAACCTCGCCGCCGAGGGCCGGCAGGCCGTCCGCACCCCGATGCAGTGGACGCCCGACAAGAGTGGCGGTTTCACCGCGGGGGAGGGAGTGGAGCTGCCCAATCCCGTCGCGACGGGTGCGTTCGGCCCGACGAAGGTCAACGTGCACGACCAGGCGCACGACCCGGCTTCGCCGCTGGGTCGGATGCGGACGCTGATCGAACGCTACCGGGAGACCCCCGAGCTGGCCTGGGGCGACTACCGGGTCATCGACGCGGACGATCCGGGCGTGCTGGTCCACCTCAGTTCGCTGGAGGGCGGCGCGGTGCTCGTGCTGCACAATTTCTCCGAGCGGTCCGTCACCGCCTCCGTCGAGGTCCCGGGGCTGAGGGGCGGCCGGCTGCTCACCGATGTCTTCACCGGTGACACCCTCAAGTCGGCGGCCGCCGGCCTCGTCGATGTCGCGCTGGATCCGTACGGCTACCGGTGGCTGAGGGTCAACACCCCCCTTGACGACGCGGATCGGGCGACAGCGGTGTGATCCGACGCGCGGGGGGGGGGCCGCCGCCGCCCGGGGGGGGGGGCCCCCCCCGGGGTTGTGGGGGGGGCCCCGGTGGGGGGGGGGGGGGGCGGGAAAACACCCCGGGTAGTTTAAAAAAAAGAAACAGGCCACCCAAAGGGGGGGGGTT
>NZ_JBHXRW010000098.1:0-15897 GCF_042716635.1 Streptomyces sp. NPDC058664 | reverse complement strand
CGCAGGTCCTTGGCGATCACAGAACTCGCCTCGCCTCGGGCGAACCGCTCGGCCGCCTTCAGCCGTACCCCCTCGCGGAACTGCTGCCGTTCGGCGGTCAGCCCGCCCCCTTGTGGATACCGCATGCCCCGGTGATACCGCAGGGGACTGCCGCTCGTCAGCCCCTACGACACCACGAGTTCAACCTCAGTAGTGTGGAAAACGGCGCTGTGAACCCGGACGCCGCGGGCGGCCACGGCCATCTCGATCGCGTCGGTGACCAGCGAGGTGCACATGTGGTCGGCGATTGCCGGCCCACCACCCTCCTCGAGCAGATGTCGGTCACCGCGGCGAGGTAGAGCCACGTCGTGCCGACGGCTATGTAGGTGATGTCGCCGCACCATTTGGGTGTTCAAGGTGTCCGCGGTGAAGTCGCGCATCCCCAGGTCCGGCACGGGCGGCGTCGTCCCGTCGGCGATCGTCGTCCGCTTCTTCTTCCGCAGGTGCCGGCCGACGATGCGGTTGACCCGCATCAGCCGGGTCACACGCTTGCGGTTGATCCGGTGTCCACGGGCATGGGCGCGCGGGGCGCCGTAGGCTCCATGGTGCTCAGCGTGGATGGCGCGGATATCTGCCACGGTCCGCTTTCCCTCGGCCCGGCGCTCGACGCGGGCCTGCTCGGTGGCCAGATACCGGTAGTAGCCGGCGCGGGACGCCCCGAGCACCTGGCAGATCCGCTTGACTCCGAAGTCGGCGCGATTGTTGGAGTTGAAGTCCCAGCGGCGGGGGCTCACTTCACCTCCCGGGCGAAATAGGTAGCAGCCCGGCGTAAAATCTCACGTTCGAGGCGCCACTCCTGCGCGGCCTTGAGTAGCCTGGCGTTCTCCGCCTGCAACCGGGCCAGTTCCTCCGCCGCGCCCACGCTGCCGTCGCGGCCCTGGCGCTGCCTGGGCCGCGTCCTTGCGCACCCACATCCGGAAGTGACTCCGCGGTGATGCCGAGATCCGCGGCCACCGCCGCGTACGTCCCGCTTCCCGCCCGCGGCACGGTAGAGCGCGACCGCGTCCTTTCTGAACTCCTCCGGATACGGAGACTTGCGTCCCACCTGGGCATCCTCCCTGGACCATCAAGATCCATTGTCAGGGTGTCCACTCCAGAGGATCAGCCTCAGATCTCCGGCGGAAGCGGAAGCCCCAGTGCAACGGTGTGTCTGTGAGCGACCCCTCCGGCGATCCGACCAGGCGGACGGCCATGCCACCGAAGAGGGTTCCCCTTCGACCTGACCGTGCTTCCAACTGGGGTGACCTGGCCGTCACCGGGTGGCGGGTGTGGTGGTCGTCATACGGTTTTGCGCCGGAGTAAGCCGGTGGTGCAACCGCCAGCCGAGCAAGACGATCAGCACGGTGCACCCGACGAGCGCGACTAGGTACAGCCCGTACAGCCGTGCCCCGATCAATACTCCGGCGAACGCGGGCCCGGCCGCAGCCGCGAGCCGTCCGACCATGGCAAAAGCGACAGTACAGCGACCCAATAGTTGGGCAGGGGCTAGCTCGACCGGAAGAGGGCCCATCGCGGGCGAGAGCAGCATTTCACCAACCCCTAGCAGCGCGTAGGCAATGACGATGCTCGTCGCCGCGAGCAGTCGATCGCGGTGGAGCAGACCTCCCACCCAGACGACGATCCAAGCTAACAACCAGACGGCGCCTACAAGGGCGAGCACATGGTTGCGCCGGTATCGTTCCACGAGCTTGACGATCTTGAGCTGGCCGAGGCCGATCATGGCGGTGTTAGCCGTCATTGCGGCGCCCAGGGTACCGGGCGATATGTGGTGGATCTCGGTGGCGTAGGCGACCAGGCCGGACTCGAACTGGCCGTAGCAGGTGAAACTGATGATCGCACTGAGTAGCAGAGTGTGTCTGATCGCGCGGTGTCGCAGGAGGAAGCGGAAGCTCGGACTGGGAAGTCTTTCACGCATCCGGCCGGTAGCGATGGAGGGCGGTTGGACGGTGGTCAGAATCACGGCAAGGAGCAGAAGCAGGGCTGCGTTGAGGCTGAAGAGCAGGGTGAAGGTGGCCGGATGTGCGGGGTCGGCGATCAGCCCGCCGGTCAGGACGCCGGCTCCGATGCCAAGGTTGTTCAGCCAGAACTGGGTGGCGTAGGCGCGCGAGCGGTTCTGTGTGCTGGTGCATCGCGCCAGCATGATGGATTGGGCGGGTTGTGATCCGGCGAGGCCTATGCTCAGCAGGGCGGCCATGGTCAGGGTGGCTTGTGTGGTGGTGGTAAAGGGGAAGGTTGCGGTGGCTACAGCGGCGACACCTATGCCGGTAAACGCCAGAAGGTGGTATCTACCGTGGGTGTCCACCCACCGTCCGGCGAGCGGGAGTGTACCCAGGGCGGATAGTGCCTGGATGGTGAACAGGGCGGTGGCCACGGCGGTGTCGATGTGCCGTACCTGGGTGAGGTAGATGAATAGGTATGGTGCAGTGAGACCGGTGGCCAAGGCGCGTAGGGCACACGCAGCCTGCAAACGCCGGAGGTGTCGTTTCTGCTGGTCGGGCCCGTAGGGTTGGGGGTCAGCCACGGCGGAACCCTAGGCACGGGCGTGCGGCTGAAGGCGCGAATGGCATCTTCGCGTCCTGCGGCGCCCCGGGTCGGCTCGTTGTTTCTGTCATGCACTCGCTCCTGCCGGCGTGCGCCGTCCGGGTGTGTCGGCATGGAGCCGGTGAGTTCTCGGGTGCCCCGGGTTCCGCGCGGGCTCCGCTGCCGGCTTCCCGGTCTCGGTCATCTGCACCGCGCCCGCGCAGAACTCTGCATCGTACGAGCGTCTCTTCCCTGCCATGAACCCAACATCCCCTCTGGTCAGGACTCCGCCCTACGAGGGAAGGTCGATTCAGCCCCGATCAGCGCCATCACCGAGACGCTCTTGCCCTCAGCGAACCCTTGTCGATGACATTCATAGAGAAACCTTACTGAAACTCTGTTAGTGGCAAGCGGCTTGGCGATTCGCTCATACCGGCGGAGCTTCGGCCTCTCCAGTCACACCTTTGATGACCGGCGGGTTCACAAGATCATGCTGCCCTGCAAAGGCTTGGCGATCCCGCAGGCTCAGGCCTCGACGGAAAGGGTCCTATTGCGAACGAGGGCCTCAGTAGTCACGCCGGCTTGACAATGAGTGCCTTCTGGAGGTCCTGCCAGTGCTCGTGAAGGGATTCAGCGTTATCTCCGGTCACGAAGCTAACCATCGCATGGTTGCGTCCAGGTATTGGATCCGGGATGATGACGCTTTCTACACCCTTCTGCTCCTGGTAGCCCTGCTGAAGCGTTACGCGGAAGGGATTATGAGTCGATTCCAATTCCAAACAAGGGCATAGCATCGCCGCGTGACGCTTATACTGAGGAAGGGCCATAGGGCGTATCCCAAGAGCGGCGTACGCATATTCAGAGAATATGTCATAATCTGCGCCATTGACCAGCAGTTTTTGAATTCCTCCACCAGCCCGTCCGTTCACCTCGATGATTCGAGCCCCTTCCGACGTGAGTTTCAACTCAGTGTTCACCATGCCCTCTGTTATGTTCAAGGCGGAAATTGCTGCCGAAGCGGTTTCACACAGTTCCATTTGCCGCTGAACAGGCAACACTGAGGGCTGAAGGCTACCGCGCTGACGAAAGGATGTATCGAGGGGGAATTTGTCCGAGATCACTAGGTGCCGAATCTCACCACGATAGACGGAAGATTCCACGGTCACATAGTCGCCGTACCTTTCATCTTGGTGCCAACGACTACCGACGACCAACTGTTCAAGGATCATGAATGGTTGATCGGTTCCGGCGGTAAGGTTAATCCGATCACTCTTGGGCGCCTCGGCAGCGAAGGCGACTACAGTCGACCACACCTCCGAAAGCTCCGCCACTGAATTGACCTCTCGCACCAACCAACTGCCGTCGCCCCGAACCGGCTTGAGAATGGCGGGAAAACCAACATGTCGAGCGGCTTCGTCGAGATCCTCTGCAGAATGCACGGCATGGTACCTCGGGCCAAGAATGCCGGCCGCAGAGAGAGTCTCACGTTGCAGGAATTTATTCAACAGACGCTCCACAGTCGCTGTTGAATTAAATCTAATTCCGGTCTTTTCTGCGATCTCGGCAGCCAATCGAAGCGAATATTCGGTAAAAAGCATGAGCCCATCAAATGGATCGGCTGCATGGATCTCCAGCGCCAGTTCCAGCGCTTCCCGATCGGACGCCACCGGGCACATCCGCCCAATACCCTGGGGCAGTGGTTCAATAGGGCGCACAGAATTCCTGTCAACGCCTTCGAGGAACAACCAGGTGGTTCGACATAGACCTGTAAGGCTCGGGGCTATTCGGCGGGCGTTCTGTGCACCCACCGAGGCGAGGACCAGTAGATGGGGCTGGTTTTCAGGCGAGAGGCTCATGCAAATCTCCAGAGATCGATATCATTCGGCTTGCGAGAGTATCGGTTGCAATTTCGCCCCACTCTCTAGTGCGATATCGGTTCGAGTGCGGGGAATACTTGTAGCCTTTTTATCTACCCCTGGCTGCACTCGTTTTATTCCCTCAGGACATGGGCGCATCAAACGCTCATGGCTGGAGTCGGCCAACGCTGAACGCGGTACGGCAGCCACCAGACGAGGTCCCCGACTGTGCCGATTAGTCGGGCTTCGGCAAGGCTGGCCACGAGGCGATCGGGAAGGCTGTCAATCTGCGCACCGTCTTCGAGGCGAGCTACGAGGTCCATTGCTTCCTGACCCGGCAGGGTGAGGCGGCGGAGCCCGTCGAATCGGTGGTCCCGGATCTGGACGAACCCGGGTCCTCGGCGGTAAAAGAGCCGACATAGATGAAAATCATCCGTCCACTGTTGCCGGACAGCTTGAGCATCGGCGATACCGTCGATGTGAGTCGGCGGATGCAGATGGTCCAGGTCTCGCCACTGGAACTGTTCGTTCGCGTTCAGGGTCCACTCGATGGCGATCCCTTGTCCGGTGAGTTCCCTGATCAGGCACAGGCTTGCGACATTTTGGGCGGTGTCTCCCCCGACGAGGTCCACCGGGTGAGAAAATCTGACGAGGTGGACGCCATCGCGATACCAGTCTTCTGCACTCTGAACCGAACGACGCGGCACTTCCGAGTCCCTGAGCCACCCCGCATACGCCTGTGGGCGAGTACGCCATAGGGTCAAGGCAGCATCAGTTTTCCAGTTCGCTGTGCGGGGTGCTCTGACTCCTTCCAGGGCACCGGCCTGGTGGTCGCGCTCAGTTGCGACGTGTACATACCGTCCGGAGTCCGTATACACGAGGCCGAGCTTGATCCACCCGTCGAGCAGCTGGCTGACGTTGACTTCCTCTTGCCCAGGAACCAGCGTCTGGAGCTTCGTAGCTAGCGAGGACGCGGTTCGTGGTTGGTCGAGCAAGCGGAAAGCCGCTATCTCGACCGGATCTTCCAAGCGGAGCACGGACCAATCGAATTGCTCACGCTTGCTCTCCAAGATGATTTCCTGCCCGGCATCCCAAAAATCGAGGCGGCTGGTGGGATGTGCGGCTTGCCATTTGGCCAGCGACCGGCCCAGCAGCTGTTCCACTTCGCCTCCGATCCCCTGCTCCTCGCTGCGGAACAAATACGCTAGGTCGGAGAGTTGATCCGGGGGGAGATCGTAGATGAGCCCGTATTGCTGGTCCGGGCTGCGCTCCTTGAACCCGAGATTCGGCTGATCGAAGTAGGGGCTGAACCGTTCCAGCGAGATCCGTATGAAGGGACTCGCTACGGGCGGTAGGTGGTGCAGAGCTGGAAACTGCCGGATTACGTCAATGTAGTCGCTGCTGGTTTCACCGGGGAAGCCATACAAGTAGTTCCAGTTCACCGTCAAGCCCACGGATGCGGCGTCCCGTAGGACGCGGACATTCTGGCAACCGGAAACCCCCTTGTCCATCAGTCGCAGGACGTGCGTGGAAAGGCTCTCGATGCCCGGCTGTACACTCATGATGCCTGCATCACGCAATATTCTGAGCTGCTGGATCGTTAGATTAGACTTGACCTCGCAGTGCATCCTGATGTCGTATCCAGCCTCGGCTAGATCTGGTAGCAGGGTGCGAAAGTACCCGGAATCCAAGATGTTATCGACCGCGATGAAGTCAAGGATCCGGTAGCGCTCGGCCAGTGCAACCATCCAGTGGAGGAGCCTGTCGGGGGATTTGCTTCGAAATTCCATGAATGTGCCGTTGAGTCCGCAAAAGGTGCAGTGGTGTTTCTCTCCCCACCAGCATCCCCGCGCACCCTCGACAACCAACTTCGGGTCAACCCAGCGAGCTGCGACTGAAGCCTGCAGTCGCTCATAAAAGTCGCCGAACTCGGGTTCCTCAATCGCATCAGCAGCGAGCGGCCGAGCAGCCATTTGGTTAACTTGATGGACGCCGTTGTCGTCCTTCCAGCACAAGCCGTCAACATCAGCGAAATCGGATTTGTGATCGGCCAGCCGACCGATAAGTTCCGGAAAGACGCGCTCGCCCTCACCACGTACCACGAAGTCGACGAACGGAAAATTTCGATGCAACGCGGCGCCCTGCACACCATCACAGTTGGCTCCCCCGAATACTATGCGGCTATTCGGGCTTAGGGACTTGATACGCTTAGCAATGCTGAGTGCGGCCGTGTTCTGCTGGAAAGTCGACGTGAAGCCGACCACATCCGGGCGTCTGTCGACGATCTTCCGGGCCACCTCGTCAGCGAATTCGGCGGACAGAGCATGCATTTTTATAATCATGGCGAGCTTTGACTCCGAAAACGACTCGGAATGCAAATCGCGGAATTCCTCTACCCTCCAGAGCGGGTCATCGTACAGAGCCGATGAGAAGATCCAGTCCCCATACCCCTGGAAATACCCGTCAATGGAGATGAAATTGTAGTCCCGCAGCTCAAAAGCTACTCGCTGCGTGATCCAGTCCACGTAGTCGAGGTTCAGGTTTTGCACGTCGACAACCGCCCCCGAAGCGGCCTTTTCCACGCACTTTCTCAGGATTCCAAGAGCCAGTGAAGGGCGCTCGAGCTCCGCCCATGGAGCATTGACCAGGAGAACCTTCACGCCGAACATCTCCCTACTTGTGCGCAGGCACTGGCAGCCTAGGTTGAAAAGGCACCGAGTCGTAGTCGCACAATTGATAAAGCTCCTGGCAGAGGAGTCTTTGCTAAGATCATCTGCTGCCAGGAGCTTTATCTGCTTGCTGGCGGTCTCGCCTCAGCTTGTTTCGCAGCACCGTCTCCGGATCCGCGAGGCAAACCCATGACATATCCCTTGACGCCTCGGTATAGGCATACCAGGAATAAGAGTGGTCATGGAGTCAGCGCCTGCCGAATCCGCCTACTGGTCTGGCCGGATCCCATGCTGTGAGCCGAGAACGCGCACCCGTGATGACCGAATCAGTTATCAATCCAGTCCTTGCCGGCTGCGCCTTCTTCCTTGCTCGCGAGTACCGGCTTTCCCCCCTCGTAGACGTACGAACTTGCACCCATTCCGGGCTCGAGCTCGGCATCCACCGTGATATTCAGGTCCATGTTATCCATCACAGAGCCTCCAAAATAATCGATTTCGAGGATCATCACTCAAAGGGGCTTACGCAACCAGTCGAGCAAACTGACTAACCTGCTCATAGCCAGGAAATCAGCGAGCTCGATTCAGAGACCGGCCTTGCGATGTCCCCATCGAATGGGATTTCACGTTAAGGCTATATGCGCCATGCAGTTTCGGTATGAGTAATCAGTACTCATATGAACATGTGGTACTCATCCCGACCCAGTCGGGAATCTGGACTCGTCTACTGACAGCAGCCAGTCGCTACTCTCCGTAGGCGGCCATTTATCGGCCCACTGATGGCCACAACCTCCCCTGCGTATGACCAGAGGCACCCACGTACCTGCGCGGATAGTGGCTGAAGTTTCCCCGTGGCCTTGGACACTCGGTGTCTGCGCAACGAGGGCGTGCTGATGCCGCTGCCTAGGCCGTGTTTTAAGTCGGGTTCCAGTTCGCGCCTCGCGCGGTAATGATCACGGTGTGGGGCGTGGGGATCTTTCCGATGAGCAGTGGTCGGTGCTGGAGACGTTGTTGCCTGCGGCGGGGGTGAGTCGCAGGTCGCCGGGTCGGCGGCGGCTGGTGGACGGTGTGCGGTGGCGGGTGCGGACGGGGGTTCCGTGGCGTGATCTGCCATCTGAGTACGGGCCCTGGCAGACCGTGTATGGGCTGTTCCGGCGCTGGCAGCGGCAGGGGTGTGTGGGCTCGGTTGCTGACGTTGTTGCAGGCGAGGGCGGACGCGGCCGGGCTGATCGGCTGGGAGGTCAACGTCGACTCCACGGTCTGCCGGGCTCACCAGCACGCAGCCGGTGCCCGCCGGGACGGCGCCGGGCAGAAGGAACCGCCTGGCGGGGTTGTCACCGAGCCGGACGACCACGGGCTGGGCAGGTCGCGGGGCGGGTTCACCACGAAGATCCATCTGGCGTGTGAGCAGGGCCAGAAGCCGTTGTCTTTACTGGTCACCGCCGGGCAGCGGGGTGACAGCCCGCAGTTCGAGCCGGTCCTGAACGCGATCCGGGTGCCCAGGACCGGTCCGGGCCGGCCCCGAAACCGACCGCTGCGAGTGCGGGGCGACAAGGCGTACTCCTCCCGCGCGAACCGCGCCTACCTGCGCAGACGCGGGATCAGGTGCACGATCCCCGAGCCGGCCGACCAGGTCCGCAACCGCAAGCGCCGCGGCGGGACTGGCGGTCGCCCGCCCGCCTTCGACTCGCAGGACTACAAGGCCCGGCACGCCGTCGAATGCGGGATCAGCCGCCTCAAGCAGCACCGGGCGGTCGCCACTCGCTATGACAAGCTCGCGGTCCGGTTCGAGGCGGCCGTCCAGGTCGCGGCGATCCATCAGTGGCTGTGATCCGCCCGCCGGTCACGGTCGTGCGATGCTGGCCACCGATTCGACCAGCACATGGGGAGGACCTGTGGCCGCCGACTACTACTGCGCGGACAGCGAGAACGGTGACCACATCGACGACCCGTCCGAGGACGCCTTGTTCATGCTGATCAGCGACTTGAACGGCACGGACAACACCTTCGTTGTCATCCAGCCCGACGACGACGATCCCGCCTGGTTCGCCTCCGTCGCGGTGCTGGACGAGGGCGGCTACGAGATCGTCCGGCGCGACACCAGCCGACGCGAGCACGACGTCGCCATCGAGACCAGCATCAACCAGATCGCGGGCGACCTCACCAAGTGGCTGGCCGCCCGCGCTACCTAAAACACGGCCTAGTCTCGGCTGGGGTGAGGTAGCCGAAGACCTTGTGCTTGCGCAGGCGGCGGCGGTTGTAGAAGACCTCGGTGAAGTCGAAGACCTCGGCGCGGGCGGTGGTCCGGTTGGGCCAGAGGCGGGTACCGATCTTTTCCTTGAGTAGCGCCCAGAAGCTTTCCGCAGCGGCGTTGTCGAAGCATGATCCGGTGCGTCTGCAGCTTTACCGCAGGCTCAACTCCCCTATTTTGTCGCATAATTCGACTGAGGCGTACTCGCTGCCACGATCACCGTGTATGACACATCCGGGGCAGATAGCGGGCCCGGCCGTGGGTACCTCCAGGGTGTCCACGACGAGGAAGCATAGTGACGGCCGGCCATCGCGTAACCGACGACCTTGCAGGTGGCCAGATTCAGCCAGCAGGCGAGTAGAGCCAGCCCTCGGCGGTGGGCAGGTAGGTGATGTCGCCGGCCAGCTTGGTGCCGGGAGTATCGGCGTGGAAGTCGCAGCCGATCAGGCCCGGGGCTGGCCGGACCTTCTCGTCCGCCCGTGTCAGCGAGCGCCGCTTGCGGCGGGTGACACCGCGGATGTCGCGTTCGCGCATCACTCGGGCGATGCGCTTGCAGTTCCCGCGCCGCCCCAATCGCCACAGTTCGGCGTGGATCCGTGGGACGCCGTAGGCCTTGCGGGAGGCGATGTGCGGCACGTGGTCTCGTGCGCGAGCGCATCGTCGGTCAACTGTCAGGCTCAGCGGGCAGCTTCGCTGTCACGCCAGGCGTAGGAGGAGGAACGGGCGACTTTCATCGCCGGCATAGCAAGATGACAGGGTGGTTGGCCTTCTCCGCGTGGATGAACCGATACAAGTCGCTCACCGGTCGCTCTCCTTTACGAAGAAGGCGGTCGCTTTTTAGGATCTCGATCGTCTGCTGCTGTTCGCGGTTCTGCCTGCGCAAGCGCTTCAGTTCCTCACGCTCGGCACCGGTCAGCTTGCCGGCGGTGCCTTCGCCGCGGTCGGCCTGCTCGCGCCGGACCCAGTTACGCAGACCCTCCGGGCTGACGCCGAGCTCCCGGGCAACCTCGGTCAAAGCCCTACCGGAGGAGCGAACGAACGCGATGGAATCCTGCTTGTGCTCCTCCAAATACCGCTTCGTGCACTTGTTTCCCCTAGGGCACTACTTCCTCTGGAGCCTCACGTCCCAGTCTCCAGGTGTCCACGATCAAGGAGAAGCTTCACGGATACGCCTACTCGAAGCGGCACGCTTGAGCAGGTGGCAGGTACTCCCGGTCGGAGCTCGGCCCACCGACCAGCCCGCTGCGCGTGGACGGTGAGGAAGACCAGGGCCATGTGGGCTTGCACCGGCCCGATGGCCCGGGCGCTGTCCGCCCGGGCCGTCGGGCCGGCTTCAGATTTCGATGACAATCTTCCCTGGGGTATGGCCTTCCTGGCTGAGAGCGAAGGCCGCTCCGAGTTCGGAGAGCGGGAACGTCGCAGCGACATCGACCGTGAGCTGGCCTTCGTCCGAGAGCTGGCCCAGAGCTGCGAGGTCCTCGCCGGCCGGCCTGACCCACATCCACTGACCGCCCGCACCGAGCACGGTGTGGTCGGCGACGGAAGCATGCCGCCCGCCCTCGGCCAAGACGGCCAAGGTGGTCTCGAGGACTCCGCCCACGAAGTCGGCGACGACGGTGACTCCGTCCGGAGCCAATGCGCGGACGCGTTCGGCCAGCCCGTCCCCGTAAGTGACGGGCTCACAGCCGAGCCCGCGCAACCGATCGTGGTTGCGCGGGGAGGCGGTACCGATGACCCGCGCGCCCAGCGCCCGGGCGAGCTGGACGCCGAAGGACCCGACACCGCCGGCCGCGCCGTGCACGAGGACAGTGTCGTCGGCGGTCGTACCCAGACGCGAGAGGAGCTGGTGAGCGGTCAGGCCGGCCAGCGGCAGTCCGGCGGCCTGTGCCCAGTTCAATGAGGCGGGCTTGGCGGCGAGGGCGCGTACGGGCACGCTGACGTACTCCGCGAAGGTGCCCCCGTGCACGTAGTCTTTACGGGCGTAGGCCATTACCTCATCGCCGGGTGCGAACTCGGGTACGTCGATGCCGACCCTCTCGACAGTGCCGCTGACGTCCCAGCCCGGGACCGCCGGATAGACGACGTCCATCAGGCTGTCGAGACCGCCCGCCATGATCTTCCAGTCGACCGGGTTGACCGCGGCGCACCGGACCTTGACAAGGACCTCTCCAGGAGCGACCTTCGGCAGCGGCAACCTGGTCTCGCGGAGCACCTCCGTCCCACCATAGGTTTCGTACGCCATCGCCCTCATGGTGTCCTCGGACATTCCTGCAACCTTTCCCTGTGCCGTTCGCTGCGCCGCCTCATCTGAGCACGGCGCGTCCTGGATACGCTGAACGACTCGCTCGCACTCGATGAGCGAGTCTGTCGGGGATCTTGATGTGCCAGGGGCGGGAGTGCTGAGGGGTCGGGGCGCTCTGGATGGTTCGGTGCGGTCCTGTCTTCCTGGAGTGGTCGGTGTCCGTTCGTCCCCCTGTCCGTTGTGGTGGTGCCAGAGCTCACGGCTCAGATGGCGTGGCCAGTAATCCTCGTGGGACCGGAGATGACATCAGGTCTGGGGGCGGAAGGATCTGGCCGATCTTGTCGCCGCGGACACACCGCCCCGAACAAGCTGCAGCCCGCCGGTGGGTGAGGCGGGTGGAGTTCGACTGGATGGTCCAACTCGGCTGAATCCGGGCGGCAAACTGGGTCGAGCCCCAGTTCGGCACAGCGCGGGCCGGAGCGGTCGATGTCCCGCTCCACCGCGCCGCCGACGTCGACACGCACTCCGAGGTCGGCGGGGAGGAGCTCCGCCGGTCGGGAAGGGCCGGCGCTCGCCGCTTGCCGCTCGCCGCGCTGCGCCCGAAAGCGGGAGCGGAGGTGGCGCCGGTATGGGCGTAATGGGGACAGAGGAACGAGAGGGGGCCGCTTCCGCGTCCATGGCCTGCAGAGGCGGACGGGATCATCGGCCAGGTCCGGCGTCAAAACGCCCTGACCGACGCACCGTACGCGGTCCTCTGTCAGTGGTGCCTTGGCATCTGTTGTCCTGTCAGACGCGCCGTGCATGTGCCGGTTCGTCGGGAGATGCGATTCATGCCTTTCACCGCGTTGTGTCCCGGCCTTGGCTGTCTCGATGCCATCCTTCCCACCCTCGGGCACGGCCTGGAATGGGTCCAGATCCACAGGGCCCAGCCCTGCTTCCCGCGCACCTGCCCCGAGTGCGCCTGGGCTCTGCACCGGCCCGGAAAGCGGCGGTTGTTCTGCCACGACCCCGGGCGTCCGCCGTCGTGCGAGCTGTCGAGCGAGTCGTACGCGGGTGTCCTCCGGCGGGCCACGGCACCCGAATCTGTTCCAGTACGGGGCCCGCTGTGGGGCATCACTTCACTGGCCGGGAGTGGTGACGAAGGCAAGGGGTGGGTCGGGTCAACCACCCTGACCTGCCATATGGATCTTGCAGGTCAGGCCGCCTCTTGAACGGCTCAGGGCCTCGTCGGCCCGGTGCCGGACGGGCACACTGCGTCTGCCGGAGACTCTCGGCGGCCGGGCCGGCTCTTGCTGAGCACGATCTCCGGTTGGGCCTCATAGGCTAGAAACACTCCAGGCAGCTGCTGGAGCGGCTCGGCCACCCATCCCACCAAACACAGCCCGGTTTCAAGATGCGTTCTTCCAACAGGGGCCGCTCCTTGGAGTCGAATGAGGAACGTTCAGCTCCGCCAGGGACCGAAAGATCTCGCCGCGAGGATGGCGAATCTGTTTCCGGCGGTGAAACTGGCCGCGGCCTTGGACGCCCTTGCCAGCCAGTCCTTGGCCCGTAGTTCGGCAATGCTCAGGTGGGCGAGTGCCAATCGGCTACGCAGCCGCAGGGGGGCAGCTTTTGATCGGCTTCCTGCTGCTGCCCGGCCACCTCGGCGCTCACGCCTGCGGTAGTCCCCTGCGGCCACGCTGCTCAGGCTCCGGCCAAGGCCGTCTCGGCGGGGTCCTCGTCCTTCGCCTGCTCCGCGACGGCAGCAGGGGCAGAGGACTGGGCCATGGGCCAGGTGTAGAGCACGACGCCCTGCCGTGCGTCCCTCTCCAGACCGTCCTTTGCTACCAGCCTCTCCAGGGTGTTGCGGACGACCTGATCAGACGTCGCGCGCTCGGGGTGGGCCGCCTTCAGCTCGGCACCGATCTCGCTGACCTTCTTCGGCTCACCAGGCTGCTGGGCGAGGAGCTCCTTGAGGAGTTCACCGAGCGTGGGGGCTGCGGGCTTCACAGTCTTCTTGGCCGCTGCTGTCTTCTTGACGGCCGTCTTCTTGGCCGCCGACGCCTTTCCGGCTGCAGCCTTCTGTGCCGCTGCAGCCTTCTGTGCCGCTGGAGCCTTCTCGGTGGACGCCTTCTTGGTGGCGCGCTTGGCCGCGGTGGCCTTCTTCGCTGGCGTGTTCTTCACCGAAGCAGTGCCCGCGGGCTTCTCCACCCTCGGCTGCGGCACGGCCGCCTCCTGCGCACCGGTGCCGTCCGGAGCGGTACTGCTCACCGGCTCGGCGGCTGCCGCCGGTTCGCCCTCGGTGGCCGTCGGCAGGGACTCCAGTGTCGTGGTGAGCCACTTTGCCTCCTGCTGAAGCCGACTCAGCCGAACGGTGAGAGTGGCCTGCTCGGCCTGGTTGGCGGCGAGATCAGCAACGAGCTGCTCCGCGTACTTGGTTTGGATCGAGGTGTTGACCGGCTCACTAGCCATGTAATCCACACTCCTTATGGGGGATGGGTGTTGTGGCCGGATGCTACTTGCCGCAGACCGGAATCGTCCTGTGGTTCTCCAGGCCACCACCTGACAGGCCCCGCACACCAGTGGCCCCGTAGGCGTACCGCTGGCCGGTCTGGAAAGGTGCAAGCGAAAGCACGCGTCAGGTGGACAGCCGCGCCTTAATTGCCGCAACAGGGTCTCCTGTTGGGCAGGTCCGCGGCCCGCACCGACGGCGGGAGCGGGGGTGAGACTTCTCCGCTCAAGGCCAGCACGTAGGCCCCATCGCCAGATGCCCGGTCTGAGAGGGAACTCACGTGACTGCCCACATCCTTCCCGCACTTCCTGGCGGCCCGGCTCGTGTCGGCCCGTGCCGGATAGTGGGCCGCCTGGGTGTCGAAGGGATGGGTACCGTCCATGCCGCCTTGGACGCCGGCGGTAATCGTCTTGGCAGTGAAGGTCGTCCATCCCGCTCAGACCGGCGACGAGGAGTTCCGGTCCTGGTTTCGACGTGAGGTTGCCTGACGAGCAGGGTGAGCGGACCGTGTCTCGTGCCGGTGGTGGCGGCGGACTGTGATGCTGAGCATCCGTGGCTCGCCACGCCCTACGTACCGGCCCCACGCTCCAGCAGCACATATCCGCACACGGCCCTCTCCAGGGCGTGACACTGCACGCACTGGCCGCCGGCACCGCCGACGCCTGGCGTCGGTCCACAAGGCCAGCGTGATCCACCGTGACATCAAGCCGGGCAACGTCATCCTCTCCCCCAGCGGTCCGCGCCTGCTCGACTTCGGTACCGTGCACGCCCTCGACGGGACCTCGGTGACCTGTACCGGCATGCTGACCGGGGCCCCGGGTTGAATCAGCCCCAGCAGTACCGCACCGGCGACATCGGCCCAGAATCCGACGTCTTCGCCTGGGGCGCGCTTGTCGCCTACGTCGTAACCGGCCGCCACCCGTTCGGGACCGGGGCCCCGGACACGGTCGCCTTCCGTGTGATGTCGCAAGATCCCGACCTGGCCGGTCTGCCCGAGGGCCTCGCCTGCATCGTGACGAGTGCGTTGTCGAAGGAAGCAGACAACCGGCAGACCGGATCATGGCGTACAAGCCGAGGAACCCGTGACGCTCGGCTGACCTTGGCACCACGCCGTGCGGCCCTCAGCCGCAGCTACAGAGGCAGGCGCTCGCCAGCAACAGCACGCATGAGGCCCGGATCCACAGGATCCGGGCCTCATGTCACTTCAGTAGCGGGGACAGGATTTGAACCTGCGACCTCTGGGTTATGAGCCCAGCGAGCTACCGAGCTGCTCCACCCCGCGTCGGTAGACACCACACTACGCCACCCACAGCGCTCTCAAGACCAGGCCGCTTTTATCGGACTCGCGTGAAGCAGCCGATGCTGGCGGCCTCAGCATTTCCCTGGCCAATTGAGCTGCTCAATCAAAGGAGTTGACTACCAGACACACTTTCTACTGCCGTCAGAGGCCGAACTCGATGTTCTGGACGTCGAGCATGTGTACGCCCTCCAGGCTCCCGGCGCGGGTGCCGAGCTGCTGGAAGTACCTCCATCAGTCTCTCGACAGCGATCTGCTGAAGTTGGTGGTCAGAGGCGCCCTGACCTCGCGCGATGAACAGGCGCTCGGCAAAGCAGGGCGGCCGGGCCACGGTGAGATGACGCTCAACACCGTGGCCCGGCCCTGTCGCAGCACCGGCGCACCGGTTCAACGGGCGGGCCGCCTGGACCGACAGCGAGGACGATGGAGGCCGGGAAGGGCGATGAGGGCGCGAAACGCCAGGAGGCCGTCCTCCTGGTTCTGGGCGGTCTACGCCGCATGCCCCCTCCCGGTGCTTCAGCGGTGTGCGGGGACG
>NZ_JBHXRW010000097.1:0-16495 GCF_042716635.1 Streptomyces sp. NPDC058664 | reverse complement strand
CGCCGCTGGGGCCCCCCCACGTGCCCCCAAACCTCCGCCCACATCTCCCCCCCCGCCGGCGGGGGCCCCGGCCGGGGCGCCCCCGGGGCCCGGGCCGGGGGGGGGGGGGGGGCCACCCCCCCCCCCCGCGGCCGTGTCAGGATCGTGGGATGGTGGAAAAGATCATCGCGGCGTGCGACGGCGCGTCGAAGGGAAACCCCGGCCCCGCGGCCTGGGCATGGGTCATCGGCCGGGCCGACGGAGGGATCGACCGCTGGGAGGCGGGTCCGCTCGGCCGGGCGACCAACAACGTGGCCGAACTCACGGCCCTTGAACGCCTGCTCGAAGCGCTCGACCCGGACGTGCCGGCCGAGGTCCGGATGGACTCGCAGTACGCCATGAAGGCCGTCACGACCTGGCTGCCCGGCTGGCGGCGCAAGGGCTGGAAGACCTCCTCCGGCAGTCCCGTCGCCAACAAGGACCTGGTCGTCCGCATCGACGCGCTCCTGACCGGCCGGGACGTCGACTTCGTCTACGTACCCGCGCACCAGGTCGACGGCGACCCCCTCAACGACGCGGCCGACCGTGCGGCCAGCCACACCGCCCGTACCCAGGAGCCCATGGACTCCGCCGCCGGTACCCCGCTGCCCCCGCCGGAAGCCCCGACGCGCGCCTCCGCGCCCCGCGCGCGCGCCTCCGCGCCGTCCGGCTCCGCCGGCCGCTCCACGGCCGGTTCCTCCGGCGGCGCGTCCGCCCGTCGGACACGCCCGTCCGGCGGCACGCTCAAGGCGAGATTCGCCGGCCGCTGCCGCTGCGGCAAGGCCTACGACAAGGGCGAGACCATCGCCAAGAACCCCGACGGCTGGGGCCATCCCGCCTGCGCCTGACCCGTCCGCCGTCCGACTGGCGGGCGGCTCCGTCCGTTGCTTGAGACCGGTCGACCCGGGTGCGCGCGAGCCTTCACCCAGGCGTGTACCCGGGTTCTTCCGAGGTTCTGTTCTCCGAGCGGTTGTGGCTGCATACTGTCCTCCTCGCACCGGTGACGAACCGTTTTACCTGCTCATTTGTCGCTCTCACGACGCGATCGGCACCCGGCGAGAACCTCCCTCCTGCTGCCGCCGCGGTCACCCCTCGGCGGAAGCTTTCCCTGCCCGTGAAAGACCCGAGGACCCGTGCCAGTACCTGTTCTCCTGACCGGGCGCACCGTGCGCCTGGAGCCGCTGGCGATGCGGCACGCCGAAGCCCTCGCCCGGGCCGGCGGGGCGGACCGATCGGCCTACGCCTTCACCCCCGTACCCGACGGCTTCGAATCGGCCCTCGACTACATCGCCCGTGCCCTGACCGATCAGGCGGCAGGACGCTCTCTGCCCTTCGCCCTGGTCAGTACGGCCGACGAGCGCGTCATCGGCTCGACCCGGTTCCTCGAACTCGACTACTGGCGGGGGCCGCTGATCTGGCCGCCCGTCCCCGGCACGCCCCACGGCGATCCGCTGACCGCCGTGCCGGACGCCGCCGAGATCGGCAACACCTGGATCGCCCGTGACGCCCGGGGCACGGGCATCAACACCGAAGCCAAGTACCTCATGCTCCGGCACGCCTTCGAGACCTGGGGCGTCCGCCGCGTCACGATGCGCGCCGACGCCCGCAACACCCGCTCCAGAATCGCGATCGAACGCCTCGGCGCCAGCTGCGAGGGCGTCCGCCGCGCCCACTCCCGGGGCCTCGACGGAGCCGTCCGCGACACGGCCTTCTACTCGATCCTCGACGAGGAATGGCCCGCCGTCCGCGACATCGTCGAACTCCGCATGTCCACCCCCCGCCAGGTGCGCGTCCCCCAGGACCTGCTCCCGGCCTGACCCCTTCCACCACCCCTCCGACGGGCGCTAGCGCCGCCGCCGGAGGGGTGGTTCCATGGAGGGGACGGGAAGGACTCCACAGTGAGGCGCGGGGTAGCGGCCGTCACCGACCGCGCACCGCGCAATCAGGATCCGCGAGAAGCGGATGAGTCCTTCCCGCCCCCATGTCCTTGTCCCTCGGCGCCCTCCCCGCCCGGCGGCCGACGGGCCGCCCGGGTCCACCTCGGGCACGTTCCCGCCCGCCCGGTACGGTGATCCGGACAGCGAGCCGTGCCACCCGAAGGGACCGAGTGATCGTGCCGACCGGAACCGCCGACGTACTCCTCCGGACGGAGGGCCGGGCCGGATTCATCACCCTGAACCGCCCCCGCGCCATCAACGCGCTCACCCACCCCATGGTCCTCGCCGTCGACACGGCCCTGACCGCCTGGGAGCACGACCCGGACATCGCCACCGTCGTCATCGAGGGCGCGGGGGAACGCGGTCTCTGCGCCGGCGGCGACATCCGCGCCATCCACGACGACGCCCGCGCCGGCGGCTCCGCCTCGGTGGCCTTCTGGCGCGACGAGTACCGGCTCAACGCCCGCGTCGCCCGCTACCCGAAGCCCTACGTCGCCCTCATGGACGGCATCGTCATGGGCGGCGGCGTCGGCGTCTCCGCGCACGGCTCCGTCCGCGTCGTCACCGAACGCTCACGGATCGCCATGCCGGAGACCGGCATCGGGTTCGTCCCCGACGTCGGCGGCACCCACCTCCTCGGGCGTGCCCCCGGCGAGCTCGGCACCCATCTCGCCCTCACCGGCGGCCACGTCGGCGCCGCCGACGCGATCCTCACCGGCCTCGCCGATCACTTCGTCCCCTCCGCCGCACTCCCCGCCCTCGTCCACGACCTGACCCGGCTGCCGGCCGGGGAGGCCGTCGCCCGCCACACCGCCACGGCCCCGCCCGGCGTCCTCGCCGAGCAGCGGGAGTGGATCGACGCCTGCTATCCGGCCGGGACCGTCGAGACCGTCGTCGAGCGCCTCTTCGACACCGGCGTGCCCGCCGCCAAGGAGGCGGCCACCACCCTCCTCGCGAAGTCGCCGACCGCCCTCAAGGCCACCCTGGCCACGCTCCGCCGCTCCCGCGCGCTCGCGACCCTGGAAGAGGTCCTCGACCTGGAGTTCCGGGTCTCCTGCGCCGCCCTCACCACCCCCGACCTCGTCGAGGGCATCCGCGCCCAGGTCGTCGACAAGGACCGCGACCCCCGCTGGTCCCCGGCCACCCTCCCCGAGGTCACGGACGAGGACGTCGCCCGCTTCTTCACCGCGCCGCCCGCCGGCGACCTCGGACTCGCCGCCGCCCGCCACGCCTCCGGGGACCGGGGAGCCGGGGACGGCGCGTGAGCGCCGACACCACCTTCGGGCCCGTGCTCGACCGCATCGCCGAGGAGATCGCCGAACTCGCCGACCGCGGCACCCCGGCGGACTACATCCCGGCCCTCGCCGCCGGTGACCCCGCCGACTTCGGCATGGCCGTGGCGGAACTCGACGGCACCGTCTACGGGGTGGGGGACTGGCGCCGCCCCTTCTCCACCCAGTCCGTCACCAAGGTCTTCACCCTCGCGCTCGCCCTCGCCGGAGAGGGCGACGCGCTCTGGGCCCACGTCGGCAGGGAACCCTCGGGCGACCCGTTCAACTCCCTCGTCCAGCTGGAGTACGAACAGGGCATCCCGCGCAACCCCTTCATCAACGCCGGCGCCCTCGTCGTCACCGACCGCCTGCACCGGCTCACCGGCGACGCCTCGGGCAGCCTGCTCGCCTTCCTGCGCGCCGAGAGCGGCAACCCGGACCTCGTCTTCGACACCGGCGTGGCCGCGTCGGAAGCCGCGCACGGCGACCGCAACGCGGCCCTCGCCCACTTCATGGCCTCCTACGGCAACATCACGGGACCCGTACCCGACCTGCTGCGCGAGTACTTCCGCCAGTGCTCCCTCGAAGCCTCCTGCGCCGATCTGGCCCTGGCCACCGGCTTCCTGGCGCGCCACGGCCTGCGCGCCGACGGTACGCGCCTGCTGACCCGCAGCCAGGCCAAGCAGGTCAACGCGGTCATGCTCACCTGCGGCACCTACGACGCGGCCGGCGACTTCGCGTACCGCGTGGGCCTGCCGGGCAAGAGCGGCGTCGGCGGGGCCGTCGTGGCCGTCGTGCCGGGGCGCTGCACGCTGTGCGTGTGGAGCCCCGGCCTCGACAGCCGGGGCAACTCGGTCGCGGGCGTGACCGCCCTCGACCGCTTCACCACCATCACCGGCCTGTCCGTCTTCTGAGCCCCGCCGCCGGTGCGGGACGGGCGCGCCGCCGGACGCGCCGGGCGTGCCGCCGGTGCGCGGTGGGCATGCTGCCGGGGTCGCCGGCCCCGCTCGGACCGAGGAGAGCTCCGCATGACCGTCCCGACCCGCATCCGCACCTCCGCGAAGGCCGTCGTCCTCCACGAGGGATCCGTTCTCCTCACCCGGAACATCTGGAACGGCCGAGAGGGCCACTTCCTCCCCGGCGGCGGCCAGGAGACCGGTGAGCTCCTTCCCGACGCGGTGCGCAGGGAGGTGCGCGAGGAGACCGGGCTGACCGTGGAGGTCGGCCCGTTGCTCTGGGTCCTGGAAGGCTGGACCGACCGTCCCGGCCCTCTGACGTCGGAGAACTACCACCGCGTCGAGATCGTCTTCCTGTGCGCCGTGGACGGCAGTTCCGACCTCGTCGGCGGAGTCGAGCAGGACACCGATCAGATCGGCCTCGACTGGGTCCCCCTCGAGAAGATCGCGTCCCTGGAGACCCTCTCCCCCCGCTACCGCGACAACCTGGCGCTCCTGGCGTCCGGAGACGTCCCCCGAGCGGCCTACCTGGAGCGCCAGGACCTGCCCCCTCGGGCCAGGTCCTAGGAGGGGCGGCCCAGCCGGACCGTGACCGTCTTGGGCCGCTGGTACTCCTGGAGGGCCAGCGTGCTCAGGTCGGTGCCGTGGCCGGAGGCGCCCCGGCCGCCGTGCGGGAGCTCCGCGGTCTGCACGAGATGGCAGTTGAGCCACGTCTCGCCCGCGTCCAGGGCGGCGGTCAGCTCCAGGCCGGCCGTGAGGTCGGTCGTCCACACGCTCGCCGCGAGGGCCTGCGGGACACCGTTCGCCAGGGCGAGGGCGGCCGCCGGCCCCTCGGCCCGCTGCACGGTCAGGAGCGGGCCGAACACCTCCTCGGTGACGGCCGGGTCGTCGTCCGGGAGGTCCGCGAGCAGCCGGGCCGGCCGCCAGTGTCCCGCCTCCTCGCCCGGCGCCGGGGCGATGCCCGCGGCGAGGTTCCGCTTGGCGCCGGAGGAGGCGACCAGACGGTCGTGGCGTTCCGCCTGGTCCGGGTTGTTCAGCGGTCCGAAGTCACGGCCCGCCACCCGCGAGCCCAGGGCCGCCGCGAGGCCCTCGACGGCGGCCTCGTAGTTCTCCGGCAGGGTGATGACCCGCGCCGGAGCGGCGCAGCTCTGCCCCGCGTTGTACGTGACGGCCTCCGCGAGGGACGCCCAGGTGTCGGCGGGCGCGTCGGGCAGGACGATCGCCGGGGCGTTGCCGCCCAGCTCCAGACTGACCCGCCGGGTCCCCGCGCGCGCCGCGACGTCCGCTCCGGCCCGCCCGCTGCCGGTGAACGCCACCATGTCCACCGCGGACCCGACGAGCAGCCGACCGGTCTCCCGGTCGCCCGTGAGGCACCGGAGCACGTCCGCGCCGAGCACCTCCCCGGCGTGCTCGGCGAGCAGCAGGAGGCTGTCGGGGGTCGTCTCGGCCGGCTTCGCCACCACCGTGTTCCCGGCTGCCAGGGCCGGCGCGCAGCGCCAGGCCGCCATGAGCAGCGGGTAGTTCCACGGCACCACCGCGCCCACCACGCCGACCGGCTCCCAGCGCACCCAGCTCTCGTGGCCGTCCACGAGTCTCCCCGCCGCCGGTGCGGTGCGGGTCCTGGCCGCCGTCGCGAAGAACCGGAACAGGTCCGCGACCTGCTCGATCTCACCCGCCGCCTCCGCCTCCGGCTTGCCCGTCCCGGCCCGCTCACGGGCCGCGTACTCCGCCGCGTGCTCCTCGACCAGGCCCGCGAGACGCTCGAGCCGGCGCCCGCGCTCCTTGGGAGTGAGCGCGCTCCAGCCGGGCAGCGCGGCGCGGGCGGCCGACACGGCGGCCCCGACCTCGGGCAGCCGGGACCGGACGGCGGTGCCGCGTGGCGCTCCGGTGCGGGGATCGGTCAGGTCGATGGGGGGAGCCGGGAAGCTGGTGCTCATGACGGCCTTTCGCGGATCGGTGGAACGGTCGACCGGTGGAACGGCGGAACGGTGGAACGGTGGAACGGCGGGTCCTGCGGATCGGTCTGCCGGGCGTGGCTCACACGTCGTACGAGCGCAGCCAGAGCTCCAGCGTGAGCACCAGCCACAACTTGCCGCCCTGCCGGGGCAGCAGGGCGCCCTCGCCCCGCAGCCAGGAGCGGACGGTCTCCGGTCGGAACAGCCCGCGCCGCCGGGACGTGGGGCCGAGGAGGAGGTCCTGGCCGAGGTCGCGGAGCGGACCCGTCAGCCACTGCTGCACCGGCACCCGCATCCCGCTCTTGGGACGGTCGACCACCGTGCCGGGGAGCAGGTCCCGGACGGCTTCCTTGAGGATCCACTTCTCCGCGGTGCCACGGAGCTTGAAGGAGGGCGGGGTCGCGAACGCGTGGTCGACGACCGACCGGTCGAACAGCGGAGAACGCCCTTCCACCCCCTGCGAGGACGTCAGCCGTTCCACCTTCGTGAGGATGTGGTGGGCGCCCTTGGTCCGCAGGTTGCAGTGCAGCAGCTGGTTCAGGAGATGCCCCATCCGGTACGGGCCGCCGCCGTCCGCCGTCAGGTACGGCGCCACGTGCCGCTCCAGGGGCGGCGCGTCCCGCAGCGCTTCGAGGGCCGGTGCCGTCAGCAGGTCCGGAAGGTCGGTCCAGCACTTGCGGTACGAGCGCAGGTACGCGGTCGCCCGGTCCTCGTCCCAGGGCGCGCCCGGCGTCCGGTGCATCTCCTGGACCAGCATGGGGAGGTTCTTCGGGCCGCCGAAGACCGGGTCCCCGCCCTCGCCGTTGAGGACGACGGAGGCGCCGTCGGCGGCCACGGCCTCGGCGAGCATCAGGTTCGGTACGGTGAGCGGGTCGCCGACGGGACTGTCGAGGAGTGCGGCGGCCTCGGCCAGCCGGGCGGCGACGGTCGCGCCCGAGACGTTCAGGACCCGGTGGCGGGTGTGGCAGTGCGCGGCCACCAGACCCGAGTACCCCAGTTCGTTCGGCAGGTCGTCGCCGAAGCTGATGGAGTACGTGTGCACGGGGTGGCTGTGGAGCTTCGCGGCCAGGGCCGTGACCAGCGAGCTGTCGATCCCGCCGGAGAGCAGCACGGCGGCCGGTTCGGCGACGGGCAGCCGGCTCGCCGTCGCCCGTTCCAACAGGGCCCGGAGCTCGAGGACATGGCCGGCCGGGTCCTCGGGGGCGGGCTGCTCGATCCGTTCCCTGGGCTCCCAGTGGACGGTCTCGGTGGACGTACCGTCCCGGCGCAGCCGGAGCACCCGTCCGGGCAGCAGCTCCCGTACGCCGGTGAGGAGGGTCTCTTCCCCGGGCAGATAGGCGAAGGTGAGGAAGGAGCGGACGGCGGACAGGTTCATCGAGGTGCCGAGCACGGGCCAGCGGCGCAGCGCGCGCAGCGAGGTGGAGGCGGCCCAGGCGCCGTCGGCCCGCGCGTAGAACAGGGTGCGGGCGCCGACGTGGTCGCGGATCAGGACCAGGTCCCGGCCGTCGAGCACGGCGAGTACGAACATCCCCTCGGCCCGCGCCACCCCCGCCTCCCCGAACAGCGCCCAGCTGCGGAGCAGCAGTTCACCGTCCGGGCAGCCGGGCGGCGGGGGAGCGCCCCGCTCCGCGAGGGCGGCGAGCAGCACCGGCCGGTTGTGCAGGGTGACCTCCCCGACGGCCGTCCGGCCGTACGCGGTGAACGGGCCCTCGGCGCGGCCGGTCTCCCCGGTGAGCAGCGAAAGCTCGGCGCCGGGGACCCCGGCCGGGACGTGGCCGGGCCCGAGCGCGCCCATCGCGTCGAGATGGGCGCGGGCCTGCCCGGTGGTGTCGGCCAGGCAGGCGCACAGACGTGCCACGTACGGCTCCTTCTCCTCGTGTCGTTCCTGCGGTGTGGGCGCGGCGGCTCAGCCGAAGTCGTCGTCGTTCCAGGCGTCCTCGTCGCCGTCCCAGTTCGCGTCCCAGTCGTTTCCGTCGCCGGAGCCGTCGTCACCGCCCCCGCTGTCGCCACCGCCGCTGTCGCCGCCTCCGCCGGAGGACTGCTGGGCCTGCGCCTGCTGCTGACGCAGCGCCTCCTCCTGCTCGGGGGAGAGGCTCAGCGGCGGCAGCTGGGCGGCGGTGATCGCGAGGGTCGCCACACCCAGGCCGGTGAGGAGGACGCCCATCCGGCCGCCGAAGGAACTGCGGTTGACGAGGACCTTCTCGCCCCGGGCCCCCCACAGCGTGCGGCCGTAGCCGATGTCCCGGGCGTAGCCGGTGGTGCCGTCGGCGAGGACGCGCTTGATGATGCGGTCGCCGAGCAGCTCGTCGGTGCCGGAGGAGCCGCGGTTGTCGTGCCAGGACACGAGGTGCGGCCGGCCGGCGGTGCGGCGCCGCCACTCCTCGAGGCCGTCCTCGTAGGCGCGGTGGACGGTGCCGTCGGCGAGCAGTTCGTCCGTGTAGCCGATCTCTTCGGGACGGATCATGGTGTGCGTACCTCGGGTCGGTGGGAGGGGGCGCCGGGACGGTTCACGCGGCGGGCCAGGTCATGAAGCCGGTTCCGCGCAGTTCGCGCAGGCCGCTCCACAGGGAGTCGCGGGGTGGTCGTGGTCCCCGGGTGAGACGCAGGACGGTCCGTACGAGCCGGGCCGGGGACACGGCCGCCACCTGGGCGAACCGTCCGCTCGCCAGCCACTCGGTCTCCCGTGGCCGGAGGGCGGCGGGCAGGGCGGCGAGGGCGGCGGGGCCGGGCGCCGGGCCGCGGCCGGAGGGTAGGCGCAGCGCGGCCGCGTGCCGGGGGACCAGACCCAGGGAGACCACCCGTACACCCGGCACGGGCCCCAGGCCGGCTCTGACCCGGGCCGGGAGCGCGACCCCGGACGGGCTCGCGTCGTGCAGGACGTGCACGGTGGCGCCGCCCGCCCGCTCCAGGGCGGCGAGCAGCCGCGGGCCGAGCGGCAGGGCGTCGTCGGCGGTGAGGACCGGGCAGGCCGCCTCCAGATGCACGTGGTTGGCGAGCAGCATCCCGGCGATCGGGCGGTCCTGGCAGATCAGCAGCCGGGGAAGGCCGTAGTCGTAGAGGTCCGGCTCCGACGGCTCGCCCGCGCCCGGGAGGCGCGGGGCGGGCGGCGGGTCCTGGAGGAGGCCCGGTACGGTCTTCCGGCCGCGTACGTCCAGGGCGCGGGTGAACGCGGGCAGGCGCAGGACCGGGGGAGGGGTGCCCGGGATCCGGCCGAGGAGGGCCGCCCCGGGGCTCAGCACGCGGCAGGTCTCGTAGTAGAGCTGGCGCTCGGTGAACCGCAGCCCGCCGGGAGCGGCGGCGCGGACCGCCGCCACGTCGATCGCCCGGCCGGTCACCCGCGCGGCGGCTCCGGGGCCGACGCCCTGGCCGAGGGACGGGAGGTGTCGCTGGCTCATCCGGCCGTGGCGCCTTTCGGTCGGGACGTCTCGCCGCCCGGCGCCGGCACCTCGGCCGGCCAGGTCAGGAAGCCGTCGGTGGAGCGGAGGCCGGCGGGCCGGGCGGCCAGCGCCTGCCGTACGGCCGCGGTGACGACCGCCTCCAGGCGGCGCGGCGGAACGGCGGCCAGGGGGCTCCAGTACCCCTGGGCCAGCCACGTGGCGTCCGCCCCGGACAGGCCCGCGACGGAACGGAGGTCCGCGGCGCTCGCCGTGGGCGCGGTCGAGACCCGGTGCACGGCACCGCGGCGCGTCCGGACGGCGGCCACGGGAAGGCCGGCGTCGACCACGGCCCGGTCCGGACGGGCGAGGCGAAGGAGCGGGGCGAGCAACGCCCCCAGGGCGCTCGCGTCGTGGAGCACCACCACCGGCAGCCCTTCGGGAACGTCCACGAGCGCCTCGTGCGCGGCGGGCGGCCGTGCCTCGACGAGCCGGGCCTTCAGCTTCGCGGGGATGCCGTTGACCCGGAGGAACACGGCGACCGCGTGGTCGGTGCAGAGGATGACGGCCTCGGGGCGGTCCGCCAGGAGCTCGTGGGGCGCGGACGCGCGCGGGCCGTCGTCCACCACGCGCGGCGGCAGCTTCCCGTAGGCGGCCTTCCAGCGGTCGTGCATCATCTGCCGGAACTCGCCCTCCGGGGGACTGATGGACGACCAGGGGGCTTCGGCGGGCCTGTACCGCATGACCGAGGCCGCCACCACCACGACGACGGCGGCGGCGACCCCGCCCGGCCCGCCGTGGGCGAGAATGCCGACCGCGAGCAGGAGGAGCGCGAGGGGCGCGGCGACCAGCCACCGGACGCCGGGCCTGATTCCGCGTGCGGGCCTCGGCCCCCGGGAACCGCTGGAGGTGCGGCTGAGGTACCAGAGCTGGGTGACGGTCATCTGCAGACGGCCACCCGCGGTGGCCTTCGCGGCGATCCGTTGGATCCGCAGGTCGTTCATGCCACGGCCGTGGGCCTTCGGATCCAGCGCGAACTGCTTGGCGCAGTGCGAACACACGTACCCCGTCCGCTCCTTGGCCGTAAGCCCGGTGGCGCAGTGCGGGCAGGTCATCGGTCACCCGCCAGGTCGGATCCGGCCGCGTCCGGCCAGCTCAGGAACCCCAGGTCGGCGGCCCGCCGCAGGTCGGCGTCGACCCCGCGCGTGACCTGTCCCGCGACCCGCTCGACGACGCCGAGCAACCGGGCCGGCGGCAGTCCGACGAGGGGGAAGCGCCAGCCCTTCCCGAGCCACTTCAGCTCCTCGGGGGTGAACGCGCCGAGTCCGGTGAGGAGCCGCATGTGCTCCGCGCCGGGCTTCCGCCCGGGCTCCCGGTAGGGGACGGCCCGCGGCAGGGCCCGTACCGTGCGCAGCGACGGTCCGGCGTCGACGACGGTACGGCCCGGGAAGGCGTCCCGCAGCTGCCGGACGAGGAGTTCGCCGTACGCGTCGATGTCGTGGAGCACGAGCACCGGACCGTCCGACGGGACCGCGCGGGCCTCCTCGGGGCTCCGGACCGGGACGAGGCCGTACCGGGCGGGCAGTCCGTCGGCGACGAGGAAGGCGACGACGGCGGGGTCGGGGCAGACGAGCACCCCGTTCGTGGCGCCCTCACCCGTCCCGGCCGCCGTGGCTCCGGCGGATCCCCCGGTGTCGAGGACACCGGGCGGCAGTGCCCCGTACACCTTCCGCCACTCGGCGAGCACCCGCGCGGGGAACGCCTCGCGGGAGAGGGGCGGGACGCCCTTCCCGACGCCCGCGGCGCGGGCCATGGCGATGCCCAGGCCGACGAGCAGCATGACGGGGGTGACGAGGAGCAGCTGCGGGATCTCGCTGACGACGGCCGCGACGACGGCGACGACGCCCGCGCCGATGGCCATGCCCATGCAGCCCGGCGCGAACTCGTTGTCCCGGAGGCGCTTGCGGGAGAGGGCGTACCAGAGCTGGTCCGGGACGATCCGGATCCGGCCCTCGTCGGTGAGCGCGGCGGTGATCCGGCGCACCCGGAGGTCGCCCAGGCCGAGCGGGTTGGTCTTGGGGTCGAGGGCGTACGGGCGCCGGCAGTGGGAGCAGCGGTTTCCGGTGCGTTCCTTGCGGAGCAGGTTGCGTTCGCAGTGCGGGCAGATCACCGGGGCACCTCCAGGGCGGTGGCCATCCGGCGCAGCCGGGCGGCCAGCCGTTCCCGGACCGTCGTGGCGGCGATGCCGTGGACGCGCTGGGCGCGCTCGATGTCGCGGAGCGCGGCGGCCAGGGCGCGGTGGTCGGTGAGCGACGGTCCGGCGGCCAGGGCGGTGCGGCCGTGCGTGCCGCCGACGGGTGCCTTCGCCCGCCGCTCGGCCTCGGCCGCGGTGATCGCGTAGTCCTCGTGGTCGATCCCGTAACCGGTGTTCGCGGCGAGGATGGTCAGCGGCACGTCGGCGCGGTTGGCGAACGAGTGCGGCATCATCTCCGGGATGCGGATCAGCATGCCCGGCACGAGCGGGACGTCGACGACCCGCGCCCGGTCCTCGTCGTAGAGCCCGCAGGCGGCATGGCCGAGGCTGAGGACGAAGTGCTCACCGCCGTGCGCGTGCGGGGTGAAGGCGCTGCGCGGGCCCACGACCCCGAGTTTGACGGTGGCGTTGGACGGCCGCTCGGGCGAGGTGGCGGCGTCCCCCACCAGATAGTGGGCGAACTGTCCGTCGTCGATGAACCGCAGGAACTCCCGTTCCGGTCCGAGCTCCCGGCGCCCCTCCCGGTCGGCGAGCAGGATGCCGCCGTCGGGCCTCAGGTGGTAGAGCTCCACCCCGTCGGGCAGGTCGCGCGGGACCTCGCCGGGCAGGTCCTCCGGCACGTGGTCCCGTACGCGTACGAATCGTTCCGCCATCGCGCCTCCCCCTGACGCCCGTTCTGCGCGCACACGCACAACCATCGCATCGTAGAACGCTGTTCGGGAACAGCGGGAGTCCTCGGCGCGACTCCCGTGCGGCCCGGAGGTGAACGGCCGTCGCCACGGCGCGGGGTGACCCGCCGACGGGCCGCGCGCCGCCGGTCAGGTGTGTGCCGCCGGTTCGCCGAGCGCCCCGGCCGCCGTGCGCCATGCCTCCGTGACGGCCCCGTGGGCCAGTGCCGTCGCGGCGGACACGTCGGCGGGCAGCCGGAGCGGGGTCCCGATGTGGACGTGCAGGCCCGGCCTGCGGACGGGCGCCGTCAGCACCCCCGCGATCTGCTTCACGCGCCCGCCGGAGGTGATCCGGCGGGCACCGGCCTGGCCGATCGGCACGACCGGCGCCCCGGTGGCCCCGGCGAGCCGGGCGAGCCCGGTGCGGAACGCCTCCGGCGGATTCTCGGCGGCGTCGGGGCGGGGCGGGATGCGGCCCTCCGCGTACAGCATGACGTGCCGTCCCGAGGCGAGCGCGACCGCCGCGTGGTCGAGGGCGGCGGCGGCCCGCGCCGAGTTGCGGTGGACGGGTACGTATCCCTCGCGGGTCAGGACCCGGCCGAGCAGCGGGACCCGCCACAGCCCGGAGGTGGCGAGCAGCACGGGTTCGACGGCGAGCCGCCTGCGGAGCGCGGCGAGGACGAGCGCCGGGTCGGCCGTCGAGGTGTGGTTCACGACCAGGATGCTGCCGGGTTCGATCCGGGCCTCCGGGTCGGTGGTGACGGTCAGTCGCCCGAAGAACGGGACGACATGGGCGGCGATACGGCTGAGCACGGGCGGGCCCCCTGGATCCGAGGACGAAGCGCTGACCCACCCATCGTGCGAGATCGCGCCGCGCCCCACATGAGCACGCGTACTCAGCTGTCGTACCCAACAGCCGCGGCCGAGCGGCCCGGTGGCCGGCGGCCTTGCCCTCCGGTCTAGGCTGGCCCCCACAGGCGGATCGGGGAGGGGAGAGGGGCGGTGGGACATTCGGCCCGGCGACTCGCGACCCTGCTGCCCGCGCTGCTCTGCGCGGTCTGGTCCCTGCTCGTCCTCCCGGCACCGACGGCGCAGGCCCTCGCCCCGACACCCCACCCGGTCACCGCCGCCTTCCCGGCCGCCCCCGGCGCCGCGCACCACGCTCCCGCGCACCACGCTCCCGGGGACAGTCCCCGGCACAGCCCGCCCCACAGCCCCGCGCGGGCCTCGTCGCCCGAGCCGCACTTCGCGCCCACCGCCGTCGTGCGACTCCCGGCCGCCGTCGAGAACCCCCTGCGGATCCCCGGAACGCCCGCGGCCACCGCCGCCGTTCCCGCCGACCTGTCCGTACCCGCGCGCGGCGCCCTCGCCGGCGACCCCCGCCGGGAGCGCGCGCCGCCCGCCGGACCCCGCGCACCGCGCGCCCCCCGCGGCCCTCCCTCCGCCCGGCACAGCTGACGTTCCCCCGCGTCGCCGTCCGGGCCCTCGGCATGCCCCCGGACCGGTCGACGACGCGCATCCGACCGTACGTCCGGCACGGCCGACGAGCGTTCCCACCCTCCGCGTGGACGCGCGCCGTCGCCGTGCGCTGCCCGTGGAGTACCCGTGACCTCTCGTTCCGCGCTCTGGCGTGCGCTGCTCGCGCTCGCCGTCGTCGCGCTCTCCCTCTGGATCACCCTGACCACCCCGCCCCGTCTCGGACTCGACCTCCGCGGCGGAACCCGTATCGTCCTCCAGACCGAGGACGGACCCACCACCCGTGCGGACGCCGCCGCCACCGACCGCGCCCTGGAGGTGCTCCGCAAGCGCGTCGACGGCCTCGGCGTCGCGGAACCGTCGCTCGCCCGTTCGGGCGAACGGCGCATCGTCATCGAACTCCCCGGGCTCCGCGACCCGCGCCAGGCCGCCGACGTCATCGGCCGTACGGCGCAGCTCACCTTCCACGCCGTCACCGGCGAGGCGCGAGGACCCGCGGGACCGGCCGCGCCGGACGGGACGCGCGTCCTCGCCGACCCCGACACGCCGGGACGCCTTCTCGCCCTGGCCGCGCCCGCGCTCACCGGTGACGGCGTCGAGAGCGCCGACGCCGTCCTCGACACCACGAGCGGCCGGGGCTGGACGGTCGACCTCTCCTTCCGTGACCGCGCCGCCGGCGCCTGGGCCGAGCTGACCGGCGACGCGGCCTGCGCGGCGCCCGCGGACCCGGCGCGCAGGGTCGCGATCGTGCTCGACGACCGGGTCGTCTCCGCGCCCGGCATGCAGGCCGGCGTCCCCTGCGGCGCCGGCATCGGCGGCGGCTCCGCGCAGATCACCGGCGGGTTCTCCGCCCAGGAGGCCCGTGATCTCGCGGCGCTCGTGGAGGGCGGCGCGCTGCCCGTCCCGGTGACGACGGTCGAACAGAGCACCGTGGGACCGACGCTCGGCGCCGAGGCGATCCGGGCGAGCGCCCTGGCCGCGCTGATCGGACTCGCCTGCACCGGACTCTTCGTCATGGTGGTCTACCGGCTCCTCGGAGTCCTCGCCACGGTCGCCCTCCTCCTCTACGGGCTGGTCTCGTACGCCGCCGTGGTCGCCCTGGGGGCCACGCTCACGCTGCCCGGCCTGGCCGGCTTCGTCCTGGCCGTCGGCATCGCCGTCGACGCGAACGTCCTCGTCTTCGAACGGGCGAGGGAGGAGTACGCGGCGCTCGGCCGGACCGCCGGGCGTGATCCCCGGCGTCCGCTGGCGACGGCGTTCGGCAAGGCGTGGAGCGCGGTCGCGGACTCCCACATCACCACCCTGCTCGCGGCCGGCCTGCTGTTCGTCTTCGCGACGGGCCCGGTCAAGGGCTTCGGCGTGACCCTCGCGATCGGTGTCGTGACCTCGCTGCTCACCGCGATGGTGATCACCCGGATCCTCGCCGATCTGGCACTGCGGCTGCCCGCGGTGCGCCACCGGCCGGCCGTCACCGGCATCGCGGACCTCGGCCGGCTGCGGACCCGGCTGACCCGGCGGGTCCCCCGGCTGATGACCCACCGGCGCCGCTGGCTGATGTCCTGCGCCGGGCTCCTGATGGCGGCACTCGCCGGCATCGGCGTCCGGGGCCTGGAGTTCGGCGTCGAGTTCACCGGCGGCCGGGTCGTCCAGTACGCGGCCGAGCGTCCGGTCGACGCCGACGCGGCACGCGAGGCGATCGCCGCGGCGGGTTTCCCGGACGCGGTCGTGCGGACGACGGGCGACGGTGTCGGGTCCGACGGCGAGGACGTGTCGGTACGGGTCCGGGAGACCGGGGACGACGAACAGGACGAGATCAGGGAGGCGCTCACCCGGGTCGCCGGCCCGGTGGAGGTGACGCGCGACGACCTGATCGGCCCGAGCCTGGGAGGCGAGCTGCGCACCCACGCGCTGCTCGCGCTCGGCCTCGCGGTGGCGGCCCAGCTCCTCTATCTGACCGTGCGGTTCCGCTGGACGTACGCGACGGCGGCGGTGGCGGCGATGACCCAGGACGTGCTGCTCGTGGTGGGCCTGTTCGCCTGGCTCGGCAAGCCGGTGGACAGCGTCTTCCTCGCCGCGCTCCTGACCGTCGTCGGCTATTCGGTCAACGACTCCGTCGTCGTCCTCGACCGGCTGCGGGAGCTCCGGCGCCGCGGCGGGGGCGTCGGGCTTCCCGACCTCGCCGACCGGGCCGTCGCCCAGACCCTGCCCCGTACGGTCAACACCGGGATGGGGGCGCTCTTCGTCCTGGTGGCGCTCGCGGTCCTGGGCGGTGACTCGCTCACCGACTTCTCCGTCGCGCTGCTCGCGGGCGTCGTCCTGGGCATGGCGTCCACCGTGTTCACCGCGATGCCGCTGGCCGTGGCCCTGGAGACCCGGCGGCCGGTCCGGATCCCGGCCGTCGGCGGAGGCTCGGGACCGGGGCGGCGGGCAGGCGCGGACCGGGACCGTTCGGGCGCCGTGGTCTGACCCCGCCGGGGGGGGGCCGCCCCCCCCCCCCCCCCCCCGCGGGGGGGGGGGGGGGGGCCCGGCCCCCCCCCCCCCCCCGCCCCCGCCCCCCCCCCCCCCCCCGGACACGGTGAAAAAAAA
>NZ_JBHXRW010000096.1:0-17556 GCF_042716635.1 Streptomyces sp. NPDC058664 | reverse complement strand
CCGCTGTGGTTCTCCCGCGCGACACCCGGCCGGCACCCACGACCTGACCGCGGCCCGCGCCCACAGCCGTCGTCCAGGCCTGCCTCACCCGGCAGATCCTCGTCCTGGCGGACCGCGCCTACCAGGGCGCCGGCGCCACCGTCCGCACCCCGTACTACCTACCACCACCGCGAACAGCCCGAGCACTACCAGCAGTTCAACGGCGACCACGCCAGACTGAGAGCTCCGGGAGAACGGGCCCTCGCGCAGCTGAAGTCCTGGCGAATCCTCCGCCGGGCCAGATGCTCGACCCGTCGCATGGGCATCATCGTCCAGGCTGTCCACACACTGCTGAACTGCAGCTGTTCAGGATGAAACCGGCTCAGTGAGGCTCAGCCTGCGAGTGGTGATCCCGCGCCGGTCGGCGAGCCGAGCGGCTATCAAGCAGAACGCCGGTGCGAACACCATCTCGGTTACCAGGGCCTCCCATGGGGCATCCGCAGCGGTGCTTTCATCGGCCAGCTCCCCAAAGACCGCGGAGAGGGTGAAGGCGATCAGATTGTTCACCGTGTGAACAGCGATGACCGCCTCCAAGCCGCCCGTACGGATGGTGAGCCAGCCCCACCAGGCCGCCGAGTAGCACAACAGCAGGAACCCGGACAGCTGTCCGTATCCGTGGGCGAAGGCGAACAGCAGCGAGGCCACGGCCACTCCAGGCCACGGCGAGCGGAGGAATCCGCCGAACAGCTGGACCAGCCAACCACGGAAGACGAACTCCTCGGCGGCCGCCTGGAAGGGCACGAGCGCCCACAGCACCAACAGGCTCAGGAGAAGTTCGGACCAGCCGGGAGTCTTCCCGCTCACGGTCTCGGATCCGTCTTGGACCAGGCTCCAGACGATCAGCACAAGATTTTGGAGGACGAGTACGACTGCGGCCAATCCGAAGCACCGCCCCAGCCACCCCCACCGCAGTCGCCCGATGACGGACGCGAGGGTGCCGACGGGCCGTCTTCCGCATACACGGACGGCTACCAGCACGGCCGGGATCCACAGAGCGAGGACCACCAGCAGAACAGCGTTATCGAGCAGCGGATCGGCGAAGAGTGCGTCACTGTCGTCCGGAGCCCACTCCACTCCCAGAAGCATGCCAATGACAACAGAGCCGATGAACACAAAGATCATGCCGGCCACCATCAGCGCAAGGGCAAGGAAGAACTCCCCCACCCGTCCCCATGCACGCTGTTGCCCATTGCGTCCCTGCTCGTGGTACGCGGATCCTGGAGGTGCAGCCACCGGCCCGAGCACAGGTGCCGGCGGTACGGGAGCCTGGGGACCCCGCCCCACCTGCGGAGCGGGCCAGGGTTGCGCAGGCGGCACTACACCCTGTGGCGGGGGCGCCCAAGAATCATGGGCGTGGTACGAAGGTCCTGGTATCGGGTCAGACATCCTCGGTTGCTTTCTCAGGCTACGCGTATACGGAGGGCGGCCCCTGGAGTTTGCCATCCCCGCACCCGGCCACAGAGCTCCTCCCACACGCCGCGCATCCCGGTTGCCGAGGAGTTGTCAGGACTTGTGGATCAGGAGTGGTTGCCTGCTGACAGGCGAAGGGACTTGAGTCTCCAGTAGGGGGAGACACAAAGGTGGGGGCATGGACGGCGACACGCTCTACTCGATCGGCGAACTCGCTCGACGGACCGGTCTGACGGTCAAGACCATTCGGTTCTACTCCGATCGCGGAATCGTGGCGCCGGCGGACCGCAGCCCGGCCGGCTACCGCCTCTACAACATCGACGCCGTCGCACGCCTGGACCTCGTGCGGACCCTGCGCGAGCTGGGACTGGACCTTCCCACGATCCGCAAGGTCGTGGACCGCGAGCTCTCGCTTCCCGAGGTCGCCGCGGCGCACGCCGAAGCACTGGAAGTGCAGATTGGCGTCCTGTGCCTGCGGCGCGCGGTGCTGATGGCGGTGGCCGAGCGCGGGTCCACACCTGAGGAGACGGAACTCATGCACCGGCTGGCCCAGCTCTCCGAGGACGAACGCCGATGTCTGATCGGCGATTTCCTCAACGCCGTCTTCGGCGGTCTTGACGCCGCCCCCGCATTCGCGGGGGTCATGCGCTCGATGACCCCCGAGCTGCCCGACAACCCGGAGGCAGAGCAGGTCCAGGCGTGGGTGGAGTTGGCCGAAATGTCCCTGGACCCGGATTTCCGCACCATGGTGCGACGGATGGCCGAGGACCAAGCAGCCGAGCAGACCCGAAGCGACACGATGGGCCCGCGCCGCGACATTGCCGCAATCGTCCGTGACCAGGCCGGCCCGGCCCTGACCGCCGGCATCGACCCGGCCTCGCCCCAGGCCGATCCGATCGTCGCGGCGTTCACGGCGCACTACGCGCACCTCCTCGGCCGTCCCGACGACGTCGAGCTTCGCCGCCGGCTGGCGACTCGGCTGGAGAGCGTGAACGACCCCCGCAGGGAGCGATACCTCCAGCTGCTCGCAGCGGTCAACGGCTGGCCACCCCCGGAGAGTCTGGCTCCAGTGCTCGACTGGTCCGTCCAGGCTCTGCACGTCCGGACACAGCAATGACGGGACGGCCGCAAGGAGCAGGGGGCGGACGCGGCTGGCATCGGGTGAAAACGCCGCCACATATGATCGGTTGATGAGTGCCCCGGTCGTACTTCAGGTGGCCGCTTCGCCGGTCTCTCCCGATCTCGTTCTTCGCCCCTGGCGCATGGAGGACGTTGCCGCATTGGTCGAGGTGAGCCGGGATCCCGCACTGCGCCAGTGGGCGAACTCTGTCGTGGACAACGATGCCGACGGGGCACGCTGGGTGCAGGCGCAGCAGCAGGGCTGGGCGGCGGGGAACCGGTTCGGCTTCGCCGTCCTTGAGGTAAAACTCGGTTCAGTTCGCCAACAGTTGGTGGGCAACGTAGTCCTCAAGGAAGTCACCTCCGGCAAACCGGCGGCCGAAGTGGGCTACTGGACCGCTGCGCACGCTCGCGGGCGCGGAGTGGCCTCCCGCGCTCTGGAGGCACTCACCAGCTGAGCCTTCGACACCTTCGAAGCCAACGGGCTGGAGCGTCTCGAACTCCTGCACCAGCTGGACAACCTGGCATCGTGCCGGGTTGCACAGAAGAGCCGCTGCGACTTCGACACCATCCTGCCCGCGGCGCCGCCGTCTTTCCCCCGCGACGGCCAGCTGCACGTATGCAGACGCATGAGCATCTGAGATCCTCTCGGCTTCTGCGGATCGGCTGAGGTTACTCACGCCGAGAGGGTCTCGGAGCGTTCGACGAGGTGGCCGTGTTCGAAGCGGGCCCCGGCACAGACCAGAGCGACGAGGTGGAGTGCGTCACAGCCCGCTAGCGGGCCTGGGCTGACTCGACCAGCTTGAAAACCATCGCCAGCCCGGCGGCCGGCTGCCGGCACCCTTCGTCACCTTGGTCCGCAGCCGCACGGTGGCGAACGTCGACTCGATGGGATTCGTGGTCCGCAGATGGAACCAGTGCTCGGCGGGGAAGTCGTAGAACGCCAGCAGCTCGTCCTCATCGTCCACGATCTTCCTGACCGTCTTGGGGTACTTCGCGTTGTACTGCTTGGCGAATATGGCGACGGCTTTGCGGGCCTGCTCCTTGTTCTCGGCGTTGTGGGGCTTCACCCCGATCCCCAAACGGTGGGCAGTCGAGCGGACCTACAGCTGGCTCATGCTCCACCGCCGCCTGGCCCGCGACTACGAAACCCTGCCCACCCGCTCCGAAGCCATGATCCACCTTGCGATGACCGGCCGCATGCCCCGCCGCCTCACCAGCGAGAACACCATCTCCTGGCGCGATCCAAAAAAAGCCGCATAGCACCTGATCTCAGGATGAAACATCGGGCGAAAGCGACCTCTAGGGGTGTTCTGTGCGTGGAAAAGTAATTTCGGCCCGGCTCTTGGCATGGTCGCTAAAAAGGGCATATCGGATGGTCGTTGGGTTGTGCCTTACGCCTGCCGGTCCCGTGCCGCGACGGAGGCGGGCGCGTGATCGGCGCGAGGGACCTGGCACCACACGCCAGGAACCTGTGCAATCAGCCACAACAGATCGGGCCGCGCTGCCAGAATGGTCGTGAGCGCAAGGAGGCTGTCGTGACCGACCCGATGCCCATGAACGACAAGGGCCCCAAGGTGCCGCCGACCTACCCGCCCCGCACCCCGCCCCCGCAGAAGAAGCCCGTCGAGGCACCCCGGCCGCAGCCGTCGACCAAGCCCGTCTCCACGACGCTGCCGCTCCCCGGCCCCGGGCAGGCCCACCTCCAGACCCGCCGACCCCGCATGTCGATCCGGGCCCGGCGCGCCGCGAACTGGGCCCTCACCGGCTACCCCTGGGTCGCCGGACAGGCCGTCAGGAAGATCACCGAGACCGTCCGCGGATGGGGCTACGCCCACCCCCAAGACGAGGCTCTCGAGAAGACCGTGCGCATCCTCGTCGGCGCGGCCACCGCCGACGACGGCCGGCGCATCAGCGTCCACCTCGCCGACCAGGACGACATGCTCCTCATCGCCGTCCTCAGCCACACCGGCTCCGAACCCGACGGGACGATCCTGTCCGACCTCGCCGCCGTCCCCGGCACCGCCAGCTGCGGCACGGATGCCTCCGAGGACGGCCGACGGGTGTGGGCGGTGCTGTCCACCGAACGCCCACGCTCCCGCACCACCCCCGCGGCCTGACACCGCCTCACAGGACGGCAGCCGTCAACAAGCCCGTCACCAGCCGTACGGCCATGTAGCCCGTGCGGGCGGCGGCGAACCGATACGCCGCCAGACCGCAGACCGCTACGGTCAACTGCGGGTGGCCGGGCCGACTGGTCGTTGATCCGCCTCCCGTGCGCCCCCGCATCCAGTGATCCCCGGTGCGGGGTGCAATGCGTCACCAACCCCCGTTGCCGGGCAGGCTCCGCGCGCGCCCGCGGCCGTTCTCCCGGACGATAACGGGTAGAGCCCGCCCGGGAAGCCGTCGCACGTTGCACCGGGCGGGCACATCCATATCGGCCTGGTGCGTAGGGGCAGGAAAGAGGCAGGGGCATGACGGACGATAAGCAGCGCCGGGAGAACCTTGCCAAGGGGGTCATCACCGCTTACCTCACGCGGCAGATGGATGCGGCGAATGAGAAGGCAATGGACGCAGCCGGCACAGCGGAAGCCCACGCCGAAGATGACGCTGCGCGGCAGGCCAGAGACCGTCTGCAGCGCTAGCAGGTAGAGGGTCGTCTGGACGTCGATGTAGCACAGGCCGTGGCCCAAGCCGTTCTCAAGGAGATGGAGGAGGCGGAGAACCTCGTGATCTACGCCGGGGCGCTGTTGAAGGGCATAGAGCCCCAAGCGGAGACCAGGCAGAAAGCATTCTTGACTCGGGAGTGGCTCCGCGATCAGGGGTACGACATCCCGGTCTACGAGAAGCAGCCGGGATTCTGATCGGCCGTTGCCCAGAGGCCTCACTGGCCGCCAATCCGCCACGGCGACTCACCTCCGCCCCCGCGGGGATGGCCCCGACACCATCTCCATGAAGGTGGAAGGCACCCTCTGCTCCCTGCGCGCGCAGGATGGTCTTGCGCGGGTGGCTGGCGCGAACGTTCGGGCAGTCAACGTCCTGCCGGCTCCTTCCGCGCCGCCATCGCGGCAATGTTCGCGGCGGCCGGCACGCGGCGATCAACGTTCCGGCGGACCGGGACTCCACCGCGTTCGAGGAGTTCCTGCGGGAGCAGAGGGAGGCCGGGGCCCTCTTCTGGGAATGGAGCGACGCCCGGCCGTTCGCGGCTCCCCGGCAATGAGTGCTCCACGGTGGCCGCTGTCGGCCGTTCGTACGCGAACGGGCTCGGGCTCGGGCTGACGCTCGGCGCCTCCTGCCGCGGGTGCGGCACTCCATCCCATAACGATCTTGTAAGTGATACGCGTCAGCTATAGAACTGGTGTGCGTATGTCGGGCAGGCTCGGGAGGTTTCTGTAAACGCAGCATAAATAAAGGCCGACCCATGCGAGTTCATCGGGTCCGTAGCCCTCGTCTGCAGCCACCGGTTCGCACCGGTAGACGCAGGCTGAGGGCTACGGCTCTCTTCGTCCTGACATCCTTCTCCTGCATGCTCACCACCGAGACGGCGATGGCCACCGGAGCCACCCTGACTCCGGTGAAGCTGCCTCAACTCTCCCTCTCCGGGCTGTGGAAGTGGGTGAACGAGACCCCTCTCGACACCCCTGACCAACAGGGCGGCACGGCCGCCGGCAAGAGCCACCGTGCCTCCGCCGACGCCACCAGCCTCGAAGGCGAGGCCGGCCGCAAGCCCGGCAAGGCGAAGGGGGAGCTTCCGCCGTTCAAGCGGGAGACCGACAACCCCGCCGACGTCACCACCGGCAAGGCGCCCGGTGACGCCGACAGCTTCGACGCCCGCACGAGCCGGCGCGACGCGAAGAAGTCCTCGGCGAGCTCGGACTTCTTCGTCAACGCCGATGGCTCGACGACCGTCCGCCACTACGCGGGGCGATCCAACTTCAAGACGGCCGACGGCACCTGGAAGCCGATCGACACGAGCCTGACCGAGGACAGGGACGGGCGTCTCCAGCAGAGGGCCAACTCCCTCGACATCGAGTTCGCGCCGACCGCCGCCGACCGGCAGCTGGCATCCGTGGACTTCGGCTCCGGCCGGTCTCTGGCCTACTCCCTGCGCGGCGCCGCCACGTCCGAGCCCACCGTGGACGCCAACGGCACCATCACGTACGCCAGCGTCCTGCCCGACACCGACGTCCAGCTCGTGTCGCTGGCGGAGGGCTTCAAGGAGAACATCGTCCTGCGTTCCCCCGACGCGGCGAGTTCCTGGGTCTTTCCCCTCGACGCCACGGGCCTGACACCGCGCATCGCGGCCGACGGCGACGTCGAGTTCACCGACGCGGCAGGGGCGGTGACCGCCACCGTCCCCCATGCCTTCATGGAGGACTCCAGGATCGATCCCCGCTCCGGTGACGCGGCACAGTCCCGGGCCGTCAGCTACGAGCTGACGACTGTCGATGGCAAGCCGGCCCTTCGGATGACCGCGGACCGCGCCTGGCTCGCCGCACCCGAGCGGGTCTACCCGGTGACCGTCGATCCGACCGTCACGGCCAGCAATTCCACGTACGCCCAGAACACGATTCCCGGTGATCACTCCACCGAGCCGATCATCAAGGTGGGTTCGTACGACGCGGGCACCAACAAGACCAACTCGTTCCTGCAGTTCCCGTCGCTCGGCACCACGCTCAAGGGGCAGCGGGTCTCCGCCGCCACGCTGAACGTGTACGCGCTGTGGTCCTCGACCTGCCCGGCCCAGGAGTTCTCGGTCCACCCGATCTCCCAGGCCTGGACCCCGTCCGGGGTAACCAGCTACCCCGGCCCGGCGTACGGCGCCGCCATCGGCACGGCCACGCCCGCGGCGGGAGCGTCCTGCTCGAACGACAGCAACTCCCCGGGTGTCGGCGTGAAAATGCCGGTCACCCTGTCAACCGACTGGTTCACGTACGTCGCCACCGGTGGGGCGAACCATGGTCTGGCGCTGACCGCGCCGACCAGCGACAGCCTCCACTGGAAGAAGTTCCACTCGGACAACTCGGCGACCGCCGATTTCCGCCCGGCGCTCGACCTGACGTACACGGCGAACACGAAGCCACAGGTCAACGCCCAGTACCCGCCGGAGAACTTCCAGGCGCACACGCTCCAGCCCGAGCTGCTCGTGTACGCGAGCGACGCCGACGGCTGGCCCGGCACCCTGTCGTACTCCTTCGAGGTGTACGACGCCGACTCGGCCGCCACCACCCCGGTCGTGTCCTCCGGCGTGATCGCCGACCGCGCCTGGAAGGTGCCGGCGGGCAAGCTCGCCTGGTCGAAGAACTACAACTGGTACGTGAGCGTCACCGACGGCCACGACTCGGTGCTGCACTCGGCCAGCCGCTTCTCCACCGCCGTTCCGCAGCCGCCGGTCACCTCGGGTCTCGCGCAGAACACCGACGGCCACGAGTTCGACCCGTCGGACGGCAACTACACGACCGAGGACACCGATGCCGACGTCCCCGTCATCGGCCCCTCCCTGGAGATCGACCGCTCCTACAACAGCCTCGACCCGCGTGTTGACGGCGCCTTCGGCGCGGGCTGGTCGACGGTCGTCGACATGAAGGCAGCCGAGAACAAGGACGGCGCGGGCACGGTCACCAGCGTCGTCATCACCTATCCGGGTGGTGAGCAGGTCGCCTTCGGCCGCAACAGCAACGGCACGTTCGTTCCTCCGCGCGGACGCTACGCCCGCCTGGAGCCCGTCACCGGCGGCTACAAGCTGACGGACAAGGACTTCACGGCCTACTCCTTCACGCAAGCGACCGGGAAGACCGGGCTCTACGCGATATCCGGCATCGTGGACTACGCGGGCCGGGCGGAGACGTTCACCTACAACGCCTCGCGCCAGCTCACGAAGATCACCAACACCACCTCGAAGCGGTCCCTGACCCTCGCCTGGGCGACCCCGTCCGGAGCGACCGCCGCCCACGTGGTGACGGTAGCCACGGACGCGGCCGTCGTCGGCGACGCGAGCACCGCGCAGACGTGGAAGTACGGCTACGCCGGCGACCAGCTGACCGGCGTGTGTCCGCCGGCTGACGCCACGAAGTGCACGGCGTACACCTACGCGACCGGCAACCACCACCGCACGACGGTGTTGGACGCCGACCCGTACGCGTACTGGCGGCTCGGTGAGGCGGCCGGGGAGACCGTCTCGAAGGACACGGTCGACGCCAATCAGGGCAAGTACAACGGTCTGTACCGCAACGTGGCCCTGGGGTCGACGAGCCTGCTCGCCGGATCCACCCAGAAGACCGCCACGTTCGACGGCAGCGCGTCATACGTCGAGATGCCCAGCGCCCCCGGCGCCACGCCCTCGTACACGACGATCTCGGCGTGGTTCAAGACCACGCAGGCCGGCGGCGTCCTCGTCTACTACGGTGACAAGCCGCTGAGCGACCCCAGCCCGGTGGCCAACACCACCTACAACACGCCCGCGCTGTACGTCGGCACGGACGGCAAGCTGCGCGGCTGTCTGGCGACGGGCACGTGCGGGACGACGATCACCTCCGCCGCCTCCGTCAGCGATGGCAAGTGGCATCAGGCGGTCCTGACCGGTGCGGGCACGACCCAGACGCTGTATCTGGACGGTGTCCCGCAGGGTAGCAAGGCCGGTCAGATCAAGGACTGGAACACGCCGTACATCGCGCTCGGCGCGGGTGTGAACAATCGCGGCTGGCCCGCCATGAACGCGGCCGACCCGCTCGGCCACTTCTCCGGCCAGCTCGCCGAGGTCGCGATCTACACGGAGCCCCTCACGGCGGGTGTGATCACGGCGCAGTACCAGGCCGCGTTCCGTGCGGCGGGGCTCCTCGACTCCGTCACGACCCCGGGTGGCAAGACCCAATCCACGGTTGTCTACGGCACCGCTGACGACCTGGTCCTCCAGGCCACCGACGCAAACGGTGGTACGTGGAAGCTGAACCCGGCGGCCGTCACCGGTTCCTCGCAGGTCTACCGCTCGGCCGTTATGGGCTCCGCCCCTGCCGGCTACTGGCGCCTCGGGGACACCCAGGCCGCACCGCAGGCCGCGAACGAGCTGAACACCGGCTTCGGTACGTACAACACCGTGACGCAGGGCGTCGTCGGCCCCTTCGGCGCCGACGACAACAGCGCGGCGTCGTTCAACGGCACCAGCTCGTACGCCGAGCTGCCGTTCGGGCCGCTGCACGCGAAGCCGGACCGGTCTGTGGAGCTCTGGTTCAGGACCGCCGAGCCCGGCGTGATCATGAGCGACCAGAGCCTCGCGGTGGACTATGCCGGGGGAGCGGCCGGAAGCTACAGCGACCTGCTGTACGTCGGTGCCGACGGCAAGCTGCGCGGTCACTGGTGGAGCGGCACCTGCGACGCCACCGCGACGATCGGCTCGACGGCGACCGTCACCGACGACACCTGGCACCACGCCGTCCTGACCGCGTCCGGCACCACGCAGACGCTGTACCTCGACGGGGCCAAGCAGGGTACCTGCACGGGTGCTCCGAGCAACGAGAACAACACCCGCACCTATATCGGTGCCGGCTTCGGCAAGGGCTGGTACAGCTCGCCGGGTGACGTCTCCTACTTCACGGGTTCCATCGCCGAGGTCGCCTTCTACCAGGCCGGTCTGACCGAGGACGACGTGGCCCGCCACTGGTCCGCGTACAAGGCGTCGTCCGGGATCGCCCCGGTGCGTACGGTCAAGCTGACCGACCCGAAGGACAAGACCCTCACCTACGTCTACGACGCCGAGATGGGCAACCGCCTCCTCGCCTCCGTCGACACCGAGGGCCGGCGGACGACGTACGGCTACGACACGGCCGGTTTCCTCCACACCATCACCGACGCCAACGGCAACCGGTCCGTCACCGGCCACGACGTCCGGGGCAACGCGGTCTCCCAGACCACCTGTCAGGACACCCTGGCCGGCAAGTGCTCCACCGAGTACTTCACGTACTACCCGGACACGACCACCGCGTTCCCGCCGATGGATCCGCGCAACGACATGCCGATCACCGAGCGTGACGGCCGGTCCTCGGGACCCACCGACAACACCTACCTCACCACCCACACCTACGACACGGGCGGCAACGTCACGGCCGTGACGTCCCCGCCGGTGGCAGGGCACCCCAACGGCCGGACCACCAGCACCGTCTACACCACCACCGCCACCCCGGCGGCAGAGGGCGGCACCGCGAAGGCGCCGGCCGGGCTCGTCGCCCAGGTGACCACCCCGGGCGGCAAGAAGACCTCGTACACGTACTACGCCAACGGCGACCTCGCCGAGACCGTTGACGCCAATGGCGCCAAGGAGAAGTACACGTACGACAACATCGGCCGCCAGCTCTCCAGGACCAAGATCTCGGACGCGTACCCCGCAGGCCTGACGACCTCGCAGGCGTATGACAAGAACGACCAGATCGTCAGCGAGACCGGCCCTCGGATCATCAACCGGGTCACCGGCACGACGCACCAGGCACGCACCACGACCGCCTTCGACTCCGACGGAAACGTCCTGTCGCAGACCCAGGCGGACCTGATCGGCGGTGACACGGCGCGCACGACGTCCATGACGTACGACGCGCGCAACCGTGTCCTGACGAAGACGGACCCGGGCGGCGACACCACGTCGTTCGCGTACGACGTCTACGGCAACAAGGTGCGCGAGACGGACCCGGCCGGGAACATCCAGGTCTTCACCTTCGACGCCGAGCGGCGGCCGCTCACGGCCGGACTGCAGAACTGGGCGGGCGACCCCAACAACCCGTCCGCCCCCTCCCTCCTCGTGCGGGAGTCCCGGGCATACGACCCGGCGGGCCGCCTCGCGTCCGTCACGGACGCGATGGGCTGGGTGACGGCGTACACGTACACCGACAACGGTCTGTCGGCGACGGTGGTCCGCAGGGACCCGCAGTCCGGGAAGTCCTTCACGGAGCAGGCGAACACCTACGACGCCGCCGGCAACCTGACCGAGCAGATCACCGAGGACGGCCGGGTCAGGAGCACGCTCACGGTCGACGCGGCCGACCGCACGACCCGCACGGTCCTCGACCCGAACGGTCTCGCGCGGTCGACCACGGTGTCGTACGACCCCGACGACCGGGTCGTGACCGAGTCCGAGACCGATCCGGCGACCGGTGACGTCGACATGACGGACATGCGGTACGACGACCTGGGCAACGTCAGGGGGGTCACGGTCCACGACGGCACCACGGCTCCGGTGGCCCGCTACAAGCTGGACGAGACGACGGGCTCCGGCCTGGCGGACTCCTCCGGCGGCAACAGCACCGCCACGCATGGCACTGGTATGCGCGGGAGCACCGACCGGGGCGGCAGTGCCGTCTTCGACGGTGACGCCAACTCATGGGCGCAGACCGAGGGTCCGGTCGTGAACACGGCGGGCAGTTTCACGGTCTCCGCATGGGCGAAGCTGTCCGATCTCACCAGCGGTCGGACGGTGCTGTCCCAGAACGGTGACCATGTGTATGGCTTCGTGCTGTACTACGCGGCCGGTACCGGTTGGGTGTTCGCCCGGCCGCGTGCGGACGTGGCGCCGGTCCAGACGTTCGACCGGGCGGTCTCCGCTCCGTCGGCGGCCGTGGCCGGGGCGTGGACCCACCTGGTCGGTGTGTACGACGCGCAGGCGGCGAAGCTGCGCCTGTACGTCAACGGCGCCCTCGCCCAGGAAGTCCCGTACACCTCCCCGTGGGAGTCGACCGGTCCGTTGCAGATCGGCCGTCACGGGTACGGCACCGATTACGACTACGAGTTCAAGGGTGGCATCGACGACGTCCAGGTCTACGCCGAGGCACTGACCTCGGCGCAGATCACCGCCGTCAAGGGCGGCACCCTGCCGGCCGCCGGCAGCTCCGTCCGCACCACCACCTCGAAGCTGGACCAGCGCGGTCTGGCGCTCGCGAAGACCGACGAGAACGGCACCACGACGGACTACGGCTACGACGAGGCGGGGCGGGCGACCTCGGTCACCGAACCGCTCGTCGACGTGGAGCGGAACGGCGGGACCCCGGTCTCCGTCCGGCCCGTCACCATGACCGGCTACAACACCTTCGGCGAGGCGACCGAGACCTCGGACGCGCTGGGCAACGTGACGGTCGTGGCGTACGACGCGGAAGGCCGGGAGACGTCGACGACGCTGCCGCCCTACACTCCGCCGGGCGGTACGACTCCGATCACGGCCACGTCATGGGCGGAGTACGACACCCTGGGCCTGCTCAAGGCGGAGGTCGACGAGCTCGGCAACCGCACCGCGTACACCTACACGCAGCTCGGGGAGAAGGCCTCGGTCACGGACCCGCGCAGCGGTGTCACGACGTACACGTACGACACCAACGGCGACGAGCTGTCGGCCACCCGGCCGAACGGCGCCCGTCAGGAGTCCACCTGGGACTACCTGGGCCGCCGGCTCACCACCACGGACATCGTCCGGCAGCCCACGCAGCGGGCGTACACGGTGGTCAACGAGTACGACGCCCCGGGCGGCGAGCTGTCCCGGGTGCTGAGCGCCTCCGGCATCCCGGAGTCGTACGCGTACAACGTGCTCGGCGAGAAGACCGCGGTCACCGACGCCTCCGGCGACAGCCACCGGTTCACCTACGACATGGACGGCCGCGTCCTCACGTCGACGGACCCGGACGGCACGAGCAACCGCAACACGTACGACCCGTTCGGGCAGCTCGTCAAGGTCGAGGACCTGGACGCGCAGGGCACGGTGCTGCGTACCGCGCGCACCACCTTCGACCGGGCCGGCAACGTCACGTCGACGACGGACTACCGGGGCCACACCACCACCCTCACGACGGACGCCTCCGGTGCCGTCACGAAGGCGGTGCAGCCGGTCTCGGCGACGGAGTCCATCACCACGACCTTCGGCTACGACGCGGAGGGCAACCGGACGCGCTTCACCGACGGTCGCGGCAACGCGTTTCTGACCACCTACAACAGCTGGGGGCGCGCCGAGTCCGAGATAGAGCCGGCCACCCCGTCGCACCCCGACGCGGCGGACCGGACGTTCACCACGGTGTACGACGCCGGAGGCCGGGCGAAGGAGGGCCGTTCCCCGGGCGGCGTGACCGTCGTCAACGAGTACGACGCCGAGGACCGGCTCGTCCGCCAGTCGGGCACGGGTGCGGAGGCCATCACGGCCGACCGCACCTACACGTACGACTCCGACGACCGGCTCACGTCCGTCGCGGGCGCCGGTGACGTCAAGAACACCTTCACCTACGACGACCGCGGTCTGCTCCTGTCCACGGCCGGCCCCTCGGGCGACTCGTCCTTCGCGTACAACGGCGACGGCTTGATGACCTCACGGACGGATGCCTCCGGCACGACCACGTACGGCTACGACACCGACGGCCGGCTCCGGACCGCCGCCGACGCGTCGACCGGCACGGCGCTGACGTACACCTACGACGCCGACGACCGGGTCAAGCAGATCGACTACGGGACGGGCGGGTCCCGGCGGACCTTCTCGTACGACGCACTGGAGAGGGTGACGGAGGACAGGCTGACGTCTCCGACGGGCAAGGTGCTCTCCTCGATCGCCTACGGGTGGGACGAGAACGGCAACGAGACGACGAAGACGACGACCGGTGACGCGGGCGTCACCGTCAACACCTACACCTACGACCGGGCCGACCGCCTGACGTCCTGGAACAACGGGACCGCGACGGAGTCCTACGGCTACGACGCCTCCGGCAACCGGACCCAGGTGGGCGCGGACACGTACACGTACGACGCCCGCAACCGGCTCATGCGGGCCGGCGGCGACTCGTACATGTACACCGCGCGCGGCTCGCTCAGCCAGGTCGCGAGCGTCGGTGGCGGCACCGTCGCCGTCAAGGCCGACGCCTTCGACCGGGTGATCGGCGAAGGCGGCCGGACGTACACGTACGACGGCTTCGACCGGGTCCTGGAGGCCCGGGACGAGACGGGCACCGCCCTGTTCTCGTTCGCCTACAGCGGTGTCGGGAACGACATCGCCTCGGACGGCGGGACCTCCTACAGCCGCAACGCCGACGGATCCCTGCTCGGTGTGAAGACGCCGGTCTCGTCCGTGCTGGCCCTCACGGACCTGCACACCGACGTGGTCGCGCAGTTCACCGCGGCGGGCGAGGCGCTGACCGGCTCGCGGACGTACTCCCCGTTCGGCAAGGTGTCCCGCACCAGCGGAATCCTGGGCGGCCTCGGCTACCAGTCCGGCTGGACCGACCCGGAGTCCGGCAAGGTCAACATGGCCGCCCGCTGGTACGCGCCGGAGGTCGGCCGGTTCACCAGCCGGGACACGGTGGGCCTCTCGCCCCTGCCGGAGTCGGTGAGTGCGAACCGCTACGCCTATGCGGACGACAACCCGATGTCGGCGACGGACCCCACGGGCCACTGGCCGAAGTTCCTCAGCGGTCTGGCGAAGGTGGCCAAGGCGGCCGACAGGCTCGTCAACAACCGCACCGTGAGATACATGAAGCGGTCGACGGTGATCCGGGCCAAGACGGTGATCCGCCGCGGCCCGATCTCGAAGGTGGCCCACCGGATCCGCGACGCCGTGAAGAAGGTCGTCAGCTACACCAAGCGGGCCGCCTCGCCCAAGAAACACAGGGCGGTCAGGGTCATCAGGAGCCCGGAGTCCCGTGCCAAGCTGATCAAGGCGAACAGGGACAAGCAGAAGGCCAACCGCATCAAGGCCCTGAAGTTCAAGGTGTACAAGCTGAAGCAGCGCCAGGAGGAGATTCGCCGCATGAACGCGGTGCTGCGCAAGAACCTGGACGACAGGCGGAACGACTTCGGGTTCCTGTGGCAGGTCGGCGTCCGCTCGGTCTTCGACACCATGGACACGCATGTGGTCCTGCTGGGGAAGGTCCTCAACAAGCCGAACCACACCGATCCCACGGCCGTCGACCTCGGCTTCGAGTGGGTGACCGGCACGGGGCCGAAGCACCGGGACCTCGGTCCGAACAACACGTTCACCAAGACCCTCCAGGCGCACCCCCACGTCCAGTACACGAGGGGCTTCGTCGCCCGGGACCTCGCGAGCGGCAAGCTCAAGCCCGGCTCGGACTGGAAGGCCAAGCCGTATGTCCTCGGGAGGGACGACGAGGAGGGGAAGTCGAGGGACAAGGTCGCCAGGGACCTGGCGACGAACCCCTCCGTGGCGTTCCTCGGCTCGCACGACCTCAAGTACCAGGTCACGGGCATGAACAAGGCGACGGGGATGGCGACCGTCAAGTTCTGGGTGCACAACAAGAGCACCATGCACTCGGCGACCCGCCCGAGCCCCTCGTGGGGTGGCTACAGCAGCTGGTACGAGGAGAAGGTTGGCAAACCCTTGAACGAGCAGTACTCGACGGGACGGTTCTCCAAGAAGACGCAGGACATCCGGTGGACGGAGGAGATCCGCTTCAGCAGGAAGTGATGAGGTGACAGACAGGGAGCCCCGCCGAGAGTCTCGGCGGGGCTTTCCCGTTTCCTCGGGGGCGTCAGGCCCGCGTCGGCCGGGTGTCAGCCCGTCTTGGCCCAGTCCCCGCACCCCGACGACTTGAAGTAGCCGTCCTTCGCCGTCACCTTCACGACGGCCGTGCCCGTCACGTTGTCGTTCGCGAGGATCGAGTCCAGGCCGTGGCCCGCGTCCTTCGCGCGCTACCCAAGGGCAGATGACCAGCGGGAACGCCCATGATCACGAATAGAGGGTTCACACCTGCGGCAGTGCCTCCGGTGCAACGCCGGGTCCGCCCGTGCAGGCAACGGTGCAGACAACCGTGGATGCAACCTTCCCGAGGCGGCGAGCAGGCCGGACGCGGGGCAGGCTTGCTCACGGCCCGTGACCCGGTACGCGCGGCGGTGCGCCCGGGTTGCGGGCCCGTGGAGCGGGTTACCGGCGGCCGGACCAGGGTCAGGGCCATCAGCGCGGTGCCGGGCGCGGCCGCGGTGGCGAGGGCGCCGATGGTCTTGCGCAGCGCGGGGCGGTCGTGCAGGACGTAGCCGAGGAACAGCAGGGCGAGCGTGATCACCGCGCCGTGGCGGCGCAGGAAGGTCACGGCGGGCTCCGGGGCGGACTGCTGGACGGGCGGCTCGGGAGCGGGCGGCTGGACGGGCTGCTCGGCGGGCTGCTGGGTGGAGTCGGACATGGATGTCCCCCTGGGACGAGTGCGGGATGGCCGGTCGGTCGACGCGGCGATCCGCACCTTCACGGAGGAGAGGGTTACTGAGGTTGAACTCGTGGAGTCGTAGGGGGTGACGGTTCGTCGTCCGTGCGGTATCACCGGGGCATGCGGTATCCACAAGGGGGCGGGCTGACTGCCGAACGGCAGCAGTTCCGCGAGGAGTTACGGATCAAGGCGGCCGGGAGATTCGCTCAGGGTGAGGCGAGTTCGGTCATCGCCAAGGATCTGCGGGTCAGCGTCCGCTCGGTGCAGCGATGGCGGCAGATGTGGGACGAGGGCGGTCCGCGGGCTCTGCGGTCGCAGGGGCCGGCGTCGTTGCCGAGACTGAGCGAGAAGCAGTTCGCGCAACTGGAGGCGGAGCTGGCCAAGGGGCCGGCCGCGCACGGCTGGGAAGACCAACGCTGGACCCTGAGTCGCGTGAAAACGGTGATCGGCCGGCGCTTCCACCTGACCTACACCATCCAGGGCGTGCGCAAGCTCCTGGTGCGCAACGGCTGGTCCTGCCAGGTCCCCGCCCGACGCGCCATGGAGCGTGACGACGAGGCCGTGGCCGGCTGGGTCAAGGAGGTGTGGCCCTGCGCGGAAGACTCGCGGCGGCCCATGGAGCCTGGCTCGTCTTCGAGGACGAAGCCGGCTTCTCCATGACGCCGCCGCAGGCGAAGACCTGGTCACAGCGCGGCCGGACCCCGGTGGTGCGGGTCCGCGGCCGCTCCCGCAGACGGATATCCATCGCGGCGCTGACCTGCTACAAACCCGGCCACCGCTCGAGGCTGATCTACCGGCCCCGCCGCGACGACGGCAACCGCGACGG
>NZ_JBHXRW010000095.1:0-17675 GCF_042716635.1 Streptomyces sp. NPDC058664 | reverse complement strand
AACGCCCGGTTACATTCCGAACCCGGAAGCTAAGCCTTTCAGCGCCGATGGTACTGCAGGGGGGACCCTGTGGGAGAGTAGGACACCGCCGAACACCTGCCCTTTTAGCTCAGTCGGTAGAGCGTCTCCATGGTAAGGAGAAGGTCAACGGTTCGATTCCGTTAAAGGGCTCAGAGTAAGAAGGCCCCCGCCTTGTGGCGGGGGCCTTCTTGCGTTTTCAGGAGGAAAGAGGGCCTGGGTCGGCGATCCCTGGAGAAGGGATCGCCGACGTGGCGTATCAGCGGTCGTGCGGCTCTCGGATGCGCATCGCCAGGATGGCCATGTCGTCGGAGGCCGGGGCCTGGGCGAAGCGCTCCACCGCGCGCAGGACGCGGGCGGCGACCGCGCCGGCCGTCAGGCCCGTGCAGGTCTTGAGGACCTCGGCCAGTCCGTCGTCCCCCAGCATGCGGGTGCCCTCGCGGCGTTCCGTCACGCCGTCCGTGACGCAGAGGAGGACGTCACCCGGGTCGAGCGTGATCGTCTGCTCGTACAGCTCCAGGTCCTCCATGACGCCGAGGAGCGGCTGGGGTTCGGCCGACGGCTCCACCGTGCCGTCCGGGCGGAGACGGAGCGGGAGGGGATGGCCGGCGCAGACGAGCTTGAGGATCGCGGAGCCGTCCTCCTGCGGGCGCATCTCGCCGTACAGCAGGGTCAGGAAGCGGCTGCGGGCGCCCTCGTCGAGGATCGCCGCGTTGAGGCGCTCCAGGACGGCGGGGCCGCCGAAGCCCTCGCGGGCAAGGAGGCGCAGGGCGTGGCGGGCCAGGCCGGTGACGGCGGCGGCCTCGGGGCCCGTGCCGCAGACGTCGCCGATGGCGAAGCCGTAGGCGCCGTCGCGGATCGGGAAGAGGTCGTAGAAGTCGCCTCCGACCTCGTTGCCCTCGCCGGCCGCGCGGTAGATGACGTCGACCTCGACGCCCGGGATCTCGGGGAGGCCGGGCGGCAGGAGGCTGCGCTGGAGGGACTGGCTGATCGCCACCCGCTCCGAGTACAGGCGGGCGTTGTCCATGGCCAGGGCGGCCCGGCGCGAGAGGTCCTCGGCGAGCTCCAGGATCTCCTGACGGAAGTGGTCCTCCGAGGGCCTGCCGAGGGTCAGCATGCCGATGACCCGGTTGCGGGCGACCAGAGGCAGCACGACCGTCTCGCCGGCGACCACGCCGGCCGTGGCCAGAGTGGCGTCGATGCCGGAGGAGAGCGGGCTCATCGGGTGGTCCAGCGCGCGGACCGAGGCGGTGAGCGCGGCCCGGTGGGCGGCGTCGCCCGGCGCGGTCCAGACGCGGGCGCCGGGAGTCGGCACCGGGTCGGGCGGGGCGATGGAGGAGAGCAGGGCCTTGAGGCCGTCGATGCGGTCCTCGTCCTCGTGCAGGACGTACGAGAGGTACGGGTCGGAGGTCTGGTCGGCGATCGTGTAGACCGCGCACCAGGTGGCGAGGGTCGGGACCGTCATCTGGGCCATCAGGGCCAGCGTCTGGTCGCGGTCGAGGGTGCCGGCCAGGAGGTCGGAGGCCTCGACGAGGAAGCTCAGGGAGCCGCGGCGCAGGCGCTCCAGCTCGCCGAGGCGGGCCGACTCGACGGCCAGGGCGATGCGGTCGGCCGCGAACTGGAGTCGGAGGGCCTCTTCGTTGGAGTAGCGGTTCGCGCCCTCCGCGGCCACGCCGAGGGAGCCGGTGAGCCGGCCCTCGACCTTGAGCGGGACGGTGACGACCGAGCGCATGCCGGTGCCTTCGAGGAGCGGGACGGCGCCGGGGACGGCGGCCAGGTCCTCGTGGACGGCGGGCATGCGGGCGGAGCCGTAGCGGCTGGCGCCGGTCTCCACGGGGACGCGGGCGAAGCGCTGGCGGGCGGCCGGGAGGCCTGTGGTCGCCCGTACCTCCAGTTCCGTCTCGTCGTCCGTGGCGAGGAGGAGGAAGGCGGCGTCGCCGTCGAGCATGTCGCGGGCGCGTTCGACCGTGCGCTGGAGGAGGCCGTCGAGGTCGTCGGGGGCGGGGGAGCCGATGAAGACCTCGAAGGGGTCGGCGGTACGGCTCTCGGCTCCCGGCTCGGCGGCGGGGCGCTGCGGGGTCTGGAGGACGGCCCGCTCGTGCTCGCGCACCAGGAGGCAGACGGTGGACGGTTCGCCCTGGGCGTCGCGGACCCGGAGGTGTGAGGCGTAGACGGGGATGACGCGGCCGTCGGCGCAGCGGACGCCGTAGCTGCCCTCCCAGCGGGAGAGCCGGAGGGCCTCGGCGAGGCCGGTGCCGATGCCGGGGGTGTGGGGCCAGGCGGCGAGGTCGCCGAGGGGTTTGCCGGTGACCTGCTCGGAGGCGTAACCGAAGAGTTCCTCGGCGTCCTCGTTCCAGGCGGTGATGGCTCCGCCGCGGTCGATCTGGGCGACGGCGACGCGGACGCGGCTGTCGGCGACCGGGAGGAGCGCGTCGGGCAGGACGGGGCCCGCGGAGCGGGTGCCGACCGGGCGCCGGGGGAGGTCCAGGTGGAACCAGACGTGCTTGCGGGTGGGGGAGTAGTCGACGCCCCAGCGGTGGGCGAGGGCGGCGCAGAGCAGCAGGCCCCGGCCGTTCTCGCGGTCGGGGCTGCCGAGGGTGCGGCCGCTCTGGACCGGGATCTCACGCTCGGGGTAGCGGTCGGCGACCTCGACGCGGATGCTGTCCTCGGAGCGGAGGCAGAGGACCTCGGCGGAGGTGCCGGCGTGGATGACGGCGTTGGTGACGAGTTCGCTGGTGAGGACGACGGCGTCGTCGACGAGTTCGGGGTGTCCCCAGCCCTGGAGGGTGTCCCGGACGAAGGCGCGGGCGGCCGCGACGGACCGCCCGACGGGCTCGAAGCTTGCAGTCGCCCGCGCGGTGATCACAGCACTCCTCGTACGCGTTTCGACGCCCGGCTCTGCCATGCTCGGTCTGTCCCTCCCGCTGCCCGGTGGTCGTACGCGCACCACAACCGCCCCCGCCGGGCGGATCGGGGCGGTTGGACAGCCGGAAGCCAGGTTACTTACCTTCACTGCCCGGGGGGATGCCGGTCACGGTGATTCCGTCCCCCGGGGGTAGGGACGCTGAGCGAAGCTGCCGAACTGTTATCGCCTGGTCCGGTGGCGGTGAAACACTGGGCAGGCTACCGGTGAGAGCCGGAGCGGTACGGTCGACCCCTTTCGGGAGGGACACGGTGGAACCTGGCACGGCGGCGCGACGCGGCGGAGGCACGGGCACGCGCGCGAGGGGCGGGCGTTCCCGTGGGGGGACGGTGCAGGTGGACGCGGCGGCGCTGGAGCGGTTGCTGGCCGCGCTGGTGTCGATGCGGGACGGGAACCTCCGCAGGCGGCTCACGGTCTCGGGCGACGGGGTCATGGCGGAGATCTCCGCCGTGTTCAACGAGGTCGCGGACCGGCAGATGCACGTGACGGGGGAGCTGTCGCGGGTCCGCCGGGTCGTGGGGCGCGAGGGCAAGCTGTCCGAGCGCCTCGAGGCGGGGGCCAGCGAGGGGGCGTGGGCGGCGGCGATCGAGGCCGCGAACGCGCTCGTCGACGATCTGGCCAGGCCGGTGTCCGAGGTGGGGCGGGTGCTCTCGGCGGTGGCCGAGGGCGATCTCGACCAGCGGATGGACCTGCGTTCGGAGGGTGCCGACGGCGCGGTGCGGCCGCTGCGCGGAGAGTTCCTGAAGGTCGCGCGTACCGCCAACAACCTCGTCGACCAGCTGTCGGTGTTCGCCTCCGAGGTGACCAGGGTCGCCGTCGAGGTGGGTACCGACGGCAAGCTGGGCGGGCAGGCGCAGGTCCGCGGGGTGTCCGGTTCGTGGAAGGACCTCACGGACTCGGTCAACACGATGGCGAACCGGCTGACGGCGCAGGTGCGGGACATCGCCCTGGTGACGACGGCGGTCGCGGACGGCGATCTGTCGCAGAAGGTCACGGCGAACGTGGCCGGCGAGATGCTGGAGCTGAAGAACACCGTCAACCGGATGGTGGACCAGTTGTCGTCGTTCTCGTCCGAGGTGACCCGGGTGGCCCGCGAGGTGGGTACGGAGGGCGAGCTCGGCGGTCAGGCGGAGGTCGCCGGGGTCGCCGGTGTGTGGAAGGACCTCACGGACTCCGTCAACACGATGGCCGGCAACCTGACGAACCAGGTGCGGGGCATCGCCGAGGTGACGACGGCGGTCGCCAACGGCGATCTGTCGCAGAAGGTGCGGGTGTCGGCGCGCGGTGAGATCGCGCAGCTGGCGGACACCATCAACCAGATGACGAAGACGCTGCGGACGTTCGCCGACGAGGTGACCCGGGTGTCGGGCGAGGTCGGTGCCGAGGGTCTGCTCGGCGGCCAGGCGCAGGTCCCGGGGGCGGCGGGGACGTGGAAGGACCTCACCGACTCCGTCAACACGGTGTTCCGGAACATCACCACGCAGGTGCGGGACATCGCGCAGGTGACGACGGCGGTCGCCAACGGTGACCTGTCGCAGAAGGTTACGGTGGACGTGGCCGGCGAGATGCTGGAGCTGAAGAACACCGTCAACACGATGGTGGACCAGCTGTCGGCCTTCGGTTCCGAGGTGACCCGGGTGGCCCGGGAGGTCGGCGTCGAGGGTCTCCTCGGCGGTCAGGCCGAGGTGCCGGGAGCCGCGGGGACGTGGAAGGACCTCACCGACTCCGTCAACACGGCCTTCCGCAACCTGACCGGTCAGGTGCGGGACATCGCGCAGGTGACGACGGCGGTCGCCAACGGTGACCTGTCGCAGAAGGTTACGGTGGACGTGGCCGGCGAGATGCTGGAGCTGAAGAACACCGTCAACACGATGGTGTCGCAGCTGTCCTCCTTCGCGGACCAGGTGACCCGGATGGCCCGGGACGTGGGCACCGAGGGCCGGCTGGGCGGTCAGGCGCGGGTGGACGGCGTCTCCGGGCGCTGGCGGGAGCTCACCGACTCGGTGAACTTCATGGCCGGCAACCTGACCTCGCAGGTGCGGCAGATCGCGCAGGTGACGACGGCGGTGGCGCGGGGTGACCTGTCGCAGAAGATCGACGTGGACGCCCGGGGCGAGATCCTGGAGCTGAAGAACACCATCAACACGATGGTGGACCAGCTCTCCGCCTTCGCCGACCAGGTGACCCGGGTGGCCCGCGAGGTGGGCACGGACGGGCGTCTCGGAGGCCAGGCGCAGGTGCCGGGCGTGGCCGGGGTGTGGCGCGACCTGACGGACTCGGTGAACGGCATGGCCGGGAACCTCACCACCCAGGTCCGTAACATCGCGCAGGTCGCCACGGCGGTGGCGCGGGGTGACCTGTCGCAGAAGATCGACGTGGACGCGCGCGGCGAGATCCTGGAGCTGAAGAACACCCTCAACACGATGGTGGACCAGCTCTCGAACTTCGCCGAGCAGGTGACCCGGGTGGCCCGTGAGGTGGGCACCGAGGGCATTCTGGGCGGTCAGGCCGAGGTGCAGGGCGTCTCGGGCACCTGGAAGGACCTCACCCAGTCGGTGAACTTCATGGCGAACAACCTCACCATCCAGGTGCGGAACATCGCCGAGGTGACGACGGCCGTCGCCAAGGGCGACCTGTCGAAGAAGATCACGGTCGACGCCCGGGGCGAGATCCTGGAGCTGGTGACGACCGTCAACACGATGGTCGACCAGCTGTCGAACTTCGCGGACGAGGTCACGCGCGTGGCCCGCGAGGTGGGCACCGAGGGCATCCTCGGCGGCCAGGCGCGGGTGCGCGGGGTCACCGGGACCTGGAAGGACCTCAGCGACAACGTCAACCTGATGGCCAACAACCTGACGAGTCAGGTGCGGAACATCTCCCGGGTCTCGGCGGCGGTCGCCAACGGCGACCTGACGAAGAAGGTGACGGTCGAGGCGCGCGGCGAGGTCGCCGAGCTCGCCGAGACCGTCAACACCATGGTGACGACCCTGTCGTCCTTCGCGGACGAGGTCACGCGGGTGGCCCGCGAGGTGGGTACGGAAGGCGAACTGGGCGGCCAGGCACGGGTGCCGGGTGTCTCCGGCACCTGGAAGGACCTCACCGAGTCGGTGAACTCGATGGCCGACAACCTCACCGGTCAGGTGCGGCAGATCGCCGCCGTCACCACCGCCATCGCCAAGGGCGACCTCACCAAGAAGATCGACATCGACGCGCGCGGTGAGATCCAGGAGCTGAAGAACACCATCAACACGATGGTCGACCAGCTGTCGAACTTCGCCGAGGAGGTCACCCGGGTGGCCCGCGAGGTGGGCACCGACGGGCAGCTCGGCGGCCAGGCCCGGGTCCGGGACGTGGAGGGCACCTGGAGCGACCTCACCGAGTCCGTGAACGAGATGGCCGGGAACCTCACCCGGCAGGTGCGGGCCATCGCGGCCGTCGCCACCGCGGTGACCCGCGGCGACCTCAACGTCAAGATCGACGGTGTGGACGCGGCCGGTGAGATCCAGGCGCTCCAGGACAACATCAACACGATGATCTCCAACCTGCGCGACACCACCCTCGCCAACGACGAGCAGGACTGGCTCAAGAGCAACCTGGCCCGCATCTCCGGCCTCATGCAGGGCCGCCGGGACCTCGACGACGTGGCCTCGCTCATCATGAGCGAGCTGACGCCGGTGGTCTCGGCCCAGCACGGCGCCTTCTTCGTGGCCGTGCCGACGGGCTCCGGCCACAACGACGCCGAACTCGTCGGGGAGGGCGACGGCTCGTACGAGCTGCGGATGCGCGGGAGTTACGGATACTCCACCGGTTCCATGCCGACCTCGTTCCGGCCCGGTGAGACGCTCATCGGAACGGCCGCCGAGGAGAAGCGGACCATCCAGGTCAACGTGCCGCCGGGCTATCTGAAGATCTCCTCGGGGCTCGGGGAGGCCTCGCCCGCGCACGTGATCGTGCTTCCGGTGCTCTTCGAGGGCAAGGTCCTCGGCGTGATCGAGCTGGCCTCGTTCCAGCCGTTCACGCAGATCCAGCGGGACTTCCTCAACCAGATCGCCGAGCTGATCGCGACCACCGTCAACACCATCAGCGTCAACACCAAGACCGAGGTGCTGCTCCAGCAGTCGCAGGAGCTCACCTCGCAGCTCAAGGAGCGCTCGGCCGAGCTGGAGCACCGGCAGAAGGAGCTCCAGGGCTCCAACCTGGAGCTGGAGGAGAAGGCCGAGCTGCTCGCCCGGCAGAACCGCGACATCGAGGTGAAGAACACCGAGATCGAGGAGGCCCGGCAGGTCCTGGAGGAGCGGGCCGAACAGCTCGCCGTCTCCATGCGCTACAAGTCCGAGTTCCTCGCCAACATGTCGCACGAGCTGCGCACCCCGCTCAACTCGCTGCTCATCCTGGCCAAGTTGCTCGCGGACAACGCCGAGACCAACCTGACGCCGAAGCAGGTCGAGTTCGCGGAGACCATCCACGGGGCCGGGTCCGACCTGCTTCAGCTGATCAACGACATCCTCGACCTGTCCAAGGTCGAGGCGGGCAAGATGGACGTCTCGCCGACCCGGATCGCGCTCGTCCAGCTCGTCGACTACGTGGAGGCGACCTTCCGGCCGCTGACGGCGGAGAAGGGGCTCGACTTCTCGGTGCGGGTCTCGCCCGAGCTGCCGGCCACGCTCCACACGGACGAGCAGCGGCTGCTCCAGGTGCTGCGCAACCTGCTCTCCAACGCGGTGAAGTTCACCGACACGGGCGCGGTGGAGCTGGTGATCCGGCCGGCCGGCGCGGACGTGCCGCAGTCGATCCGGGAGCAGCTCCTGGAGGCGGGTTCGCTGCGCGACCCGGAGGCCGACCTGATCGCGTTCTCGGTCACGGACACCGGGATCGGGATCGCGGCCAGCAAGATGAGGGTCATCTTCGAGGCGTTCAAGCAGGCCGACGGCACGACCAGCCGGAAGTACGGCGGTACGGGCCTGGGGCTCTCGATCAGCCGGGAGATCGCGCGGCTGCTCGGCGGCGAGATCTTCGCCGCGAGCGAGCCGGGCCGCGGTTCGACGTTCACGCTGTATCTGCCGCTGACCCCGACGGAGCTGCCGCCGGGGTACGGGCAGGGGGCGCAGGACACGGACGATCCGCAGCAGGGTGCCGAGGAGGGGGCGGCCGGGGCCGTCCATCCGTTCCCGCACTTCCCGCCGTCGCCCGTACGGACGGAGGCGCGGTCCGGGGCAGGGGCGCTGTTCCGGCACCGGCGGAAGGCGGCGGCGGAGGCCACCGGGGTGCGGACGGCGGTGCCGGGGCAGTCCGGCAAGGAGGCCGGGGCGGACCGGGTGGAGCCGGAGATGGAGGTCGAGCCGCGTCGTACGTTCGGCTTCTCCGGCGAGAAGGTGCTCATCGTCGACGACGACATCCGGAACGTCTTCGCGCTCACCAGCGTCCTGGAGCAGCACGGGCTCGCGGTGCTCTACGCGGAGAACGGCCGGGAGGGCATCGAGGTCCTGGAGCAGCACGACGACGTGACGATCGTCCTGATGGACATCATGATGCCGGAGATGGACGGATACGCGACGACGACCGCGATCCGGCGCATGCCCCAGTTCGCCGGTCTGCCGATCATCGCGCTGACGGCGAAGGCGATGAAGGGCGACCGGGAGAAGGCGATCGAGTCGGGCGCCTCGGACTACGTGACCAAGCCGGTCGACCCCGATCACCTGTTGTCGGTGATGGAGCAGTGGATGCGGGGGGCGTGACTCCGAGCCGGGCCCCCCGCGGCGCTCCGCGCGGGTCCCGGCGCCTTCGCTGACGGGCTGTCGCCACACGGGTGTGAGAGGGCGGGATACGGGGAACCTTCTGGTCTCCCACCGCGTTTCAGGTACGTGCACAGTGACATCGCGGTGACAGGGTGTGGCGACGGGCGGGGTGCGGCTACGATGACCGGCACAAGGACGGACGGCGTTAGGGAGTCGTCTTCTGGGGCGGCGCCCGGTGCTTCTCCCGGTTCCGGGAGCCGGGGAGAGCCGTTGCCGGGACGAGGAGGACGGGGCATGGTGCAGAAGGCCAAGATCCTCCTGGTCGATGACCGGCCGGAGAATCTGCTGGCGCTGGAGGCCATTCTCTCCGCGCTCGATCAGACGCTGGTGCGGGCATCGTCCGGGGAGGAAGCGCTCAAGGCGCTGTTGACGGACGACTTCGCGGTCATCCTGCTCGACGTCCAGATGCCGGGGATGGACGGATTCGAGACCGCCGCGCACATCAAGCGGCGCGAGCGGACCCGGGACATCCCGATCATCTTCCTCACCGCCATCAACCACGGCCCCCACCACACCTTCCGGGGGTACGCGGCAGGCGCGGTCGACTACATCTCGAAGCCGTTCGACCCGTGGGTGCTGCGCGCCAAGGTCTCCGTCTTCGTCGAGCTGTACATGAAGAACTGCAAGCTGCGCGAGCAGGCCGCGCTGCTGCGGCTGCAATTGGAGGGCGGCGGCGAGGGCGGTCACGGCAAGGAGTCCGCCGGTCTCCTCGCCGAGCTCTCGGCCCGTCTCGCGGCCGTCGAGGAGCAGGCGGAGGCGCTGTCCAAGCAGCTCGACGACGATTCCGCCGACGCCGCGGCCGTCGCCACGGCCGCGCATCTGGAACGCAAGCTCACCGGGCTGCGTCGGGCCCTGGACGCGCTGGAGCCCGGAACCGGAGCCGCGCCGACGCTGCCGGCCCAGGGCTGACGTACCGTCACCGAGTCGGCGGGGCGCCGCTGCTCGACGTGATGAGGCGTCAGCTTCGCGCCGCCACAGAGACGACACGAACGGGTGAGGCGGACAGCCGGTCTCCACACCGGTAACCTCGGCACCATGGCTTCACGTACGTCCGGCAAGGGTTCCCAGGGCACGGCGGGCACCGCAAAGCCGCGCGCCGGCCGTACGGCGGGCGCCGCGAAGAAAGCGGCACCCGCGAAGTCCCCCGCCAAGCCGCCCTCGAAGAAGGCACCGGCCAAGAAGGCGGTGGCCAAGAAGGCCGCGCCCGCCAAACGCGCGCCCGCGCGCAAGCCCGTGCCCCGGCCCGCGCCCTCTCCCACCGGCGGTGTCTACCGGCTCGCGCGCGGCGCCTGGCTCGGTCTCGCGCACGCGGTGGGGGCGATGTTCCGGGGGATAGGACGGGGCGCCAAGGGCCTCGACCCGGCCCACCGCAAGGACGGGCTCGCGCTGCTCCTCCTCGGCCTCGCGCTGATCGTCGCCGCGGGCACCTGGTCCAACCTCCGCGGGCCGGTCGGCGACCTCGTCGAGATGCTGGTGACCGGCTCGTTCGGCCGGCTCGACCTGCTCGTACCGCTGCTGCTCGGCGCGATCGGCGTGCGGCTGATCCTCTATCCGGAGAGGCCCGAGGCCAACGGCCGGATCAGCATCGGCCTCTCCGCGCTCGTCATCGGTGTCCTCGGCCAGGTCCACATCGCCTGCGGTTCGCCGGGCCGCGGCGACGGCAGCGAGGCCATGCAGGACGCCGGCGGCCTGATCGGCTGGGTCGCCTCGCAGCCCCTCGTCTTCATGATGGGCGAGGTCCTCGCCGTACCGATGCTGGTGCTGCTCACGGTCTTCGGCCTGCTCGTCGTCACCGCCACCCCGGTCAACGCGATCCCGCAGCGGCTGCGCGCCCTCGGCGCCCGGCTCGGCATCGTCGAACCCGCGTACGACCCGGTCGAGGCGTACGAGGGCGACCAGGAGGGGTACGACGAGGAGTGGCGGGAGGCCCGGCCGCGGACCCGGCCCGTCCGGCGGCGCGGCGGCGGTCCGGCGGAGCCGTACGACGTGGACCGCGCCGAGGCGGAGATGCTGGAGCGGCGCGGCCGTTCGGCCCGGCGCCCCGCCGGGCGGTCCGCCTTCGACCACGGCCTCGACCCGGTGGACGTCGCGGCGGCGGCCGCCGCCGCGCTCGACGGCGCGGTGCTCAACGGCATGCCGCCGTCCCCGATCGTCGCCGACCTCACCAAGGACGTCACCAAGGAGGTCACCGCCGAGCGGAAGGCCGCCGTCGCCGCGGAGGCCGCCGAGGTCGTGGAAACCGGGGCGGCGGTCGCTCCCGTACCGCCGGCCCGTGGAGGGGACCAGCGGCCCGGCGGAGGCGTACCGGATCTGACCAGGCCCGCGCCCGAGCCGACCGATCTGCCGCCCCGGGCCGAGCAGCTCCAGCTGTCCGGCGACATCACGTACTCCCTGCCCTCGCTCGACCTGCTCGAACGGGGCGGGCCCGGCAAGACGCGCAGCGCCGCCAACGACGCCGTGGTGGACGCCCTCTCCAACGTCTTCACCGAGTTCAAGGTCGACGCGGCCGTCACCGGTTTCACCCGGGGGCCGACGGTCACGCGGTACGAGGTCGAGCTCGGCCCCGCCGTGAAGGTCGAGAAGATCACGGCGCTGACCAAGAACATCGCGTACGCGGTCGCGTCCCCCGACGTCCGGATCATCTCGCCGATCCCCGGCAAGTCCGCGGTCGGCATCGAGATCCCGAACAGCGACCGGGAGATGGTCAACCTCGGCGACGTGCTGCGGCTCGCCGCCGCCGCCGAGGACGACCACCCGATGCTGGTGGCGCTCGGCAAGAACGTCGAGGGCGGCTACGAGATGGCCAACCTGGCGAAGATGCCGCACGTCCTGGTGGCCGGGGCCACCGGCTCGGGCAAGTCCTCGTGCATCAACTGCCTGATCACCTCGATCATGATCAGGGCGACCCCCGAGGACGTCCGGATGGTCCTGGTCGACCCCAAGCGGGTCGAGCTCACCGCGTACGAGGGCATCCCGCACCTGATCACGCCGATCATCACCAACCCCAAGCGGGCCGCCGAGGCCCTCCAGTGGGTGGTGAAGGAGATGGACCTCCGCTACGACGACCTGGCGGCCTTCGGCTACCGGCACATCGACGACTTCAACCAGGCGATCCGGGAGGGAAAGATCAAGCTGCCCGAGGGCAGCGAGCGGGAGCTCAACCCGTATCCGTACCTGCTCGTCATCGTCGACGAGCTCGCCGACCTGATGATGGTCGCGCCCCGGGACGTCGAGGACTCGATCGTGCGCATCACCCAGCTCGCGCGCGCCGCCGGCATCCACCTGGTGCTCGCGACCCAACGGCCGTCCGTGGACGTCGTCACCGGCCTCATCAAGGCGAACGTGCCCTCCCGGCTCGCGTTCGCGACCTCCTCGCTCGCCGACAGCCGCGTCATCCTCGACCAGCCCGGTGCCGAGAAGCTCATCGGAAAGGGTGACGGTCTGTTCCTGCCGATGGGTGCCAACAAACCCGTCCGCATGCAGGGCGCCTTCGTCACCGAGCACGAGGTCGCGGCCGTCGTGCAGCACTGCAAGGACCAGATGACGCCGGTCTTCCGGGAGGACGTCACCGTCGGGACCCGGCAGAAGAAGGAGATCGACGAGGACATCGGCGACGACCTCGATCTGCTGTGCCAGGCCGCCGAACTCGTCGTCTCCACCCAGTTCGGCTCCACGTCGATGCTCCAGCGGAAGCTGCGCGTCGGCTTCGCCAAGGCCGGCCGGCTGATGGACCTGATGGAGTCCCGGAACATCGTCGGGCCCAGCGAGGGTTCGAAGGCGCGGGACGTGCTGGTCAAGGCCGACGAGTTGGACGGGGTGCTCGCCGTCATCCGCGGGGAGTCGGGCGCGTAGGTCTGTCTGGCGTAGGTCTGGCGTAGGCCTTCCGGGTGGGGCCGGGTGGGGCCGGACGGGGCAGGGCGGGTGTGGCGGCGGAGGGCCGGGGTATCCGATCGAGACCGGGTCGAGACTCACTCGTAAGGGAACGGAGGGCAACCGTTTCCCCTGGCCGTACGTCAAGTTGGACGGAGGGACAGAAGGATGTCCCGGCCTCATGACGCACAACCAGCCTCATGGCGTACAAACAGCACCCGCCCGGTTGCCCCACCCTTTCGTACCACCCATAGACTGAACGTCCAGCAGGTGGCTACACGCTCGAAAGGCGCTCTCGTGTCCATCGGCAACTCCCCCGAAGACGACCGGACCTTCCCGGCAGACGACCGGGACTCGATCGGTCGCGCTCTCCAGCAGACCCGCGTCGCCGCCGGTCTCACCGTCGAAGAGGTCAGTGCCTCCACCCGTGTCCGGATCCCGATCGTGCACGCGATCGAGGAGGACGACTTCTCGCGCTGCGGCGGCGACGTCTACGCCCGCGGGCACATCCGCACCCTCGCGCGCGCCGTCGGTCTCGATCCGGCTCCGCTGATCGAGCAGTACGACGCCGAGCACGGTGGCCGTCCCGCACCCACCCCCGCCGCCCCGCTGTTCGAGGCGGAACGCATCCGCCCCGAGCCGCGCCGGCCCAACTGGACCGCCGCGATGGTCGCGGCCATCGTCGCCGTCGTCGGTTTCGTCGGCTTCACGATGTTCAACGGCAACGAGGCGCCGAAGGGCGCCACCACCGCCGACGGCGGCCCGGCGCCCGCGCCGGAGAAGGCCACCTCCGCCGCCAAGCCGAAGCCCGTCAAGCCCGCCCCCAAGCCCACCGAGAGCGCCATCGCCGCCGTCCCGCAGGACAAGGTGACGATCAAGCTCTCCGCGACCGACGGCAAGAGCTGGATCTCGGCCAAGGGCCACGACGGCAAGCTGCTCTTCGACGGCCTCCTCCTCGAGGGCGAGTCGAAGACCTTCCAGGACGACGAGCGCATCGACCTGGTGCTCGGCAACGCCGGCGCGATCGAGCTCCACGTGAACGGCAAGAAGATCGCGGACAAGTTCGAATCCGGCCAGGTCGAGCGGCTCACCTACACCAAGGGCGACCCCGAGGCGGGCTGAGCCCCGTGATCCGGCCCCCGATGTGACCTCTGTCGCGCAGGTGAACCCTGCGCGACGGGGGAACGGCCGGGACGAAGTACCCTTGAGCCCATGCCCGAACGCCGTACCGTCGCCCTTGTCACTCTTGGCTGCGCCCGTAACGAGGTGGACTCGGAGGAGCTCGCAGGCCGCTTGGCAGCGGACGGCTGGGAGCTCGTCGAGAACGCCGAGGACGCGGACGTCGCCGTCGTCAACACCTGCGGATTCGTCGAGGCCGCCAAGAAGGACTCCGTCGACGCCCTGCTCGAAGCCAATGATCTGAAGGACCACGGCAGGACCCAGGCCGTGGTCGCCGTCGGCTGTATGGCCGAGCGGTACGGCAAGGAGCTCGCCGAAGCCCTCCCGGAGGCCGACGGCGTCCTCGGCTTCGACGACTACTCCGACATCTCCAACCGCCTCCAGACCATCCTCAGCGGTGGCAGTGTCGAGGCGCACACCCCGCGTGACCGGCGCAAGCTGCTGCCGCTGTCGCCCGTGGAGCGCCAGGAGGCCGCCGCGGCCGTGGCCCTGCCCGGACACGGCGACGCCGCCGTGGCCCCCGTCGACGCGCCGGCCGACCTCCCCGACGGTCTCGCGCCCGCCTCCGGGCCGCGCGCACCGCTCCGTCGCCGCCTGGACACCAGCCCCGTCGCCTCCGTGAAGCTGGCCTCCGGCTGCGACCGGCGCTGCTCCTTCTGCGCCATCCCCTCCTTCCGCGGCTCCTTCGTCTCGCGCCGTCCCTCGGACGTCCTGAACGAGACGCGCTGGCTCGCCGAGCAGGGGGTGAAGGAGGTCATGCTGGTCTCCGAGAACAACACCTCCTACGGCAAGGACCTCGGTGACATCCGGCTCCTGGAGAGCCTGCTGCCCGAGCTCGCCGCCGTGGACGGCATCGAGCGCGTCCGCGTCAGCTACCTCCAGCCGGCCGAGATGCGCCCGGGCCTGATCGACGTCCTCACCTCGACCGAGAAGGTCGTGCCCTACTTCGACCTGTCCTTCCAGCACAGCGCCCCGGACGTGCTGCGGGCCATGCGCCGCTTCGGCGACACCGACCGCTTCCTGGAGCTCCTGGAGACCATCCGCTCCAAGGCCCCGACGGCCGGTGCCCGCTCCAACTTCATCGTCGGCTTCCCCGGCGAGACCGAGGCGGACTTCGCCGAGCTGGAACGCTTCGTCACCCACGCGCGGCTCGACGCCATCGGCGTCTTCGGCTACTCCGACGAGGACGGCACCGAGGCCGCCACGTACGAGCACAAGCTCGACCAGGACGTCGTCGACGCGCGGCTCGCCCACCTCTCCCGGCTCGCCGAGGAGCTCACCGCGCAGCGCGCGGAGGAGCGGATCGGAGAGACCCTTGAGGTACTGGTCGAGTCCGTGGACGAGGAGGACGGCGTGATCGGCCGCGCCGCCCACCAGGCCCCCGAGACCGACGGGCAGGTGGTCCTCACCACGGCCGGCGGCGAGAATCCCGACCTGGCCCCGGGCCGTATGGTCAGTGCCAAGGTCGTCGGCACGGAAGGCGTCGACCTGGTGGCCGAGTGTCTTTTCGAGGAGGCAGGCAGATGACCGGAGTCCCGGCATCCGCGACGGGCGGGACCGGTAGGCCGGCGCCCCGCGGCAAGCTGGGCGCGGCGGCCGTCAACCAGGCCAGCCTGTGGAACATCGCCAACATCCTGACCATGATCCGGCTCGTGCTCGTACCGGGCTTCGTGCTGCTGCTCCTCCAGGACGGCGGGCACGACCCCGCGTGGCGCGCCTGGGCGTGGGCGGCGTTCGCCGTCGCCATGATCACGGACGTCTTCGACGGGCACCTCGCCCGCACGTACAACCTGGTCACGGACTTCGGGAAGATCGCCGACCCGATCGCCGACAAGGCGATCATGGCGGCCGGACTGATCTCTCTGTCCTGGCTCGGGGACCTGCCCTGGTGGGTGACCGGGATCATCCTGGCCCGGGAGCTGGGGATCACCCTGATGCGGTTCTGGGTGATCCGGCACGGGGTCATTCCCGCCAGCCGCGGCGGCAAGATGAAGACGCTCGCCCAGGGCACGGCGGTGGGCATGTACGTGCTGATGCTCACGGGGCCGCTGGCCACCCTGCGCTTCTGGGTGATGGCGGTGGCCGTCGTGCTGACGGTCGTCACCGGTCTGGACTACGTACGACAGGCGGTCGTGCTGCGGCGCCAGGGGCTCGCGGAGGAGCGGGCGGCCGCGCGGTCGGAGACGGCGACGCGATGACCGCGGCCGCCCGGGTGCTGACGCTGCTCGCGGAGCGCGGTCAGACGCTGGCCGCCGCGGAGTCCCTCACGGGGGGTCTCGTGGCCGCGGAGCTCACCGGGGTGCCCGGGGCCTCGGCCTCCTTCCGGGGGTCCGTGACGGCCTACGCGACGCCCCTGAAGCAGGATCTGCTGGGGGTCGACGGGCCCCTGCTCGCGGAGCGCGGTGCGGTGGATCCCGAGGTCGCGCTACAGATGGCGGCCGGTGTGCGGGACCGGCTCGGCGCCGACTGGGGGGTCTCGACGACCGGGGTCGCGGGGCCCGACCCGCAGGACGGAAAAGCGGTCGGAACCGTCTACGTGGCCGTGGCGGGACCGGTCGCGACCGGCGCCGGCGCAGGGAAAGTCGTCTCGTTGCGGTTGAACGGCGACCGGGCGGACATCCGTAGAGAGAGTGTACGGAGCGTGCTGGAACTGCTCCATGAGGAACTCTCGGGAAATGCGCGGGCACAGGATACGGAACACAACGGGGGGAATTGATGTTTGCAGCCCTGAGTGAACACGACATCGCTCCCCGCACAGCCGCAGCGCGAGGCGGTACGGTGGGGCGTGAAGGATGCGGCTACGCGGTCCGAGGAGGGAGCCACCGATGATTCTGCTCCGTCGCCTGTTGGGTGACGTGCTGCGTCGGCAGCGCCAGCGCCAGGGCCGTACTCTGCGCGAAGTCTCCTCGTCCGCCCGAGTCTCGCTCGGCTATCTCTCCGAGGTGGAGCGGGGGCAGAAGGAGGCTTCCTCCGAGCTGCTCTCCGCGATCTGCGACGCGCTGGACGTACGGATGTCCGAGCTCATGCGTGAAGTGAGCGACGAGCTGTCACTGGCTGAACTGGCCGAGTCGGCAGCGGCGAGCGAACCGGTACCGACGCCGGTGCGCCCGATGCTCAATTCGGTGTCGGTGACGGGTGTGGCCACCGAGCGGGTGACCATCAAGGCGCCCGCGGAAGCGGTCGACGTCGTCGCTGCCTGAACCGCACGGGAAGAAGCCCCGGTCGGTGCCCCCTTCGCGGGGCACCGACCGGGGCTTTTCCCATTTTCTGTTGTATTCGGGCGGGTTCGTTTGAGATGCCGGGTTCCGGTCATGCGTGCCATGGTGGGAGAACGTTCGACTGGTTGGAGATTTCGCAATGTCTGTCGTGAAGAGCCCGTTGTCCGAGACCGACCTCAAGACGGTCGGCGAAGCGCTCCAGGGGGCGCTGGTCGACCTCGTCGACCTCGCCCTGGTCGCCAAGCAGGTGCACTGGAACGTCGTCGGACCGCGCTTCCGCTCCGTCCACCTCCAGTTGGACGAGGTGGTCGACACCGCCCGGCTGCACTCCGACACCGTGGCCGAGCGTGCCTCCGCCCTCGGCGTCAACCCGGACGGGCGCTCGGCGACGGTGTCCTCCTCCAGCGCGATCGGAACGGTGCCGGAAGGCTGGATCAAGGACGTGGAGGCGGTCCAGATCCTCGTCGCCGCGCTCGGGGCCGTGATCACCCGGATGCGTGAACGCGTCGAGGCGACCGCCGATCCCGACCCGGTCAGCCAGGACATCCTGATCGCCGTGACGGGCGAACTCGAGAAGCACGCGTGGATGTTCACCGCGGAGAGTGTCTGACGTGGTCAGGGGCGTATAGGGGTTCTGACCTGCACAGGAACCCATAACATGACGTCTCGGAA
>NZ_JBHXRW010000094.1:0-18165 GCF_042716635.1 Streptomyces sp. NPDC058664 | reverse complement strand
TCATCTCCACCCTCACCGGCACCCTCGCCACACCCGAAGAACTCACCACCCCCGACTACTGGACCCGCCACATCCGCGAAACCGTCCGCTACCACGAGGCCATGGAGACCCTGCGCGGCCTGGGCGGCCTCTTCTCCGTCGAGCTGGGCCCCGACGCCGCGCTCACCTCGCTGACCCCGGGCGCGGTCCCCCTGCTCCGCCGGAACCGCGACGAGCGGACGACGCTCCTGACCGCGCTCGCCACCGCGCACACCCACGGCGTCGCCCTCGACCGGTCCCTCTTCGCGGCCGACGCCTTCGCCGCCGGGCCGGCCGACCCGCACGAGCTGCCCACCTACCCCTTCCAGCGCGAGCGCTTCTGGATGGAGGAGACGGACGCCGCCGAAGACGGCCGGGCCGCCGCCCTGCTCGGACCGGGGGTGGAACTCGCGGAAGGCCGGGGCCTGTTGTTCTCCGGCGTCCTCGATCCGGAGCTGCTGCCCTGGCTCGCCGACCACACCGTGGGCGGGGTGCCCCTCGTTCCGGGCAGCGTCTTCGTCGAACTGGCTCTGCGGGCGGGCGAGTACGCCCAGAGCCCGGTCGTGGACGACCTCGCCCTGGAGGCGCCGCTCGTGCTGCCCGCCTCGGGCCCGGTCGCGCTGCAACTCTCCGTGGACGCGCCGGACGCGGATGGTCGCCGCGCCTTCGCGGTGCACGCCCGGATCACCGAGGACGCCCCCTGGGTACGGCACGCCTCCGGCACCCTCGCCCCCGAGGACCGGGCCGAGGAAGCCGTCCACGTGACCGGGACCGCGTGGCCGCCCGGCCGTCACGCCACCGCGCTCGACGTGGAGCGGGTGTACGCCCGCCTCGCGGGCCTCGGGTACGGCTACGGGCCCGCGTTCCGTAACCTCACCGCCGCCTGGCGGGACGGGGACACCCTGGTCGCCGAAGTACGGCTGCCGGCGGGCACGGCGGCGGCCGACGGGTTCGGCCTCCACCCCGCACTCCTCGACGCGGCCCTGCACCTCCTTCCCGTACGGGACGAGGACGCGGCCGACGTCGTCCTGCCGTTCACGTGGACGGGCCTGCGGCTGCACGCCACCGGGGCCACCACCCTCCGTGTCTCACTCGCCCCGGCCGGGCCGGGCGCGGTGTCGCTGCGCGCGACGGATCCGACGGGCGCGCCCGTCGTCACCGCCGAGGCCCTGGTGCTGAGGCCGCTGCCCGAGGGCGCGCTGTCCGCCGTGCCGGCCGCCACCGCCGACCCGCCGCTGTACGCCGTGGCATGGCAGGGCCTTCCCGCGACCGTCGCCGCCCCGGACACGGGGCTCGGCGCCGGGACCGTGACCGAGCACCTCGGCCCGTACGAGAGCCCCTTGACGGCCGCCGTGCACGCCCTGGGGCTCGTACAGGACTGGCTGGCGCGGGAGCGGCCGGCCGGGGCGCGGCTCGCGCTGGTCACCGGGGGCGCCGTGGCGGCCGCCGCGGCCGAGAGCCCGTCCGGTCCTGCGGCGGCCGTGTGGGGTCTCGTCCGTACCGCGCAGTCCGAGCATCCCGACCGGTTCGTACTGGTCGACAGCGACGGCAGCGCGGCGTCCACCGCCGCCCTCGACCGGGCGATCGCCTCCGGCGAGCCCCAACTCGCCCTGCGTGAGGGCCGGGTGCTCGTTCCGCGCCTCGCCGCGCTGCCGCCCTCGCCCGTCGCCCCGCGCTCGCTGCGGACGGACGGCACGGTCCTGCTGACCGGTGCGACCGGGGCGCTCGGCGCGCTGCTCGCCGAGCACCTGGTCACCGCGTACGGCATCACCCGGCTGCTGCTCACCAGCCGGCGCGGTCCCGACGCCCCGGGGGCCCGTGAGCTGGCCGCACGCCTCTCCGAGCTGGGTGCGGAGGTCTCCCTGGCCGCCGTCGACCTCGCCGACCGGGACGCGGTCCGCGCGCTCCTCGACGGCGTCCCCGACGCCCGTCCGCTCACCGCTGTCGTCCACGCCGCCGGGGTGCTCGACGACGGCCTGCTGGAGGACCTGACGCCCGAGCGGCTGGACGCCGTCCTGCGCCCGAAGGCCGACGCCGCCCTGCTGCTGCACGAGCTGACCGCGGACGCGGAGCTGGACGCCTTCGTCCTCTTCTCCTCGGTCACCGGGGTGACCGGTACGGCCGGGCAGGCCAACTACGCCGCCGCCAACGCCGTCCTGGACGCCCTGGCCGCGCACCGGCAGTCCCTCGGCCTGCCCGCCGTCTCCCTCGCCTGGGGTCTGTGGGACACCGGGACTGGCATGGGCGGAGGCCTGAGCCCCGCCGACGTGGCCAGGATCGCCCGTACCGGTATCGCCCCGCTCACCGTCGCCGAGGGCCTCCGGCTCTTCGACGCCGCGCTCGGGGTGCCGGCCGGTCCTGGGCGCGCGGCGCTCGTCGCGAGCAGGTTCACGCCCGCCGTCCTGGAGGGCTCGGCGGCCACGGTCCCGGCCCCGCTGCGCTCCCTGGTCCGGCCCGTCCGGCGGCGAGCGGCCGGCGGCGCGGCCCCGGTGGCCGTACCGGCCGAGCTGGGCGGCAGGCTGTCGGCGCTCTCCCGCGCCGACGCGGAGCGTGAGGTCCTGGAGCTGGTCCGGGCCGCCGCGGCCACCGTTCTCGGTCACTCCGGCGCCGGCTCCGTCGCGGCCGGCCGGGCCTTCACCGACCTGGGCTTCGACTCGCTCGCCGCCGTCGACCTGCGCAACCGGCTCGGGGCGGCGACCGGCCTGCGGCTGCCCACGACCCTGGTCTTCGACCACCCGACGCCGACCGCGCTGGCCGGTCGGCTCCTCACCGAGCTGCTGCCGGCCGCGGGGGCGGCCGGGGACGCGGGGGCCGGGAGCGTGGCCGTCGGGCCGCGCGGTGACGAGGACCCGATCGCCGTGGTCGCGATGGCCTGCCGCTTCCCGGGCGGGGTCGACTCGCCCGAGGAGCTCTGGCAGCTGGTCGCGGACGGTACGGACGCCGTGTCCGCCTTCCCCGCCGACCGCGGCTGGGACCTCGCGGAGCTCTACGACCCGGAGGGCGCGCGGCCGGGCTCCTCGTACGCCCGGGAAGGCGGATTCCTGTACGAGGCAGCCGAGTTCGACCCGGAGTTCTTCGGCATGAGCCCGCGCGAGGCCCTGACCACCGACCCGCAGCAACGGCTGCTCCTGGAGACGGCGTGGGAGGCGTTCGAGCGGGCCGGGATCGACCCGGCGGCGCTGCGCGGTTCCAGGACCGGCGTGTTCGCGGGGGTGATGTACAACGACTACGGGGCGCGGCTGCACCAGGCCGAGGCGGTGCCCGAGGGGTTCGAGGGCTATCTGGTCAGCGGCAGCGCGGGCAGTGTGGCCTCCGGCCGGGTGGCGTACACCTTCGGTCTCGAGGGTCCGGCCGTCACCGTCGACACCGCCTGCTCCTCGTCGCTGGTCGCCCTGCACCTGGCCGTTCAGGCGCTGCGCGGCGGTGAGTGCGACCTCGCCCTGGCCGGTGGTGTGACGGTGATGGCCAGTCCGGCGACCTTCGTGGAGTTCAGCCGGCAGCGGGGGCTCGCGCCGGACGGGCGCTGCAAGCCGTTCGCGGCGGCGGCCGACGGCACCGGCTGGTCGGAGGGGGCGGGACTGCTGCTGGTCGAAAGGCTCTCGGACGCCCGCCGCAACGGGCACCGGGTCCTGGCGCTGGTCAGCGGTACGGCCGTCAACCAGGACGGCGCGAGCAACGGGCTGACCGCACCCAACGGACCCTCCCAGCAGCGGGTGATCCGCCAGGCGCTGGCCACCGCCGGGCTCACCGCCCGGGACGTCGACGCCGTCGAGGCGCACGGCACCGGCACCCGCCTGGGCGACCCGATCGAGGCGCAGGCCCTGCTGGCCACCTACGGCCAGGACCGGCCGGAGGACGAGCCGCTGTACCTGGGCTCCCTGAAGTCCAACATCGGACACACCCAGGCCGCGGCCGGTGTCGCCGGGGTGATCAAGTCGGTCATGGCGATGCGGCACGGCGTCCTGCCGAGGAGTCTGCACATCGACAGCCCGTCCCCGCACGTCGACTGGTCGGCGGGTGCGGTGGAACTCCTCACCGAGTCCGTGGCGTGGCCCGAGCGGGGCCGGCCGCGGCGGGCCGCGGTCTCCTCCTTCGGGATCAGCGGGACCAACGCCCACGTGGTGCTGGAACACGTGCCGGACCCGGCTCCGGTGCCCGCCGCCGCCCCCGTCGCCGCGGCGGCCCCCGAAGCTGTCGCCCCTGCCGCTCCCGTAGCCGTCGCCGCGGCCGCTCCCGTGGCCGCGGCCGAGGGTCCGCTGCCGTGGCTGGTGTCCGCGCGGACACCCGAGGCGCTGCGGGCACTCGCCGGACGGCTGCGCAGCCGGCTCGACTCCCACCCCGAGGTGGAGGCCGGCGGCATGGCACGAGCCTTGGCGGTCGGCCGTGGCCCCCTGGAGCACCGGGCGGCCTTCGCCGCCGCAGACCGGCAGGAGGTTATGTCCGTACTGGAGCGCCTGGCCGAGGGCGACTTCGCACACGTCGCCGTACGCGAGGCACCCGCCGATCGGCCCCGTACGGCGTTCCTGTTCACCGGGCAGGGCAGCCAGCGCGCCCACATGGGACGTGAACTTTACAAGCGGTACGGGGAGTTCGCCGCCGCCTTCGACGAGGCGTGCGCAGCCGTCGACGTCCACCTGGACCGGCCGCTCAAGGACGTCGTCTTCGCCGACGACGACACCCTCCTGCACCGCACCGAGTACACCCAGCCCGCGCTCTTCGCCCTGGAGACCGCCCTCCACCGGCTCCTTGAGGGCTGGGGCGTCACACCCCACTTCGTGGCCGGTCATTCCATCGGATCGGTGGCCGCCGCGCATCTCGCGGGCGTGCTGAGCCTGACGGACGCGGCGACGCTGATCACGGCGCGCGGCCGGCTGATGCAGGCCCTGCCGCCGGGTGGCGCCATGGTCGCCCTCTCGGTGGACGAGGACACGGCGCGGTCCCTGGTCGCGGGTCACGAGGACGCGGCGGGGGTCGCGGCGGTCAACGGGCCGCGCGCCACGGTCGTCTCGGGGACGGAGGAAGCCGTACGGGAGATCGCCGCGCGGGCCGCCGAAGCCGGTGCGCGTACCCGTCGCCTGACGGTGAGTCACGCCTTCCATTCTCCGCTGATGGCGCCGATGCTCGCCGAGTTCCGGGCGGTCGTGGCGGGGCTGGAGTTCCACCCGCCGACCGTTCCGCTGGTCTCCGACCTGACCGGCCGGCTCGCGAGCGCCGAGGAGCTCGCCTCCCCCGACCACTGGACCGCCCACATCCGGGAGACCGTGCGCTTCGCCGATGTCCTGCGCACCCTGCGCGACGAGGGCGCCGGTGTGTTCGTCGAGATCGGCCCCGACGCCGTGCTCTCGACCATGGTCGCCGACGCCCTTGCCGACGGCTCCCCGACGGACGCCACCGTCGCGCTGCCGCTGCTGCGCCGCGACCGGGCGGAGAGCGTCGCCCTGCCGGAGGCGCTCGGCGAGCTGTGGACGGCCGGGGTCCCGGTGGAGTGGCCTGCCTACTTCGGCGACCGGGGGTCGGCCGCCCCGGACCTGCCCACCTATCCCTTCCAGCGCGACCGGTACTGGCTGGACGTGCCCGCCCGCCGGCACGCGGACGTGGACGACGCGGGACTGGAAGCGGCGGAGCACCCGCTGCTCGGCGCGGCCGTGGAACTGGCCGACGGCTCGGGCTTCGTGCACACCGGGCGGCTCACCGCCCGCGCCCACCCGTGGCTGGCGGACCACTCGCTGCTCGGTGCGGTCGTCCTCCCGGGCGCCGCGTTCCTTGACCTCGCGCTGTACGCGGGGCGGGCCGTCGGCACTCCGTCGCTGGAAGAACTCACGCTCAGCGCCCCGCTGTCGCTGCCTGATGAGGGTGCGGTCCAGCTCCAGCTCACCGTGGGGGCCGCCGACGCCGAGGGCCGGCGGACGGTCGGTGTCCACGCGCGGGAGGCCGGGAGCGAAGGCCCCTGGACGGAGCACGCCTCCGGCGTGCTGTCCCCGGCGTCGGCTCCCGAACCGGGCGACGACGACACCTTCTCTCCGGGCGGCGCCTGGCCACCGGCCGACGCGGAAGCGGTCGACGTCTCGTCCGCCTACGAGGAGCTGGCGCGGCTCGGCTACGCCTACGGACCGGCCTTCCGGGGCCTGCGGGCGGCCTGGCGCCGCGCCGACGGGGCCTGGTTCGCCGAGGTCTCCGCCGCCGGGAACACGGAAGGGGGAGCCCATGGCTTCCCGGTGGGTCCGGTGCTGCTCGACGCGGCGCTGCATCCGCTCGCCCTCGAAGGCCCCGGCGACTCCGGCGGCCTCAGGGTGCCGTTCGCCTGGACGGACGTACGGGTGCACGGCGCGACAGCCGGGACCGGCACGCTCCGGGTGGCGCTGACGCCCGTCGGGCCGGACCGGACCCGGCTGGTGGTCGCCGACGCGGACGGGGCGCCGCTGCTGTCCGTGGCGGAGCTGACCGTGCGGGAGACCGACCCGGCCCGGCTGCTCGCCGCCCGGGGAGCGGGAACGGGCAGCGCCCTGCACCGGCTGGACTGGGTGCCGCTGCCGGAACCGCGGTCGGCCGCCGCGGAGTGGGCACCGTACGAGGGAGCGTCCGCGACCGTGCCGTACGCCGTGCTCATCGCCGCGCCGGACGCCTCCGCGTACGAGACGCTGCGGACGCTGAACGCCTGGCCCGCGGACGGGCGGAGCTCCGGCGCGACGCTGGTCGTCCTCACCCGGGGCGCGACCGCCGTACGGGCGGCGGAGCCCGTCCCCGGCCTGGAGCAGGCTCCGCTCTGGGGGCTCGTGCGCACGGCGCAGAGTGAGCACCCGGGCCGCTTCGTCCTCGTGGACACCGACGGGAGCGCGGCCTCGGAGGCGGCGCTCGGCCGGGCACTCGCCTCCGGTGAGCCACAACTCGCCCTTCGGGAGGGCGAGTTGTTCGTCCCCCGGCTGACCGTTCCGCCGGCTCCGAAACCGAAGCCTGATTCGGAGCCCGGACCGCGTACGGGGGTGCTGCGCACCGACGGCACGGTCCTGCTCACAGGAGCGACCGGGGCGCTCGGGGCGCTCCTGGCCGAGCACCTGGTCACCGCGTACGGCGTCACCCGGCTCCTGCTCACCAGCAGGCGCGGCCCGGACGCCCCGGGAGCCGACGGACTCGTCGAACGGCTCACCGCGCTCGGGGCGGACGTCACCCTGGTCGCCGCCGACACCACCGACCCCGACACGGTCCGCGGGCTCGTCGACGGCGTCCCCGCCGCGCATCCGCTCACCGCTGTCGTGCACGCCGCCGGTCTCACCCGGGACGGCACGCTCGGCTCCCTCACCGAGCAGGACCTCGTCGAGGTCCTGCGTCCGAAGGCCGACACGGCCCGACTGCTCCACGAACTGACGACGGACCGGGAGCTGGACGCCTTCGTCCTCTTCTCCTCCGTCGCCGGCATCACCGGAAACGCGGGGCAGGCCAACTACGCGGCCGCCAACACGTACCTGGACGCACTGGCCCAGCACCGCCGGTCCCTCGGACTGTCCGCCGTCTCCCTCGCCTGGGGCCTGTGGGACACCGAGACCGGCATGGGCGGACGTCTCGACGCCGCCGATGTGGCGAGGATCGCCCGTACCGGCATCGCCCCGCTCACCGTCGCCGAGGGGCTCCGGCTCTTCGACGCGGCCCTGCGGGGCGACGCGCCGGTGGTCGTACCCGCCCGGATCGACACGGCGGCCCTGCGCCGGACCGGCGACCCGGACAGGATCCCGGCACCGCTGCGGAGCCTGGTCCCGCCGCCGGGCCGGGGGGCCGCGCCGGCCGCGACGAGGAGCACGGGCGGGACGCGGAGCGCCACGGCCGACGGCACGGGCACCGGCACCCCGCCGTGGGTACGCAAGCTCGCCGAGGCGTCGGCGGCGGACCGGCCCAGGATCGCCCTGGATCTCGTCCGCGCGACGGTGGCCGAGGTGCTCGGTCACCCGCCGAACCACCCCGTGCCCGTGGACCGCGGCCTGCTCGACCTGGGCTTCGACTCGCTCACCGCGGTCGAACTGCGCAACCGGCTCGGCACGGAGACCGGCCTGCGACTGCCCACGACCGTGCTCTTCGACCACCCGACGGCGAGCACGCTCGCCACGCACCTGCTGGGCGAGCTGGCGCCCCGCCTGCCCGGCGGCGCGGCCGCGACCCTGACCCACGTCGAGGAGCTGGAGGCCGCGTTCGCCGGCACCCCGGCCGACGGCGACGGGCTGAGCGCCGAGGCGCGTGAGCTCGTCGCCGAGCGGCTGGCGGCGCTCCTCGACCGGCTCCGCCCGAAGGGCCCGGTCTCCGACGACACGCACACCACCGCCCTCCTGGACGAGGCCTCCGACGACGAGCTGTTCCGGCTCATCGACGGCGACCTCGACTCCGAGTGAACCGCACCAAGAGGAGAGTTGACGTCGAATGACGAACGAGGACAAGCTCCGCGACTACCTCAAGCGGGTGACCGCCGATCTGCTGCAGACGCGGGAACAGCTGAGCCAGGTGGAGGCCGAGCGGCACGAGCCGATCGCCATCGTCGGCATGGCGTGCCGCTACCCGGGCGGGGTGCGCTCGCCGGAGGACCTGTGGCGCGTCGTGGCATCGGGCACCGACGCCGTCTCCCCCTTCCCGGAGAACCGGGGCTGGGACACGGCCGCCCTGTTCGACCCGGACCCGGAGCGCACCGGGAAGACGTACGCCCGCGAGGGCGGGTTCCTGCACGACGCCGACCGGTTCGACCCGGCGTTCTTCGGCATCAGCCCGCGCGAGGCGCTGGCCATCGACCCGCAGCAGCGACTCCTCCTGGAGACGGCCTGGGAGACCTTCGAACGGGCCGGCATCGACGCGCACACCCTGCGCGGCAGCCGTACGGGGGTGTTCGCGGGAGTCATGTACGGGGACTACGGCGGCCGGATCCGCAAGGCCCCGGACGGCCTGGAGGGGTACATCGGAACCGGTAGCGCGGGGTCGATCGCCTCCGGCCGGCTCTCGTACACCTTCGGTCTGGAGGGCCCGGCGGTCACGGTGGACACGGCCTGCTCGTCGTCGCTGGTCGCCCTGCACCTGGCCGTGCAGGCGCTGCGCAACGGTGAGTGCGACCTCGCCCTGGCGGGCGGTGCGACGGTGATCGCGACGCCGGGTCTGTTCGTCGAGTTCAGCCGGCAGCGCGGGCTGTCCGCCGACGGGCGCTGCAAGGCGTTCGCGGCCGCCGCGGACGGCACCGGGTGGGGCGAGGGTGTGGGCCTGCTGCTGGTGGAGCGACTGTCGGACGCCCGTCGCAACGGGCATCACGTCCTGGCCGTGGTTCGCGGCTCCGCGGTCAACCAGGACGGGACGAGCGGGCAGCTGTCCGCCCCGAACGGGCCGTCGCAGCAGCGGGTGATCCGGCAGGCCCTTGCCGAGGCCGGGCTCACCACCGCCGATGTGGACGCGGTCGAGGCGCACGGCACGGGCACCCGCCTGGGCGATCCGATCGAGGCGCAGGCCCTGCTGGCCACGTACGGGCAGGGGCGTCCCGCCGACCGGCCGCTGTGGCTCGGCTCGCTGAAGTCCAACATCGGGCACACCCAGGCGGCGGCCGGCGTCGGCGGTGTCATCAAGATGGTCGAGGCCATGCGCCACGGCGTCCTGCCCCGGACCCTGCACGTGGACGAGCCGTCCCCGCACGTCGACTGGACGGCCGGCGCGGTCGAACTCCTCACGGACGAGGTGGTGTGGCCGGAGACCGAGCGGCCCCGCCGCGCGGCGGTCTCGTCGTTCGGCATCAGCGGCACCAACGCGCACATCATCCTGGAGCGGCCCGTCGATCCCGCCGCGCCGACGGCCACCGAGGACGACGGGCCGGCCGGCACCTCGGGAGCCGTGCCGACGCCGTGGGTGCTGTCGGGTCACACCGGGGCGGCGCTGAAGGACCAGGCGACGCGGCTCCGGGCGTATCTGGAGGCGCACGAGGGCGTCGAACTCGACGCGGTGGCCCATGTACTGGCGACGGGACGGTCGCACCAGGACCACCGGGCCGTCGTCATCCCCACGCGTCAAGGCGATCCCCGCGAGGCGTTGAAGGCCCTGACCGCCGGTACGGCGCATGCCGACCTGGTTCAGGGTGTGGTGGGTCCGCTGGGAAAGACCGTCTTCGTCTTCCCCGGCCAGGGCTCGCAATGGGACGGCATGGCCCGCGAACTCCTCACCACCTCACCCGTCTTCGCCGAACACCTCACCGCCGCCTCCGACGCCATCCAGACCCACACCGGCTGGAACCTCATCGACGTCCTCAACAACACCGACGACGCCCCGCCCATCGACCGCGTCGACATCATCCAACCCGCCCTCTTCGCCATCATGACCAGCCTCGCCAAACTCTGGCAGCACCACGGCATCCACCCCGACGCCGTCATCGGCCACTCCCAAGGCGAAATAGCCGCCGCCCACATCGCCGGCGCCCTCACCCTCCACGACGCCGCCAAAATCGTCACCCTCCGATCCCAGGCCATCCTCACCCTCGCCGGCACCGGCACCATGGCCCACATCCCCCTCCCCACCCACCACACCACCACCCACCTCAGCGGATACACCGACCTCCACATCGCCGCCCACAACGGCCCCCACTCCACCGTCATCGCCGGCAACACCGAACAACTCCACCACCTCGTCACCACCCTCAACAACCAAGACATCCGCGCCCGCACCATCGACGTCGACTACGCCTCCCACACCCCCCACGTCCACCCCCTCCACCACCAACTCAAAGAACTCCTCCACGACATCACCCCGACCTCGTCACGCGTGGCCTTCTACTCCACGCTCACCGGCGGCCTCGTCGACACGACCACCCTGGACGCCGACTACTGGTACGAGAACCTCGCCAACCCGGTCCTCTTCCACCCCACCCTCACCGCACTCGTCGAAGCGGGCCACACCACCTACGTCGAGGCGAGCCCCCACCCCACCCTCACCACCGCCGTCCAGGACACCCTCGACACGGACCCGACCGACCTCACCGGCCTCACCCCCCTCGTCGTCGGAACCCTCCGCCGCAAGGAGGGCACACTCACCCGCTTCCACCAGTCACTCGCCCACCTCCACACCCACGGCGCCCCCACCACCTGGCACACCCACCCCACCACCCCCACACCCCCCACCGACCTCCCCACCTACCCCTTCCAACACCACCGCTACTGGCTGGAAGGGCCCGCCGCTCACAGCGACGCCGGCAGCCTGGGTCTGGACGCCACCGACCATCCGTTCCTCACGGCCGTCACGACGCTCGCCGACGAGGGGGCGCTCCTGCTCACCGGTCGTGTCTCGGCCACCTCACACCCCTGGCTCGCCGACCACGCCGTGAACGGCAGCGCACTGCTGCCCGCCACCGCGCTCCTGGAGCTGGCCCTGCGGGCCGCCCACCGGCTCGACACCAACCGGATCGACGAACTCACCCTGGAATCACCGCTGTTCCTGCCCGATCGCGGCGGCCTCCGCATCCAGGTGTCCGTGCAGGCACCGGACGAATCCGGTCTGCGGCGGATCACGGTGCACTCCCGCCCCGACTCCCCCGACGCCGGTCGGGACGCCGACGGTTCCTGGGCCGAGGACGCGGCCGAGCCGTGGGTCCGGCACGCCACCGGCTTCCTGGCTCCGGCGGAGCACGAGGCGGACGGGGACCCTTCCCCGGCCTCCCGGTCCGGAGCGGCCTGGCCGCCCGCGGGCGCCGAACCCCTCGACGTGAGCGGCCTGTACGAGGAACTGGACGCGCTGGGTTACGAGTACGGCCCGGCCTTCCAGAACCTCGGCGCCGCCTGGCGAGCCGGGGACGGCGTCCACGGCGAGGTCGCGCTCGCGCCCGAGCACCTCGACGACGCCGCGCGGTTCACCCTGCATCCGGCGCTCCTCGACTCCGCGCTGCACACCATGGGCCTCGGCGACTTCCTGGGCGACGGCGTGCGCCTTCCCTTCTCCTTCAACGGGGTGACGCTCCGGGCGACGTCCGCGACCGCTCTGCGCGTCACGATCGCCCCGGGCGACGGCGGCGAGGACTCCGTGTCCGTGACGGTCGCCGACCCCGGCGGCGCACCCGTCCTGTCGGTGGACAAGCTCACCCTGCGGCCGGTGGCACCGGGACGGTCGCCCTCACGAGCGCGTCCGTCCGGCGAGCGGTCGCTGTACGAGCCGGTGTGGACCGAGCCGGCCGAGCCCCTGCCGTCCTCGGCCGACACCGTCGCGTACGAACTCCTCGACGCCACCGGCCCGTACCCCGGCGACGGCCCTGACGCCGTCCGCGCCGCCGTGGCGGATGTGCTCGCCCGCCTCCAGGAGTGGAGCGAACGGGACACGGAGGGGCGCCTGTTGGTGCTCACCCGACGCGCCGTGGCCGCGGGTCCCGGCGATGTGGCGGATCTCGCCGCGGCTCCGCTGTGGGGCCTGGTGCGGTCGGCCGCCACCGAGAACCCCGACAGGATCGTCCTGGCCGACATCGACGACCCGGATCCCGCCTCGGCCTCGCGCCGGGTGCTGGACGCCGCGGTCGCCACCGGGGAACCGCAGTTCGCGCTCCGTGAGGGCCGGATCCTCGTCCCGCGTCTCGCCGCCGTGCCGGGGGCCGCGCCGCTCGCGCCGCCCGCCGAGGACGGGCCGTGGCGGCTGGCGACACCGGGCGGCTCGCCGGACGACCTGTACGCCGCCCCGCATCCCGGGGCGGGCGCCGCCCTGGCCGAGGGGCAGGTACGGATCGGAGTACGGGCGGCCGGGCTGAACTTCCGGGACGTGCTGACCGTCCTGGGCATGGTGCCGGTCGGGGCGCCGCTCGGGACCGAGGCGGCCGGCACGGTCCTGGAGACCGGACCGGGGGTGCACGATCTCGCCGTCGGCGACCGGGTGTTCGGGCTCGTTCCCGGCTCCGTGGGCCCGGTGGCCGTGGCCGACCGGCGGCTGATCGCCCGGATCCCCGACGGCTGGTCGTTCGCGCGGGCGGCCGGTGTCCCGGCCGTGTTCACGACCGCGTACTACGGGCTCGTCGAGCTGGCCGGGCTGACGGCCGGGGAGCGGGTGCTGATCCACTCCGCGGCGGGCGGGGTCGGTCTTGCCGCGCTCCAGCTGGCCCGCCATCTGGGGGCCGAGGTCTTCGCGACGGCCAGTACCGCCAAGTGGGGCGCGCTGCGCGCGCTCGGCGTCACCGGGGACCGGCTGGCCTCCTCCCGTACGACCGACTTCGAGGACTCCTTCCGCGCCGCCACCGACGGCGCCGGGGTGGACGTCGTCCTGAACTCGCTGACCGGTGAGTTCATCGACGCCTCGCTACGGCTGCTCGGGCCCGGCGGGCGGTTCGTGGAGATGGGCATCGCCGATCTGCGCGACCCGGAGGCGGTGGCCGCCGTACGGCCGGGTGTCGCCTACCGGCCGTTCGAGCTGCTCGACATGGACCCGGGCACGGTGGGCGCGGCGCTGGCCTCCGTACTGGACCTGTTCGAGCGGGGGGTCCTCGAACCGCTGCCGGTGACCACGTGGGAGGCGGGCCGGGCGCCCGAGGCGTTCCGCTGGTTCGCCCAGGCGCGGCAGGTCGGCAAGGTCGTCCTCACCCTGCCGGCGCCGCCCGCCGCCGGGACCGTGCTGATCACCGGTGGCACCGGCACGCTCGGCTCGGCGCTGGCCCGGCATCTGGTGACCGCGCGCGGTGTGCGGCACCTGGTGCTGACCGGCCGCCGGGGTCCGGACGCGCCCGGGGCGGGCGCGCTGCGGGAGGAACTGGAGGGTCTCGGCGCGCGCGTGCGGATCGTCGCGTGCGACACCGCCGACCGCGAGGCACTGGCCGCGCTGCTCGCCTCGATCGACCCGGAGCGTCCGCTGACGGACGTCGTCCACGCGGCGGGTGTCCTCGACGACGGGGTGCTCGCCTCGCTCACACCGGAGAAGACGGCGGCCGTGCTGCGTCCGAAGGTGGACGCGGCCTGGCATCTGCACGAGCTGACCCGTGGCCTCGACCTGTCCTCCTTCGTCCTGTTCTCCTCCGCGTCCGGCCAGCTCGGCGGCGCCGGGCAGGCCAACTACGCCGCGGCGAACGTCTTCCTGGACGCGCTCGCCGGTCACCGGCGCCGGCTCGGCCTTCCGGCCGTGTCGCTGGCCTGGGGCATGTGGCAGGACGTGAGCGGGATGACCGGTCATCTCGCCGAGGCGGACCTGGCCCGGATCGGCCGGGGCGGCCTGGTCCCGATGACGGTGCCCGAGGGCATGGCGCTCTTCGACGCGGCGCTGGACGCGGGGCGGCCGGTCCTGGTTCCGGCCCCCCTGGACCTGGCGGCGCTGCGGGCCCGCCCCGAGGGGGTCCCGGCGGTACTGCGCGGCCTTGTCCGCGGGCCGGTCGTACGACGGGCCGCGCAGGCGGCGCCCGTGTCGGCGGGTGGTCTGGCGGACCGGCTGGCGGAGCTGTCGGCGCCGGAGCGCGAGCGGGTGCTGCTGACGCTGGTACGTGATCAGGTGGCGGCGGTGCTCGGTCATGCGGCGCCCGACGGGATCGCGGCGGACCGGGCCTTCAAGGAGATCGGCTTCGACTCGCTGACCTCGGTGGAGCTGCGCAACCGGATCGCCGGCGCGACCGGGCTGCGGCTGCCGACGACCCTGGTGTTCGACTTCCCGACGCCGCAGGCGCTGGCCGGGCGGCTGCTCGCCCTGCTGGCGCCGACGGACCCGGCCGCCGATCTGGACCGGCTGCTCGCCTCGGTGACCGTCGACAGCCCGGACTTCCCGTCGCTGCGGGAGCGGCTGCGGGCCGCGCTGTGGCGCTGGGAGGAGGAGGCCGGTCCTGCGGACTCCTCCGAAGGGCCCGAAGGGGCCGGGGGTGCGCCCGACCTGTCGGACGCCACCGACGAGGAACTGTTCCGCGCCCTGGACGGAGAACTGGACGGCGAGCCGGCCGGTGAACCGGAGGGGACATTCGATGCCTCCTGAACCCCTGAGCGGAGAGAGTGCGACGGCGATGAGCAACGAGGACAAGCTCCGCGACTACCTGAAGCGGGCGACCGCCGACCTGAAGCAGGCCAAGCGGCGGATCCGCGAGCTGGAGGACCGGAACCACGAGCCGGTCGCGATCGTGGCGACGGGCTGCCGCTTCCCGGGCGGCGCGGACTCCCCCGAGGCGCTGTGGCGGCTGGTGGCGGAGGAACGCGACGCGGTCTCCGGGATGCCGGTGGACCGGGGCTGGGACCTGGAGGCGCTGTACGATCCCGACCCGGACCGGCCCGGGACCACGTACACCCGGGAGGGCGGCTTCCTCCACGGGGCGGGCGGGTTCGACGCGGCGTTCTTCGGGATGGGCCCGCGCGAGGCGACCGCCACCGACCCGCAGCAGCGACTGCTGCTCGAAGTGGCGTGGGAGACGTTCGAGCGCGCCGGGATCGCGCCGGCCTCGCTGCGCGGCAGTCGGACCGGTGTGTTCGCCGGGGTCGTCTCGCAGGGCTACGCGCCGCCGCCCGCCGAGGTGCCCGAGGGGTACGAGGGGCATCTGATGACCGGGAACGCGACGAGCGTGGCCTCCGGACGGGTCGCCTACCACCTCGGCCTGGAGGGGCCGGCGGTCACGCTGGACACGGCCTGCTCGTCCTCGCTGGTGGCGATGCACCTGGCGGCGCGGGCGCTGCGCGACGGCGAGTGCGACCTGGCGCTGGCGGGCGGGGTCACCGTGATGGCGACGCCCCAGCTGCTCGTGGAGTTCAGCCGGCAGCGCGGGCTGTCCCCGGACGCGCGCTGCAAGGCGTTCGCGGCGGCGGCCGACGGGACCGGGTTCTCCGAGGGCGTCGGTCTCGTCCTCCTGGAGAGGCTGTCCGACGCCCGGCGCCACGGGCACCGGATCCTGGCGCTGCTCCGTGGTTCGGCGGTCAACCAGGACGGGGCGAGCAACGGACTGACCGCGCCCAACGGACCCACCCAGGAGCGCGTGATCGCGCGGGCACTGGCCTCGGCGCGGCTCGCACCGCAGCAGGTCGATGTCGTGGAGGCGCACGGCACGGGCACGCGTCTCGGCGACCCGATCGAGGCGCGGGCGCTCCTTGCCGCGTACGGGCAGGGCCGGCCGGCGGGCGAACCGCTGCTGCTGGGCTCGCTCAAGTCGAACATCGGGCACACGCAGGCGGCCGCCGGGGTGGCCGGGGTGATCAAGATGGTGGAGGCGATGCGGCACGGCGTGCTGCCGCGGACCCTGCACGTGGACGAGCCGACCCCGCACGTCGACTGGTCGGCGGGGGCGGTGGAGCTGCTCACGGAGTCGGTGCCGTGGCCGGACCGGAAGCGGCCGCGCCGGGCGGGGGTGTCCTCGTTCGGGATCAGCGGCACGAACGCCCATGTGATCCTGGAACAGGCCCCCGCGGACCCGCCCTCAGGGGAGGCGTCGGAGCGGTCCCCCGAGTCGTCCGACGCAGCCGGTCCCTGGCTGCTGTCGGCCCGTACGGAGGAGGCGCTGCGGGCTCAGGCCGGTCGGCTGCTGGCGCGCCTGGAGGAGCGGGCGACGCCGGCCGACGCGGTCGGCCGGACGCTCGCGCTGGGGCGCGCCCATCTGCGGCGGCGCGCTGCCGTCCTCCCGGGCGGCCGGGACGGGGCGCTGGCCGCGCTGGCGGATCTGGCGGCGGGCAGGACCAACGGGCGCCTGGTGCGCGGGAGTTCGGTCGAACGACCGGTGACGGCCTTCCTCTTCACCGGGCAGGGCAGCCATCGCGCCGCGATGGGGCGCGAGTTGTACGAGAGCCGGCCGGTCTTCAAGGCAGCGCTTGACGAGATCGGCGAGGCCTTCGCCACTCCTCTGGGCCGGCCGCTGGTGCCGGTGCTGCTGGCGGACGAGGGCAGTGCGGAGGCCGCTCTGCTCGAGCGGACCGAGTTCGCCCAGCCCGCGCTGTTCGCCCTGGAGCTCGCGCTGTTCCGGCAGTTGGGAGACGTCCTGCCGGAGCCGGACTGGGTGGCCGGACACTCCATCGGCGGCCTCACGGCGGCGGTCGCCGCCGGGGTGCTGTCGCTGGAGGACGCGGCCACGCTGGTGGCGGCGCGCGGTCGGCTGATGCAGGAGCAGCCGACCGGCGGCGCGATGCTGGCCTGCGAGGCGTCCGAGCAGGAGGTGCGGGCGCTGCTCGGCGAGTACGACGGCCGGGTGGGTCTGGCCGCGGTCAACGGGCCGACGTCGGTGGTGGTGTCGGGCGACGCCGACGCCGTGACGGAGATCGCCGCGGCGCTCACGGTGTGGCGGCGGCGGACCAGCAGGCTCCGGGTCAACCACGCCTTCCACTCGCACCACATGGACGGCGCCCTGGAACCGCTGCGCGCGGTGGTGGCCGGGCTGCGGTTCCGGCCACCGGCGCTCCGGATCGTCTCCGATCTCACCGGCCTGCCCCTGGAGTTCGAGGAACTGCGCCGGCCCGCGTACTGGGCCGAGCAGCTCCGCTCCCCGGTGCGCTTCGGCGCCGTCCTCGCGACGCTGTACGAGGCGGGGGTCACGGCCTTCGTGGAGGTCGGCCCCGACGCGGTCCTGACCCCGATGGTGACCGCCGGGCGACCGGCCTCGGCGCCCGACCCGGTGGTGACGCCCACGCTGGTGCGCGAGCGTCGGGCCGGGACCACGCTGGCGGGGGCTCTGACGCGGCTGCACGTGGCGGGCGCGGAGGTGGACTGGCGTGCGTGGCTGGGCGGCCCGGCGGGTCCTGAGGCGGGCGCGGACCTGCCGGTGTACCCGTTCGAGCACGTCCCGTACTGGTGGCCGGCGCGTCCGGGCACCTCAGCCGGCACCGCGGAGGCGGCACCGGGCACCGCGACCGGGGCCGCACCGGCCCCGGCGTCCACCCCTGTCCCTGCCCCTGTCCCCGCTCCCGACGAGGCCTCGTTCCTGGACCTGGTCCGGGTGCACGCGGCGGACGTGCTCGGGCACGCCACGCCCGAACTGATCGACGCCGAGGACAACTTCCTCGACATCGGCTTCTCCTCCTTCACCGCGCTGGAGGTACGCAACCGGCTCTGCGAGGCGACCGGCATGCTGCTGCCTCCGGTGCTGCTGTACGACTACCCGACGCCGGCGGCGGTCGCCCGCTTCCTGGAGGAGCAGGCGGCGTAGGACGACCGGAGCGGCGGGCGCGGGGAACGTTCCCGCGCCCGCCGCACGCACCGTCCGGGCGGGCCGACCAGGCGACGGGGAGCCGGAGGGTA
>NZ_JBHXRW010000093.1:0-18779 GCF_042716635.1 Streptomyces sp. NPDC058664 | reverse complement strand
ATGTGGGCCTGGCCGGCGTCGGGGGTGATGAGGGTGGAGAGGATCTTGACGGCGGTGGTCTTGCCGGCGCCGTTCGGACCGAGCAGGGCGAAGACCGAACCGGCCGGAATCCGCAGATCGATGCCGTCGAGGACGGTCTTGTCCCCGTACGACTTGCGCAGACCGACGGCGGAGACGGCGGTCGGCGACGGGTGACCGTCCACCGTACTGGTCATGGGCATGACAGAAGAAGGCATGGGGCCCTCCATTCGAAGGCTGAAGTAGGGGAGAGGGGAGAAGAGGGAGGGGGGGAGGGCGAGGCGTGGCGGTGATGCTCAGGCCTTGGCGCGGCGGATGTCGATGTTGCCCCAGCGGGTACGGGCGCGGACCTTGACGGTCTCCTCGGTCTCCTGCGGGGCCTCGGACGCGGTGAGCGTGTTGCGCACCTGCCCGCGGTCGGAGTTGACGTCGAGCCAGGCGGCGGTTCCCTCGCGGATGCCGACCTCGATGGAGCCGTAGGAGGCCTCCAGTTGGACGCTTCCGCGCATGACTTCGGCGACGCGCAGGGAGCCGTTGGTCGTGGTGCCGGTGACCGAAGCCTCGGCACGCGCGATGTCGACGCCGCCGTTGGCGCCGTTCACCCGCAGCTCACCGGTCACGGTGCCGACGGTCGTGGTGCCGTGGGAGTTCTTCAGGACGGCGGGGCCGTCGACGGTGCCGACACGCACGTTGCCGCTGCTGCTGGTGATCTCGGCCATGCCCTCGACCCGGTCGACGATGCTGGAGCCGTGCGACGCGGTCAGGTTCAGCGGGCCGGTGGTGTCGAGGCGGACATCGCCGGCCGAGGTCTTCACGCGGACCTCGCCGAGACGGCCCTCGCCGAGGACATTGGCCGCGGCGCCGGTCACGTCGACGCGTGAACCCGTGGGCAGTTCCACCGTCACGTCGACGGTACCGCCGCGGCCGAGCAGATTGGCCTTGGGCGTCCTGATGTTCAGGACGCCGCTCGCGTACGTGACTTCGGTCTGCTCCGCCGTCCGCACGTCCAGATCCTTCTTCGGGGCGCGGGGGCGTACCTCGACGACGGTGTCGAGGCGGTCGCCCGTGGTGAACTGGATGGAACCGGCGTACACGTACGCGCTGACGGTGATCGGTGCGGGAGTGTCGAAAGAAGGCATGGCTGTCCCGTCCTCTTGGGTCTTCGGGGCGTCCCCGCTGGTGGGACGTGGCGTGGATGAAGTGGTACGGGCGGGCGGTGCGGCTAGCGCACCCAGCCCGTGATGCTCTGTCCGACGGTCTGCGCCCTCTCGGTCGTACGGGGCCGGGTGCCGCCGTCGACCGCGGCCGACACGGCCCGCACCAGCCACGCGTTGACCGACAGGCCCTCGCGGCTCGCGGCCTCCTCGGCGCGGGCCTTGAGCTGCGCCGGCAGGCGCAGGTTGACGCGGGCGGTGCCGCCTTCGTCGCCCTCGGCCGGGGCCGGGAGGGGCTCGGCGGGCCCGGCCGGCTCCGCGGAGATGCCGCTGCCGGGGGGCGGCGGTGTCACCACGAAGTCGGGGTCGAGCCCCCGCAGCCGTACGTCGACCGAACCGGGGGCGAGTTCCCGGGTGATCTCGTCCGTCGCGGCGGAGAGCACGTTGAGCATGGTCAGCCGCGCCGCCGACTCCAGGGGAGCGGTGAGCCTCTCGGCAAGCTCGCGCGCTTCGTCGCCGCCTGCTTCGGCGGCCACCGCGAGTTCGCGGCGGAGGGTGTCGACATACGGGGTGAGGTCCATGACGCCATCATGGCACCAATGTGGCGCCGCTCGCAAGCTCCTTGGCGTCGCGCGCGCAGTGAAGTGGAAGGTTACTCCTCTGACCTGCGGAAACGAGGGGAAATTAGTGACGGAGGTCGTGGTGTGGTCCGAGCGTCGATGTGCCGTGTGGCGCGAAGTGGCGCCGTTTGGCGCCACCTGGCGCCATGTGGCGCCAGGTGATGTCACCGCGCCTCCTCGCTCCAGAAACCCGCGCGGGCGGGACGGCGGCCCGTACGGTTTCCTGGCGACGGCGACGGCTATGACTACGACAATGGCTGCGGCGACGCGACGGCTACGGCCGTCCGCCGGAGCGCTTCGGCAGGTGGGGGGACACCGCCCGGGCCAGCGCCAGCAGGCTCAGGCCGAACATCAGCACGCCCAGCGGGACGTGGAGCGACGGTATGTGGGCGATGCCCAGCACCACCTGCACCGAGGCGAGTGCGAGAAAGCCCGACGCGTACAGGATCGGGCGCGGTGACCCGCCGCCCGGCCGCCACGCCAGGATCGCGGCGAGCACGTACACCATCGACGCGCCGTACATCACGCGCGATCCGACGTCGTGCAGCAACGCGCCGAGCGACGAGGACAGCAGCATTCCGGCGGTGACCGCCTGGAAGGCGAGGGCCAGGGTCTGCAGGGCGATCGCGATCTGCGGGAACGTGAGTCGGCCCCGTACTGCCGTCGTCTGGATGGCCATGGGGTGGTCCCTCCTTCTGCCTCGCGGCGGTGGTTCGGTAGGGGATCAGTAGCGGATCGATACTGTCCCGGTGGTTCGACGACACAGGCCCGCGGAATGTGAGGCGGCGCGACAACGCCGTAATCCCGTGCGGTGTTTCGTCGAAGAGCCGGAGCGGAAGCGGACGAAAGAACGAGGGGGCGGCAGCGACCGTGAGCACTTCATCCGAGCCCGGGCTGAGCGAGCCCGGCCTGAGCGAGATCGTCGGGGAGCGGCGGCATCTGATCAATCTCGCCTACCGGCTGCTGGGTTCACTGGCCGAGGCCGAGGACGCCGTGCAGGAGGCCTATGCCCGCTGGTACGCGATGTCGCGGCGGCAGCAGGAGGCCGTCGAGTCGCCCGGCGCCTGGCTGACGACGGTGGCCACCCGCGTCTGCCTGGATCTGCTCGGTTCGGCGCGGGTCCGGCGCGAGCGTTACGTCGGCGAGTGGATACCCGAGCCGCTCCCCGACCGCTCGGAGTGGATCAGCGGTCCGTCGGGCGGCGGCGGCACGGAGCCGGCCGACCCCGCTGACCGCGTCACCTTGGACGAGTCGGTGAACATGGCCTTCCTCGTCGTACTGGAGTCGATGACGCCGGCCGAACGCGTGGCGTTCATCCTGCACGACGTCTTCCGGTACCCCTTCTCCGAGGTCGCCGAGATCGTCGGCCGTACGCCGGCGGCCTGCCGGCAGCTGGCGTCGTCGGCCCGTCGGCGTGTCCGCGCCGCACAGGAGCCGGCGGTTCCTGCAGCGGGTCGGTCAGGTCAGGCCGGTCTGGTGCGGCGCTTCAAGGAGGCGTGGGAGGCCAAGGACATCGAGGCCCTCGTCGGTCTTCTCGACCCCGGCGCCACGATGGTCTCCGACGGCGGTGGGCTGGTCGGCACCGTCCTCCACCCGGTCGAGGGCGGCGAACACATCGCCGCGTACCTGATCCACATCGCCACCAAGGCCCCCGGTCTGACGCTCCTGGAGCGGAGCGTCAACGGCCGCCCCGGACTCGTCGCCCAGCACCGCGGTGTCACGGCGACCGTGGCGGCGTTCAGCCTCGCGGGCGACCGCATCACCCGCATCTGGGCGGTCCGCAACCCCGAGAAGCTCCGGCGATGGACCGGGGGCGAACGGAACTGACGTTGTGTCACATGTGATTCCGGGCAGGAGTGTACGAACGTACTCTTCAGGGCGTGCGATCGTACGCATGGCGACGGACCACTTTGCTGATGACCCGCGCTCCCACCCGGAGCGCATGCTCGCGGGCGACCTCTACATCGCCGACGATCCCGAGATCGCCGACCGGCAGCGGCGAGCCATGCGGCTCGCCGCGCGCTACCAGGCCGCCTACCTGGAGGACCCGGTCGCGGCCCGGTCCCTCCTCGCCGAACTGCTCGGCTCCGCGGGCGAGGGCGTGGAGGCGCGCCCGCCCCTCTCCGTCGACTACGGCAGCGACATCACCCTCGGGGCCCGCACCTTCGTCAACTACAACCTGACCGCGCTCGACGTCGCGGCGATCATCACCGGCGAGGACTGCCGGATCGGCCCGAACGTCCAACTCCTCACTCCCACGCATCCGCTGGAGCCCCAGCCCCGGCGCGACAAGCTGGAAGCCGCCCGGCCCATCACGCTGGGGGACAACGTCTGGCTCGGCGGAGGCGTGCTTGTCTGTCCCGGCGCGACCATCGGCGACAACAGCGTCATCGGTGCCGGGGCGGTCGTCACCAAGTACATCCCCGCGAACGTCGTCGCCGTCGGCAACCCCGCCCGTCCTGTCCGCGACCTCTAGGACCGGCGTCATGGCCACCGGACACGCCGACCCGCACCGGCGCGAGCGCATCCTCGCCGCCACCCTCGACCACATCGCCGCCGAGGGCGTCGCAGGTGTCTCCCACCGCAAGATCGCCGCCCGCGCCGCCGTACCGCTCGGCTCGATGACCTACCACTTCACCGGCATCGACGACCTGCTCGCCCAGGCCTTCACGCGCTTCGCCGACCACCTCGTCACGGTCTTCGAGGAACACCTGAGCCGCGCCGACGGCGTCGACCAGGCGCGCGAGGCCGTCGCCGACCTCGTCCACACCGTCTCCGAGGGGGCGCGGCGCGACCTCGTCCTGACCCAGGAGCTCTACACCCTCGCCGCCCGGCGCCCCGAGTACCGCGAGCTGACGCAGGCGTGGATGCGCCGCGGCAGGCGCCTGCTGGAGCGGCACTTCGACCCCGGTACGGCGCGTCAGCTCGACGCGCTCATCGAAGGGCTCACGCTGCACCGGGCGCTCGACCCCGCACCGCACGACCGCCGTCTCACGATCGAGGCGGTCAACCGCATCACTGCCACTGCCACCGCCTAGCGGAGCCGGCGGTCCCCAGCAGCCTGTGGGAGCGCGAACCTGACAGCGCGCTCCCGCAGGCGTACCCCGCAGGCGTACCCTGCCACGCGCTCACCTGCGGGGATTCCGGTCCTGCCCACTCGGAGCGGTGCCGTCCCCGCGCCTGATCGCAGGGGAGCGCCGGGCGGAGCGTGACGGAGCGTGACCGTTCGATGTGCGCTTCGTGCTCGCAGGTGCCACGGTTGGTGTGTCCAACCCCCGTACTCACGAGGAGTGAGCAGCTGTGGCCAAGAAGACTTCGCCGAAGGACAGGGCCGGCCGACAGGCCAAGATGACGCCGAAGGGCAAGAAGCGCGCCGGAGCCGACGAAGCGGCCCGCACGCCCGAGCACCGGACGGCAGAGCGCGAGACCCGGACGACCTACAGCGAAGGCTGAGCACGTCCACAGTTCACCTCTGGAGGCGCACCCGACGACTGCCGACGGGTGCGCCTCGCGGTGTCCTGCCGGGTTCTTCGTCGTGCTGCCGTACGCGGCGTGCTGTCGTACGCGGCGATGGAGCCGCCCCCGGGCCTCCGCGCGCGCCGTTCAGTCGGCCCGCAAGCGGCTGAGGGCCGTCCGTACGATGGCCGCCGTCCCGTCGGGGACGCGGTCGGACACGACGACCCGGGCGAACGGCACGGACTCCGGCCGCAGGCCGACGCAGACCACTCCTCCCCACCGGGGGCGGAGCGCGACGAAGTCCTTCTCCCCGGCCACCTCCCGTACGCCGAGGGAGAGCACATCCGGAATCCAGAGGCCCCGGCCCGGCGTCCCGCGGAGCGGACGCCACCAGGACGGGTCGGCGTCCACGGTCTCCACGGCCCGGAGCGGCAGGTGTACGTTGCCCCGGCGCGCGAGCAGCTTCTCCCACCAGGTCAGCCGGACGATGAGCTCCTCCGCCCCGACCGCCAGACGTGCCATGGCCGATCCACCTCCTCACACGGCATGCCGCTGCCGCTCCGGACGGTGGGACCGGGGTCCGGTACTACGGCACGTCGGCCGGCGAGCAGTCGTTCTCCTGACCGTCACGCTACTGCCGCACGGCGTCGTCCTCCACCGCGTGGCGCGGCGGGCCGGCGCCGTCCCGAGGGTGTGCCGGTGGCCGGAGCGGGGCAGTGGCAGGACGCTTCCCCCGCCCGGTGACCCGTCCGGTGACCGGCGGGGGAGTCCGCCGCCGCGCCGGCCCGCGCTTCGCGTATCGGCACCAGTAGGGCGGGAATACCTCCCCTACACAGCCATCGCCGCCCTGCGGCTTTGGAATGAAGGGACTTCGCATGCCGTTGCCCGCGAACATGCCTCAGGAACCCCCTCCGGCCGTCGAGCCCGCCGGCCGGCCCCTCCTGGCGTCGGCCACGACCGCACGCGCCACGGGGATGCTGATGGCGGCCGCCCCCTGCTCGGCCGGCGAAGCGAGACGGATCCTGGCCGCCGCGGCGGACCTCGCCGGCGTCACCGTCCACGACCTGGCGGCCGCCGTGGCCGTGGCACCCGGAGGCACCCCCACGCCCGTACACGTCGAGCGCGCCCTGCGCCGCGCGGTCGAGGCGGCCCGTACCTCCGCCGCTCCGACGGCCCCCCCGGTCGGCCTCGCGCCGTCCCGGGAACGGACCGAGGAGGTCCTGACGCGGCTGCGCGGCTGCCAGGCCCGCCTGGCCGCCGCGCCCGAGGACCCGGCGGCGGTGCGGGCCATGGACGACGTCGCCTACACGATGTGCGTCCTGATGGGCCGGCCGACCACCTACGACGCCGTCCTCGCGGCGGAGCGCCACCTCGCCGCCCCGGTCCTCCGGCGCCCGAAGCGACGGGCCGGTCCGGGAGACGACCGCGACCCGGCCGGCCGGCCCGCGGTGAACGCGGAGCCGGAGGGCATGCCAGGGGGAGAGGAGGGCATCCGCGCGTAGAGGTCCACGGTGTACCGGGGACCGGTGAGGATCGGAGGAGCCCAGTGGTACTGGTGTCAGCGGATGTGATCGGCGCGCCCTGCTGGTTGAGTCTCGCGGCACGCGGCCGGGAGGCGGCGGAGCGCTTCTACGGGGCGGTTCTCGGGTGGACCTTCCGAGAGGGCCGGTTCGGCAGGGCCTACTCGGTGGCGGAGATCGACGGTGTGCCGGTGGCCGGGATCGGGGCGGTGGCCGGGGAGTTCGCCGTACCGGTGGCGTGGACGCCGTACTTCGCCGTCGACGAGGCCGACAAGGCCGTCGGGCGGGTGCGCGAGCGGGGCGGTACGGTCGGCGTGGGTCCCGTCTCGTTCCCCGCCGGCGGCCGGGCGGCTCTCGTGGCCGACCGGGAGGGCGCCGTCTTCGGGATCTGGGACGGGGACGTGCTGGCCGAGTGGAGCGTCGGCACGGAGAAGTCGCCCGCCTGGCTGGAACTCCATACGGCCAACGCGTTCGACGCCGCGCTCTTCTACGGCGAGGTACTGGGATGGGGCCAGGGCGGCAGCGACGGCTGCTGTGACACCTCGTACGAGGAGGACCAGGTCGTGCTCCGGCGGCGCGGACGCCCCGTCGCCCGGCTGAACAGCGGTCCGATCGAGCAGGCCGCGCCCAAACCGCAGCTCCGGCCGCGCTGGCTGGTCCACTTCCGGGTGCCCGACCTGGACGCGGCGGTCGCGCTCGCCCTGGAGAACGGCGGGAACACCGTCACGGGCCAGGACTGGGGCGGCGCCCGGCAGGTGACGCTGCGCGACCCCGACGGAGGGCTGTTCACCCTCGACCACGCGCCGAACGCGGCCTGACGGAACGGCCTGACGAAGCGGTCCGACGGAGCGGTCCGACGACGCGGACGGCGGGCGCCCCGGCGTTTTCAGGAGAGCCGAAAAAATTCGTGCCGAAAAGTTCGCGCGACGATGTCGAGAACGCGTGGCCGGCTTCGTCCCCGTGCTGGACGTGACCAGAATGGGTCGCACCAGACCGAGGAGAAGAACCACCATGGCCAAGTACCTGCTTCTCAAGCACTACCGAGGCGCCCCGGCCGCGGTCAACGACGTGCCCATGGACCGGTGGACGCCGGAGGAGATCTCGGCCCACATGCAGTACATGCACGACTTCGCCGCCAGGCTGGAGGGAACCGGAGAGTTCGTCGACGGCCAGGCGCTCGCCCCCGAGGGAACCTTCGTCCGGTACGACGGCGAGGGACGCCCGCCGGTCACCGACGGACCCTTCGCCGAGACCAAGGACCTCATCGCCGGCTGGATGGTGATCGACGTCGACAGCTACGAGCGCGCCGTCGAACTGGCCGGAGAACTGTCCGCCGCCCCCGGAGCGGGCGGAAAGCCGATCCACGAGTGGCTCGAGCTCCGCCCCTTCCTGACCGCGCCGCCCACCGTCACCGAGTGACCTCGGCTATGGACGAGGCCCTGCTCCGGAGCCTCACACCGAACGTCCTCGGGATCCTCGTCCGCCGCGGAGCCGACTTCGCGGCGGCCGAGGACGCCGTACAGGACGCGCTGGTCGAGGCGGTCCGCGTCTGGCCGGCCGAACCGCCGAAGGACCCCAAGGGCTGGCTGGTCACCGTGGCCTGGCGCAAGTTCCTCGACGCGACCCGGGCGGACACCGCCCGCCGCAGGCGCGAGGAGCTTGTCGACGCGGAGCCGGCGCCCGGACCCGGAGCCCCGGCGGACGACACCCTCCGGCTCTACTTCCTGTGTGCCCACCCCTCGCTGACGCCGTCGTCCGCGGTCGCCCTCACGCTGCGCGCCGTCGGCGGACTGACCACCCGCCAGATCGCCCAGGCCTACCTGGTGCCCGAGGCGACCATGGCGCAACGGATCAGCCGGGCCAAGCGCACCGTGTCCGACGTACGGTTCGACAGGACGGGCGACGTCGCCACCGTGCTGCGCGTCCTCTACCTGGTCTTCAACGAGGGCTACTCCGGCGACGTCGACCTCGCCGCGGAGGCCATCCGCCTCACCCGGCAGCTCGCGGCCGCGATCGACCACCCCGAGGTCGCGGGGCTGCTCGCCCTCATGCTGCTCCACCACGCCCGGCGCGCCGCCCGGACGGCGCCCGACGGCAGCATCGTGCCGCTCGCCGAGCAGGACCGCGACCGGTGGGACACCGCGTCGATCGCCGAGGGCGTGGCGATCCTGCAGGCGGCCCTCGCCCGTGACCGGCTCGGCGAGTTCCAGGCGCAGGCCGCCGTCGCGGCGCTCCACGCCGACGCGCGCACCGCAGGGGAGACGGATTGGGTGCAGATCGTCGAGTGGTACGACGAACTCGTACGCCTGACCGACAGCCCGGTCGTCCGGCTCAACCGCGCGGTGGCCGTGGGCGAGGCCGACGGACCGCGGGCCGGCCTTGCGGCGCTCGCGGCGGTGGACGGAACAGTGCCCCGCCACACCGCGGTGGCGGCGTACCTCCACGAGCGCGACGGCGACCTGGTGACGGCGGCACGGCTGTACGCCGAGGCGGCGGGGAAGGCGACCAACCTCGCCGAGCGTGACCACCTGACGCGGCAGGCCGCCCGGCTCAACACCCGCCGGAGCCGCTGACCGGTCACGGGCGCCGGACGATCATGATCATGATCACAGCCACGATCGCGGGCGCCGAGGGACGAGTCCTTCCCTTTTCGAGGGAGTGTCCACCGGTCGGGCAGCGGCGGCGGGAGCGCGTGCCGTCATGACGCCAGCGGCTCGCCGGGCGCTCCGGAAAGAGGCTGCGCGGGACCCGCCCCCATCGTCGTCGTGCCGGCCCAGCGCTTGTGCGCGGCCGGCTGGCACACCACACGGAGGCGCCGGTGCACCACCGCCAGCTCGCGCCCGTCGCCGTCGGTGAAGCGGCCCGTCAGCTCGTAGACCCCGCGGTGCGCCCGCCCCACCGGAAGCCGTTCCGGCGGCAGCCTGACCTCGTACGGGCCGCCGGTGCGGAAGCCGCCGAGGACCGTTCGTACGGTCGCGAGGACCGTCCCCTCGCGGACCCGGCTGTCCTCGAAGGCCACTCCCTCGATCTCCCGGCCGAGACGGAAGGTGAGGCCGACGCTCAGCACCGCTCCCTCCGGGACCTCGGGCGTCTCCGGCGCGTCCGCGCCCCGCAGGGACACCACCCGCCGGTCCGGCTCCTCCATGTGCAAGGAGATGTCCAACAGTTCGAAGTCCGCGTCCGTCACGACGGGTCACCGCCTTTCGGTACGGAGCCGGTCCACCCGGCCCGACCGGTTCGTCAGGGCATGCGCCACGAGTGCCGACGGACCCGGGACCGCTCTCCCGGCGGCCGGGGGACGGCTCGGCGATGCGTACGGGGAGTGCGCGGCGGTCTCGTCGTCGACGGCCCCGTGGTCACCATGGCCGGGGCCGCCGGAGGACACCCGGAGGGGGTACGGAGCGCCCGCCGGCACGTCGGGGGGCCGCGCGTCACGTCCCTCACCGGCGAAGTACCGGTCCGGGAGCGCGGGCGTGGCCCTGCGGGCGAGGGCAGCCGCCGTGGTGGAGAGCCCGTCCCCGTATCCCTCGCGCCGCGGATGGTGGGCGGCGTACAGGACGGCCCGGGCCACGTCCTCCGGCCGGTGGGCGCGCGGCACGGCACGCGGCCGGGGCAGAACCCGGGAGAACGGCGGGGGGCCGACGGCGGGCAGCCGGACGACGGTGACCGCCACCCGGCTGTGCGAACGGAGCAGTCCGAGACGGACCGCGGCCGTGAAACCGTCCACCGTGCGCTCCGCCCCGCGGGAGTCCGGCAGCCGCGGACCGGACGCCTCGCCCGGCGCGGGGACGACCTGCACGATCGTCCCGTACCCCCGGGGCCGCATGCTTCGCAGCGCCGCCCGGGTGCCGTTGACGCAAGCCGGATACGCCACGGCGGAGGTCTGTTCGCGCGCCACGGCCGAGGCGAGGGCAGCGTTCACCCAGACGTCGACGGGACCGAAACGGCTCTCGACGCGGTCCGCCGCGGCCTCCACCGCACGCGGCGCCGCCCTGTCCACCGGGACGACGAGAGGCGCCCCGCCGACTCGCCCGACCTCGTCGGCCGCCGCCTCCAGGCCCGCGCCGTCGCCGGCCAGCAGGGCGACCCGGGCCCCGTACGCGCGGGCGGTGGCCCGTCCGACCCCGGCGCTCGCCCCGGTGACGACCACGGTCCGTCCCTCGAACGGCCCGGCACCACACCGGAGGGCGTGGATCACCGCCAGTCCCTCCAGGAAGGAGACCGCATCGGACGCCCGGATCATGGCCTCGCTCCTTCGTCTCGGCCGTCTCGGCCGCCTCGGCCGGGTCTTCCGCCGAGGCCGCTCCTCCCGGCGCGTCTTCACCCACCGGGCCGCTCCACCGCCCTTCGTCGCCGTGCCACTGCCCCGGCGGTCGCCGAACATGCCCGGCGCGCCCGAAGGGGGTGGAATGCCCCGCCCGGGGTAGTCGCGGGCCGCGGGACCCCGGACGAGAGGAGAGGACCATGAAGCTCCTGACCATGGGGGTCGAGGAAGAGTTCGTCCTCGTCGACCGGGACAGCCGCGCGCCCGTCGACCGCGCCCCGGAAGTGATCGCGTCCGCCGCCCGCGGCCTCGGCGACCAGGTGCAGCACGAGTTCTTCAACGCCCAGATCGAGACCATCTCCCGTCCCACGGCCTCGGCCCCGCACCTCCGCGACGAACTCGTCCGGCTGCGCGCGGCGATCGGCGCCGCCGCCGACGCGGAGAACTGTCTGCCGGTCGCCACCGGCACCCCCGTGGTGCCGCCCGAGCGGCCCCTGACCGTCACCGACACCGACCGCTACCAGCGCATGGCGTACCGCTTCGCCTCCCGCTTCAGCCCGGTCGACGGTCTGGTCTGCGGCTGCCACGTCCACGTCGGGACGCTCGACCGCGAACTCGCGCTCGCCCTCTCCCGGCGGATGGCGCCCTGGCTGCCCGTGCTGCAGGCCGTCACGGCGAACTCCCCCTTCGCGAGGCGGTGCGACACGGGCTTCGACAGCTGGCGCTCGGTCGAGTACGCGAAGTGGCCCACCGTCGGGCCGGCACCCGACCTGGACGAGGCCCGGTACCTGGCCCACGTGGCCGAGCTGGTACGGACCGGGACCCTGCTGGACCGGCGGATGGTGTACTGGCACGCCCGGCCGTCCGAGCACGTGCCCACCCTGGAGATCCGCGTCGCCGACGCCAACGCCGACGTGGACACGGTCGTCATGCTCGCGGCCCTCGTCCGCGGACTGGCCACCACCTTCCTGGCCGACGAGCGCGAGGGCCGGCCCGCGCCGCGCGTCCCCCTCCGGAGGCTCCTCCTCGCGCACGACCTCGCGGCCCGGCACGGACTCTCCGGATACGGCATCGACCCGTGCACCGCCCGGGAACGGCCGGCCGTCGAACTCGTCGACCGGCTCGTCGAGCGGGCGCGCCCCGGTCTCGACCTCGCCGGTGACACCGAGCAGGTCCTCCGCCAGTGGCGCCGTGTCCGCGCCCACGGGGCCGGGGCGGCCCGGCAGCGGGCCGTCTACCGCCGCCACGGACGGTGTACGGACGTGGTGGACGCCCTCGCGGCCCTGACGGCAGCGGCGTGAACGGGCACGGCCCTCAGCCGGCCGGGGAGACTCCTGCTCGGCCGGGACGGCCTCTCTGGGGCGGCCTCCCTCGGCGGAGGCTTCCCCCCGGGGCGGTCTCCCTCGGCCGGGGCTTCCCCACCCGGGACGGCCCCGCCCGCGTACGGAATCGCCCCCACCAGCCGGGATCGCCTCCGCTCGTACGGGACGGCCCGTACCTGAGCTGAACCTCCCGGCCCACGGAGGCGGCGCGATCCGCGCGGCTCCGTGGCCGAGCCCCGTCAGGGCCCCGGTCGGCCGAATACCGCGCGCGTGTCGGGCGAACCTCAGGACCGGGGCGTGGTCCGGCGGGCCCTCGGTGGTAGGTCGTTCGCCATGCAGCCAGGCACATCTCCGACGGTGACCCCCTTTCTTCGCACGGCCGCCGCCTACGCGTGGCGGCTGCTGATCGTCGGCGCCCTCGTCTACAGCCTGTTCGCGGTGCTCGGACGCTTCCACGAGATCGGCGTGGCCGTGTTCCTCGGCCTGGTGATCACCGCGCTGCTGCGTCCCGTCGCCGACGTGGTGGCCAGGGGACTGCCCCGGCCGGCCGCCGTCGCCCTCACCCTCCTCGGGAGCATCGCGCTCGTCCTCGGCGCGCTCGCGCTGGTCGGCGAGGCGGTGGCGGGCGAGCGGACGACCCTGGTACGTGAGTTCCGTGAGGGCATCGGCCGGATCGAGGACTGGCTCGAGCGGCCGCCGATCCGGATGGACCCGGGGGCGCTCTCCGACCTCCAGGCCAAGGTCGGCGATTTCCTTTCCAGCCACCGTTCGACCCTGGTCAGCGAGGCGCTGAGCGGCGCCGGCCATGTGGTGGCCGTCCTGACCACGCTGGCCCTCGCGCTGTTCTGCGCGGTGTTCTTCGTCCACTCGGGCGACCGGCAGTGGGCCTGGTTCAAGGAACAGCTGCCCCGCTCGGTCCGTGACCGGGTGGCGATCGGCGGGCGTGCGGCCTGGCGCACCTTCACCGGCTACACGCACGGCATCGTGCTGGTGGCGGCGGTGAACGCGGTGCTCGTCGGAGTCGCGCTGTGGCTCCTCGGCGTTCCGCTCGCGGTGCCGCTCGCCCTGCTGGAGTTCCTGGCCGCGTTCGTCCCGCTGATCGGCTCGCCGATCGCCCTCACCGTCGCCGCCGTCGTGGCCCTGGCGTCGCAGGGCCCGATGGTCGCCCTGATCGTGGTCGCCCTGATCGTGGTGATGGGCCAGATCGAGGGGCACCTGCTGCACCCGCTCGTCATGAGCTGGGCCGTCCGGCTCCATCCGCTGGTGGTGGCGATCTCGGTCATCGCGGGCTCGATCGCCGCCGGCATCGTGGGCGCCGTGGTGGCGGTGCCCTTGGTCTCGGTGGTCTGGTCGGTCCACACGGCGCTGCGGAAGGCCCGCGGGTCGGCGGCGGACGTCTGACCTGCGCGGGGACGAGACGGCCGGGGCGCGCAACGGGCCCCGGATCCCGGTGGGTCGTTGTGCGGGGTCTTGCGCGGTGCCGCGGGCCTCTCTACTCTCCCGGCCAATGGTTAGGAATATTTCCTAACCATTGGCCATGGAGGGAAAGGGAGTTCTCATGCGACGACGAAGCGTCTCGCTTCTCGGGCTCGCCGGCCTGCTGACGTTGCCCCTGACGGTGATGCCCCAGGCACAGGCACAGGGACCGGCACAGGCGCAGGGGCGGGCACAGGCGCAGGCCGCCGACGGCCTCGTGTCCACCGGAAAGGCGGTGACGGCCTCGTCCGTCGAGACCTCGGCCTTCGGGCCCGGTCTCGCGGTGGACGGCAACACGGCCACCCGCTGGGCGAGCCTCGAAGGCGTCGACCCGCAGTGGATACGGATCGACCTCGGAGCCACCCACACGATCTCCCGCGTCAGACTCAACTGGGAGGACGCGTACGGGAAGACGTACCGGATCCAGACCTCGGCCGACGGCTCCACCTGGAGCGACGTCTACTCCACCACCGCCGGCGACGGCGCGACCGACGATCTGACGGTCTCCGGCAGCGGCCGCTACGTCCGGATGTACGGCACCGGGCGCGGCACGCCGTACGGCTACTCCCTCTGGGAGTTCGAGGTGTACGGCGCGCCCACCGGCGGCGGAGGCGGCGGCGGGACGGCCGTCCCCTTCGGCAGCCACCTCAGGCCCTACGCCGCCGGGACGCTCAGGCCCTCCGGCTCCCAGGCCGTGATCGACCAGAAGGTCGTCGACTACTACAACAGGTGGAAGGCCGCCTTCGTCCGGCAGAACTGCGGCAACGGCTGGTACCAGGTCATCTCCCCCGACGCCGACCACCCGTACGTCGCCGAGGCGCAGGGCTACGGCATGGTCGTCACCGCCACCATGGCCGGCGCCGACCCCGACGCCAAGAAGATCTTCGACGGCCTCGTCAAGTGGAAGATCGACCACCCCTCCTCCATCAACCCGAACCTGCTCGCCGCCGAACAGGACGTCTCCTGCAAGAGTGTCAACGGCGGTGACGGCGCCACCGACGGCGACATGGACGTGGCCTACGGCCTGCTCCTCGCCGACAAGCAGTGGGGCAGCACCGGCACCTACAACTACAAGGACCTCGCGCTCAAGCACATCGCCGCGATCAAGAAGGACGAGCTCAACCCGACGACCAGGCTCCTGAAGCTCGGCGACTGGAGCAGCTCCGGCGACCAGTACTACTACATCTCCCGCACCTCGGACTGGATGGTCGACCACTTCCGCGCCTTCCGTACGGCCTCCGGGGACACCACCTGGGACGCCGTGCGCACCGCGCACCAGACCCAGATCTCCCGGCTCCAGTCGACCTACGCCTCCGGCACCGGACTCCTCCCCGACTTCGTCGTCGACACCAACACCACGCCCAGGCCCGCCCCGGGCAAGGTCCTGGAGGACGTCAACGACGGCGCGTACTGGTGGAACGCCTGCCGCACCCCGTGGCGCATCGCCGACGACGCCGTGACCAGCGGGGACGCCACCTCGCTCGCTGCCGCCCGGAAGCTGAACAGCTGGATCAAGACGAAGACGGGCGGAGACCCGAACAAGATCGCCATCGGCTACAAGCTCAACGGCACCCAGATCTCCTCGGGCAGCGAGGCCGCCTTCTTCGCCCCCTTCGCGGTGGCGGCGATGACCGACCCCGGCAGCCAGGCCTGGCTCGACGCCCTCTGGAACAAGATGCTGGCCACCCCGATCGACACCAGCAGCTACTTCTCCGCGAGCATCCAGCTCCAGGTCATGATCACGGCCTCAGGCAACCACTGGGTCCCGTAGCCGCGCGGACAGCGCCCTGAGGCAGCCGGACAGGGCCGCCGTGGTGCCGCCGAGCGGGAACCGGGCGGCGAGCTGCCCGTCAGGGCGTACGACGAAGCCGGTGGCGCCGCCGGGGAGATAGAGCCGCTCGAACTCCCCGGCGGCGTCCCGGTACGCCGGAACGCCGGCGGACGGGAGAGCGGCCCGCGCGGGCCCGCCGGCTTCCCGGGGCAGCACCGCGAGGACGGTGAAGGGATCCGACAGGCCGTCGCAGGCCCGCGCCGCGTCCGCCGCCGCCCCGGCCAGTGCGGCGGCATCGGCCCCGTACAGCAGGACGACGTGCCCCGGGCGCCCGCGCAGGACGTCGAGCAGGCGCAGCGGATGGGTGGCGATCGGTGTGGTCAGACCGGTGCAGTCCGGGGCCCGGTCACCGGGCTGCGGCGCGTCGGGCGGGCCGTACGGGACACCGGAGAGCGGGCCGTCCCGGTAGCCGACGAGGAGCTGGGCCTCGCGGAGGAGCAGGGTCCGCCGGTCGTCGGGGTCGTTCTCGATGCCCTGCCTGGAATGCCGGACGGTACGGCCGACGACCTCCTCGCCCACCGGGCGGCGCTCCGCGTCGTAACTGGCGAGCAGCGCGGGCCCGGCCTCGCCGCGCACCACGAGGGCGAGCTTCCAGCCCAGGTTGACGGCGTCCTGGACACCGGTGTTCATGCCCTGCGCGCCGGTGGGCGGATGGATGTGGGCCGCGTCGCCCGCGACGAAGACCCGCCCCACGCCGTAACGGCCGGCGATCCGGTGGCTGATGCGGAAGACCGAGGACCAGCGAAGCCCCGAGAGACGGGTGGGGCGCGGAGCCAGCCGGTCGACGACGGCCTGGAGGCGGGACAGGTCAGGGCCGTCCCCGCCCGCGAGACCGTGCTCCACACCGCCCGGGACCTCCCCGCTCCCCGCCGGGCCGGCCAGGTCGGGCGGGACCCTCATCGACATCCGGTAGCGTCCCGCTCCCGGCAGCGGGACACAGACCAGCACGTCGTCGGTCGAACCGTCGGCGGCACGGTGCTCCGAGCGGAGGGCGTACCCGGCAGGCACGTCCCAGTCGGTCTCGGCCACCACGTCTCCGAGCATGTACGCCTCAGGGAACGCACCGCCCTCGTACGAGAGGCCCAGCGTCTTGCGGACGACGCTGTGCGCGCCGTCACAGCCGATCAGATAGCGGACCCGCAGCTCCTCGGCGGCCCCCGACGCGGTGCGCAGACGCGCGGTCACACCGTCCGGGTCCTGGTCGAACGCGACCAGTTCGGTGCCGCGTTCGACGACCGTCCCCAGCCCGGCGGCGTACTCCTCCAGGAGGCGCTCGGTCTCGTACTGCGGCAGCGCGGCGAACCCGTACGGCACCTCGGGAGGCAGTTCGAGCTCGGTCCGCGCCACCTCACGGCCGTTGACGTAGGTCAGTTGGCCGCGCATCGGGACGGCGGCCTCGAGCACGGCGCGGACCAGACCCATCCGGTCCCACAGCTCCAGGGTGCGCGGCTGGATCCCGACCGCCTTGGCGTACGGCAGCCGGGCCGGCAGCCGGTCGACGAGCCGGCAGCGCACGCCGTGGCGGCGGAGCTCCCCGGCCGCGCTCAGACCGACCGGTCCCGCGCCCACGATCAGGACATCGGTGGTGGTGCCGGTGTGCGCCACGGGTGCCTCCCAGGTCTGCGCCGGCCTCCGTTCGAGCCCCGTACTCATGGTCACCCGCGACCACGGGTTCGGCCAGCCGTACGCCCGGCTCCTCGCCCCCACCACAATCGCGATTCCCTTTAGGGGGGCTTTAACGGGGACGTGGAGGATGGCGCGTCCTCGCGGGCGCTCGGACGTCCGCCGTCCCGAAAACAGGGGGCCCCATGCTGCCCGCGTTCCCCATGTCACGCCAGTGCCCGTACCATCCGCCCGCCGGCTACGACGAGCTCCGTCAGAACGGGCCGCTCGCCCGGGTCCGGCTGTACGACGGGCGTACCGCCTGGGCCGTCACCGGGTATGCCGAGACCCGGAGGCTGCTCGTCGATCCGCGGTTGTCCTCGGACCGGTCCCGGCCGGACTTCCCCGTCCTCGTGCCCCGGATGGCCGCCGCCAAGCTCGTCGCGCTCGTCGGGACGGACCCGCCCGAGCACGACGTCCAACGCCGCATGCTCATCCCGAGCTTCACCGTGAGGCGCGTCAACTCGCTGCGCCCGGCGATCCGTCGGACCGTCGTGGACCGGATCGAGGGGCTGCTCGCCTCCGGGCGCCGGGAGGCCGACCTCGTCCCGGAGTTCGCGCTCCCGGTGCCGTCCACCGTCATCTGCGAACTCCTCGGAGTCCCGTACTCGGACCACGAGTTCTTCGAGGAACAGACCCGGCGGATGCTCCTCGCCACCAGCACCGCCGAGGAGGCGGCCGAGGCCGGCGGGGCTCTCGTCCGGTACTTCGACGAGCTGATCGAAGGGCGCTCGGACGAGCCCGGCGACGGGCTGCTGGGCGAACTCGTCACCGACCGGCTCAGGACCGGTGAGCTGAGCCGGGAGGAAGTGGCCTCCATCGCCATGTTCCTCCTTGTCGCCGGCCACGAGACCACCGCCAACATGATCGCGCTGAGCATCCTCACCCTGCTCGAGCACCCCGAGCAGCTCGACCGGCTCCGCGCCGACGAGCGCGCCGTGGGCGACGCCGTCGAGGAGCTGCTGCGGTTCCTGTCCGTCGCCGACGAGCTCCAGCGCGTCGCCGCCGCCGACATCGAGATCGCGGGATACGTGATCCGGGAGGGCGACGCGGTCTACCTGCCGAACGCCGCCGCCAACCGTGCGCCGGAGGTCTTCCCCGACCCCGACACCCTCGACCTCGGGCGCGGCGCCCGCGGCCACCTCGCCTTCGGATACGGCATCCACCAGTGCATCGGGCAGAACCTGGCCCGCGCCGAGCTGGAGATCGCCCTGTACGAACTGGCCGTACGCCTCCCGGGGCTGCGTCTCGCCGAACCCGTGGAGGGGCTCGGCGCGAAGCCCGGCGGCTCGGTGCAGGGGATCCTCCGGCTGCCCGTCGCCTGGTAGGCCCGCCAGGACCGTGCGAGCGGCGGGGGGGGGGGGGGGGCCCCCCCCCCCCCCCCCCCGCCGCCGCCCCCCGGGGGGGGAAAAAAACAAAACAACCCCCAACACAAACATTTATTAGTTGTGTGAGA
>NZ_JBHXRW010000092.1:0-19747 GCF_042716635.1 Streptomyces sp. NPDC058664 | reverse complement strand
AGACCACCACCGTGTCCAGGCGCACGGCCTTGTCGCCGTCGTACTCGATGGTGACCTGGGTCTTGCCGTCGGGCCGCAGGTAGGGGATGGTGCCGCATCTGCGGACCTCGGTCAGCCGGCGGGACAGCCGGTGCGCGAGGTGGATCGGCAGCGGCATCAGCTCGGGCGTCTCGTCGCAGGCGTAGCCGAACATCAGGCCCTGGTCGCCGGCGCCCTGGCGGTCCAGCTCGTCGTCGTCCCCGTTCCCGTGGAAGGTGCTTTCGACGCGTTTTTCGTAGGCGGTGTCGACGCCCTGGGCGATGTCCGGGGACTGGGCGCCGAGGGACACCGACACGCCGCAGGAGGCGCCGTCGAAGCCCTTCTTGGAGGAGTCGTAGCCGATCTCGAGGATCTTGTTGCGGACGAGGGCCGGGATGTCCGCCCACGCCGTGGTGGTCACCTCGCCGGCGACGTGCACCAGGCCGGTGGTGATCAGCGTCTCGACGGCGACGCGCGCGGTCGGGTCCTGGCGCAGCAGCGCGTCGAGGACGGTGTCGCTGATCTGGTCGGCGATCTTGTCGGGGTGTCCCTCGGTGACGGACTCCGAGGTGAACAGACGACGGGACACAACGCTCCCTGGGGTTGTGGGCACCAACAGGCCCGAAGCCAGTGGTCAGGCGTTCTTCGTCGCGGTCAGGATGCCCTGCAGCGGCAGGGCGTCCGGCGGCAGGTGGGCGGGGTCCTGGGAGATCTCCCGGGTGACCGTGAAGCCCGCCTGCTGGAGCCAGCCGCGGAACGTCGACAGTTTCTGCGGGCCGCCCTGGCCGGTGGCGCAGCCGAGGAAGAAGGACGGGTAGTAGTCGACGCTCCAGGATTCCTTGATGTCCTCGGCGTAGATCGGCACCAGGATGTGGACCTGTCCGCCCGGCCGGAGCGAGGCGTGGACGCCGTTGAGGATCCTGAGCACGTCGTCCTTGTCGAACATGTTCAGGAAGTGCTTGATCAGGACGACGTCGAATCCCTCGGGGACGCCCTGGAAGACGTCTCCGCCGATGAACGACGACGTGCCCTCCACGCCGTGCTCCCGGAAGTTGCGCAGGCAGTCCTCGCGCTTGTCCGGCAGGTCGAAGGTGGTCACCCGTAGTCCGGGCGAGCCCTTGAACTTGTGGGTGTGGATCGCGCCGAGACCGGTGTGTCCGGCCAGGTCGAGCACCTGCGCGCCGGCCGGGATGTCGATGTGGTCGAAGAACCAGGGGTCGATGCGGTCGGTGACCGAGTCCATCAGCCGCGACCAGGGCTCGCGCAGATCGGGGTGGACGGCCATCGCGCCGTACAGGTCCCCCTCGAATCCGTAGAGTTCCTTCAGCCCGACGACGGTGCCGCTGCGCACGCTGTCGGTGAGGTAGTACAGCTGCCGGAGCGTGGTGGCCTTGATCTTGCCCATGAAGGCCAGGACCCGGTGCAGGTCGGCGTCGGGCACGTCGGCGAGGGCGTCGAGCGCGTACCCGCCGGACGTCTCGTCGTGGGCGACGAAGCCCTCCTTGACCGGCAGGTGCAAAAGCTGCTGCACCGCGTCCGGCTTGGCCCCGACGGCGGCGCCGAGCTCGGCCGCGGTCATGCCGGGGGTGTCCCGCAGCGCGTCGATGAGGCCGAGTTCGAAGCAGGACAGCAGGTTCATGAACCGTGCGGGTCCCACCATGTACTCGCGGAAACGGGCGAGGGTGGCGTGTGCGGTCATGGAACTTTCCCTTCGAGTCACGCGAAGTCGGCGCCCTGTCGCGGCGGGATCGCCTCAGCATCGGCCCTGCGACTTGGCTGGAGCTTTTCGGCGGGTTGTCGCCGGCTTGGGGCGCCCGTTGCCCGGCGCCCCGCCCGCCGGTGGCCGGCCGGTGGGGCGCCGGTGGCCGTCGCCCGCGGTGCGGGGCCGGCCGGCCCGGGGCCTTGCGGGGTCATGTGCCAGGGGCGCTCGCGGCGGGGGCCGGCCGGCCGGCCGGCGGGCCGGCCGCCCAGGCACGGCCGGCCGCCGCTTCGATCCGCAGGTGCAGACGGCCCCGGCGCATCCGTCCGGTGGTCTCGTACAGGGCCTTGGCCACCAGGGCGTCGGTGAAGCGGAACCAGCCGAGCCGTTGTCCGTCCTCGTCGATCAGGCCCGCCGCGATCGCGCTGTCGAGGACCGCGAGCGCCGTGTCGATCTCGATCGACGCCACGTCGGCGACCACCTCGACGTCGAAGTGCCGGCCGGCGACGGCGGCCACGGCGAGCAGCTCGGCCGCGGGTCGGGGCAGCCGTTCGACGCGGTGCAGCACCGCCTCGCGGCAGGGGGCCGCGACCGGCGCCGTGTGCGAGGGGTCCGGGCGCTGCCCGCCCGCCAGCAGTTTGATCATTTCGCGCAGCAGGGCGGGGTTGCCCCCGGATCTGGCGCACAGCCCTTCGGCCGTGCGTCTGCTGACCTCGCTGCCGGTGAGGGCGCCGGCCAGGACGCGGGTGTCGCGGGGGGTCAGCCCCGCCAGCTCCATCCGCGCCGGCCCGGCACCGGACAGCGCCGCCAGGGTGCCGGCCAGGGCCGGCGCCTGGTCCGAGCGGTAGGAGGCGATCAGCAGGAGCCGGCTGCGGGGCACCGATCGCGCCAGGTGGACCAGCATCCGCAGGGAGGCCGGGTCGGCCCGGTGCACGTGGTCGAGCATCACCACCAGCGCTCCGGCCCGGGACAGGGCGGTCAGGTGCCGGCCGACGGCGTCGAACAGCCGCGGACCGCCCCCCGCCGGCGGGCCGGGCGCCGCCGGGGTGCCGGGCGCCGCCGGGGTGCCGGGCGCCCGGGTGCCGGGGGCCGGGTCCGTGCCGGGGGCCGGCCGGCGGGCGGCGGCGTGCAGCAGCTCGGCCGCCGGCCCCGGTGCCGGGCGGTGCGGGAAGGCGGCGTCGGCCGCCCGCAGCACCTGCTCCCACGGCGCGAGCGGCGGTGCGCCGAGGTGCTCGGCGCAGGTGCCCCACAGCACCGGCACGCCCGACCGTTCGGCGAACCGCCGCAGCAGGCTGGTCTTTCCGGCGCCCGGTTCCCCGGACACCATCACCACCTGCCCCCGGCCGGCCTCCGCCGCGGCCAGTGCCTCGGTCAGCTGCCGCACCGCCGCCTCCCGGCCGACGAAGACGTCCAGGGCGGTGTCATCCACGGCGGCGCCGCCGGCCGGCGGTGCGGGGGCGGCCGGGTGCGCCGCCGGCCGGTCCCCCGCCCCGGCGGGGGCCGGCCGCGCCGGAAGAGCCGGGGCCGGGGCCGGCTGCCAGTCAAGAGCCCCGTCCTGGTGCAGGATCTGCTGCCGCAGGTGCTGCAGCCGCGGGGTGGGATCGACGCCCAGCTCCTCGGACAGGCTGGCCTGGATGGTCCGGAGCGCCTCCAGCGCGTCGGCCTGCCGGCCCGCCCGGTACAGGGCCAGGCTCAGCAGCTCGCAGCCGTACTCGCGCAGCGGGTTGGCCCGGACGAAGGCCCTCAGTTCGGCCACGGCCACTTCGTGGGCCCCCAGCGCCAGCAGCGCCGCGCACCGCATCTCGACGACCGACAGCCGTACTTCCTCGAGCCGTACCACCTCCGGCACGACGCACGGGACACCGCTCACCTCCGCGAAGGGCTGCCCCCGCCACAGCGCGAGCCCCGCGTCGAACTCGTGCAGCGCCTGCCGCGGGTCGGCGCGGTCCCGTGCCTGCCGGCCCGCCTCGGCGTGCGCGACGAACCGGTGCACGTCGACCTCGACGGCCCCCGCGTCCAGCACGTAGCCCCGGGCGCAGGTGCGCAGGACCGTCGCCCGGGTGCGGGGCGCACGGCCCGGTTCCAGGACCTTGCGCAGTTTGGCGACGTACGCCTGCAGCGACGTCATCGCCGACGGCGGCGGATGTCCCTCCCACAGGGCCTCGAGAATGACGTCCGTCGTCACCGGCCGGCCGGCCTGGCTCACCAGCAGGGCCAGGAGCGTGCGCTGCTTGGGTGCCCCCAGATCCACCATCCGGCCCGACACCGAGGCCTCCACCGGTCCCAGCGCATGGAACTGCGCCAGGGCCCGGCGGCCGGACCGCCCGCCCGTGCACGGTGTCTCGGTCACCGTACCGGGCCCGGACGCCGTGAGGTCGTGACGCGCATCGTGTTCGTCATGATGAGCCCTTCCGGATAGCCGTGTACCGGGTTCTGCACAACGGCGCAGGCCCGAAAGCGCCTTGCCGCCCGCTGCCACCCCGGATATCAGGGATCGTTGGCCGACGCTACGGACACCGGTTCGAAACCTGCTTGAGCGCTCCTCGAAGGGCGCTCGGGTGACGCTGATTCATCTGGTCGGCGCCGTGGTGCGGATGCTAATAACTGAAGGGGGCTCGGCGATCCGGTGAGCGCCCGGGGTGAAGCGGCACGCGTGTTCCGGGCGCCTGGGCACCTCTCTGCCCCCGGGGTGTCCGGCTCGCACGGCGTTCCCGGGGCTTTCTTCCGGGGTTTTCTTCGGGGGTTTCTTCCAGGGGTTTTTCGGGGGTTCTTCGGGCGGGTTCGGAAAAAGGGCCGGGCCGTCCCGGGGGGCGCCGCCGGCGAGCTGCTCGATTTCACGGCGATGACGAATTCACGGCAATGACGAAGAGAGGCTGATCATGAAGGCAGTGCGTTTCCATTCCTACGGCGACGTCGATGTGGTGGTGCACGAGGAGGCGGACCGTCCGCGGGCCGGTGCGGGCCAGGTCGTGCTGAAGGTCGCCGGCGCGGCGGTGAACCCCGTCGACGCCTCGCTGCGTGCGGGATACGTCCGGGAGGTGTTCGACCTGGCTCTGCCGCACGTGCCGTGCTACGACGTCGCGGGGGTCGTCACCGAGGTCGGCGAGGGGGTGAGCGGCTGGGGTGTGGGCGACGCGGTGGTGGCGTGGCTGCCGATCGACGGGCCCGGCGCCGCCGCCGAGTACGCCGTGGCGCCCGCGAAGGCGCTGGCGGCCGCTCCGCGCACCGGGGAGCTGTCCGATGCCGCGGCGCTGCCGTCCGTCGTGCTGACCGCCTGGCAGGCGCTGTTCGACCACGTCGGGCTGAGCGCGGGCCAGAGCATTCTCATCAACGGCGCCGGCGGTGCGGTGGGCGGGTACGCCGTCCAGCTCGCGGCGCAGGCCGGTGCGTCGGTGACCGCGACCGCCGGCGCGGGCAGCCGGGAGCGGGTGCGCTCCTACGGGGCCGGACGGATCATCGACTACACCCTCACTCCGCTGCACGAGGCGGTGGCCGGCGAGCGGTTCGACGTGGTGCTGAACCTGGTGTTCCTCGCCCCGGCGGAGCTGGCGCGGCTGGTGGATCTGGTCGTGGACGGCGGTGCGTTCGCCAACACCGTTCCCCCGGGCCTGACGCACACCGGGCGCGGGGTGCGCAACCTGCAGGTCTTCGGGCGCAGCGACGCGAGGCAGCTCGCCGAGCTGGTCGCCCGGGTGGACGCCGGGGAGCTGAGGATCCATGTGGCCCAGCGCCGTCCGCTGGCCGAGCTGCGCGCCGTGCACGAGGAGCTCGCCGCCCAGAAGCTGTCCGGCAAGACCGTCCTGATCCCCTGAAGCGGTGGCCCGGCGCGTGCCGCGGCCCTTGGACCAAGGAGCACTGTGCCCATGTCTTCGACGTTGGAGTCGGACGCTGTCGCATCGACCCTGAACCGGCTGCTGGCAGCCGAGGACCAGCAGGACCTGGCGGCCGAGTGGGCGGCGGCCGGGGTGGATCTGGGCGGTGACTTTCCCGTCGGGATGAGCGCCGCCGAACTGGCCGAACGCACCAAGGACATCATCATGTCGGTGTCCCGGGAGGGCGGGCGGCTGCTCTACCTGCTCACCCGGGCCGTCAAGGCACGCACCGTCGTCGAGTTCGGCACCTCCTTCGGGATCTCGACGCTCTATCTGGCGGCCGCGGTGCGCGACAACGGCGGCGGCCGGGTGATCACCACCGAGCTGCAGCAGGACAAGGCCCGGCGGGCGGCGGAGAACTTCGCCGCCGCCGGGCTGGGTGATCTCGTCGACCTGCGGCTCGGGGACGCCCGCGAGACGCTGCGGGAGCTGCCCGGGCCGGTCGATCTGCTGCTGCTCGACGGGTGGCTCGACCTGCGGCTGCCCATCCTCCAGGTCGTGGAGCCCCGGCTGCGGCCGGGCGCCCTGGTGGTGGTCGACGACGTCGACCTGGACATCGGCCGCGGGGTGTACGAGGAGTTCCGTACCTACCTCGACGACCCGGCCCACGGCTACCTCTCCCTCACCCTCCCGGTGCACCAGGGAGTCCAGCTGGCCCTCAAGCTCGGCTGACGCGCCACAGCAGCCGGCCGCGGCCACCGGGTTCACTCCCCCGGTGGCCGCGGCCGGCTCGTCGTGCTGCCGGCGGCCGGTCCGCCGGGGTGCCGGCGGCCGGTCCGCCGGGGTGCTAGCGGCCCGCCGCGATCACCTGGGCGACGCTGTCGTCGGCGAGGCGCTCGGCGCGCTCGGGGGAGACGGCCCCGTCGATGTAGGTGAAGTTCCACGAGAGCCGGCCCTGGCTGGTGGTCACCGAGGATCCGAAGTAGCCGACCACCGAGATCCCGCCCACGAACTGGGCCCCGGACAGCCGCCAGGCGCCGAGTTCGGTGGGGAACTCGAAGCGCCCGATGTTGGACACGAAGAAGTTGAAGGGTCCGTGTTCCTCGAAGTGCCCGACGAAGGGCTCGCTGTCGGCGACGCCGGCCGGTCCCTGGGCGGCGAGCAGGTGGAACACCTCGTACTGTTCGCCGAGGTTCTTGCGCGCGGTGAGGTCGTCCTTGATGAACCGGGCCATCGGCCACAGGTCGTCGGGCCGGTAGCGCACCACCGAGTGCAGTGCCGACACGAAGCAGCCGACCTCGTCCTCGGAGACCGGACGCCGCAGCTCCTCGCGCAGGGTGAGGGGGGAGCCGACCGCGAAGGGCGCGTTCGGTGCGGCCTTCGCGTCGCGGGCCACCGCACGGGCCACCGCCGCGGCCAGCACACCGTGCAGCGTGGCCCCTTCGCGCTTGCACGCCAGCGTGAGCCCTTCCAGCACGTCGCCCTCGACGAAACGGTGCAGCATCCGGGTGCGCCGCCGGCCGAAGGGCACGAACCGCTCCGGCCGCAGCCGGCCCACCTCGTCCGCGGCCAGGTCGCCGGACACCGGCCCGTCGGGTGCCGGCCCGTCGGACGGTGCGGGCGCTCCCACCCGGAAGCGCTCCGGGAAGAGGGCTTCGAACGGCTCCGGGACGGGGCCGGGTGCCACGGCGGCCGGGGCGGGCGGCGGCGGGGCCGCGGCAAGCCCCACCCACTGGCGCAGCAGGGACAGGGCGGTCGTGCCGTCCGCGATGCAGTGCGGCACGGTCAGGACGAGGTCGTGGACCTGTCCCGGCCCGCTGATGAGGACGGCGCGGGCCAGCGGGCCCGACCCCCAGTCCAGGGGGACGGCCAGCTCGTGGCCGTCCACCTCGCTCACCCAGCGCGCGTCCTCGGATCCGGTCAGGCGGACCTCGCGCAGCGGGATCGGCAGGTCGCTCGGCACGAACCGCGGCCCGTCGCCCGGCCGCTGCGGTGCGGGGCCGGCTATGGCCGTGCGCAGCTGCGGGTGGCGGTCCTGCAGCGCGCCCAGTGCGGTGCGCAGCGCCCGGGCGGAGAGTTCTCCCTCGATCCGGACGCGGGCGCAGACGTTGAGCGTGGAGAGCTGGTCGATGATCCAGTACCAGCGTTCGCCCGGGCTCAGTTCGCGCGACGTGGCCGGCTGCCCGCCGGTGCCGTTCTTCATCGGTGTGCCCGGTGTGCCCGGTGCGCTCGGTGCGTTCATGGCCGACACTCCCCCATCGCTGGTCTCGTCGCGCGTCCGGTGGCGCACCGGACGGCTGCAGGAGGCTAGCAACGCGTCGTCGCATACCGGTCGAGCCGCCGGCGGCGGCTGCCGCGGGGGCAGTGACCTGCGCGTTGTGGTGGGTGGTTAGTCGTTGTCAAGTCAACTCTGGTGCCCTTCTCGTCCCGCGCTCAAGTCGGCCGCGATCCGGGCTCCAGCGGGCCGGGACCGGGCCTCGAGTCAGCCAGGAGGAACGTCACCATGACCGACACGACGCTCAGTGAGACCGCTGTGCCCCCGCTCTTTCCCATCGACCCCTCGGGCGTCGACCGCCACGGCGAGGCGGCTGCGATGCGTGACCTCGGCCCGGTCGTGCGCGCCGTGCTGCCCGGTGGCGTGCGCATGTGGGTGGTCACCGACTACGCGCTGCTCGCCGAACTCACCGCCGATCCGCGGGTGGGGCGGGACTGGCGCACCTGGGAGGCCCTGCGCCGCGGTGAGATCCCGGACGACTGGCCGCTGCTCGGCATGATCCGGCTGAACAACCTGATGGCCCGTGACGGCGCGGAGCACCGGCGGCTGCGCCGCCCGCTGACCCGTGCCTTCACCCGGGCCCGGGTCGAGCGGATGGGGCCGCGCATCGACCAGATCGTCGCCACCATGCTGGACGACCTGCCCCGCCGGGCGGCGGCGGACGGCACGGTCGATCTGCGGCGGCACTACGCCTACCCGTTTCCCATGCAGGTGATCTGCGAACTCATCGGCGTGCCCGAGGCGTGGTGGTCGCGGTTCCGCGCGCTCATCGACACCGTCATACGCGCCGACACGACCGCCGAGCAGTTCCTCGCCGCCCAGGCGGAGCGGCACGAGCTGTTCCGGCGGCTGTTCGCCATGCGGCGCGCCGAGCCGGCGGACGACCTGACCAGCGCGCTGCTCGCCGACGGCGGTGAGGACGGTGAGGCGTTCACCGACGAGGAGCTCGAGGACACGCTGTGGACGCTGATCGGTGCCGGGCACGAGACCTCGATCAGTCTGATCGTCAACGCCACGCGCGCCCTGCTGACCCACCCGGAGCAGCTGGCGATGGTCCAGGGCGGCGGCGGCGCGGGGTGGGGCGAGGTGGTCGAGGAGACCTTGCGCTGGGACTCCCCGGTGGGCAACTTCCCGGCCCGGTTCCCGACCGAGGACATCACGGTGGCCGGTGTCACCATTCCCAAGGGGGACGCCATCCTGGCGCCCTGGAGCGGCGTCAACCGTGACCCCGGGCAGTACGGCGAGAGTGCCGGCCGGTTCGACATCACGCGGCCGGTCAAGCGGCACCTGGCGTTCGGCAGCGGGCCGCACGTGTGCATCGGGCCCGCCCTGGCCCGCTTCGAGGCGATGGCCGCGCTGCCCCCGCTGTTCGCCCGCTACCCCGAGCTGCGGCTCGCGGTGGATCCCGCCGAGCTGTCCGCGGTCCCCTCGATCTTCTCCAACTCCGTCACGACCCTGCCCGTGCACCTCGGCCCGGAGAAGCGCTGACGCCCCTTTCCGGGCCGGCCGGCCCCGCGGTGCCCCGCGTGCCCCTGGCGGCCGGCTGCCTCACGGGGCCGGCCGGCCTTCCCCCGGGGCGGCCGGCTTCCCCCGGGGGCGGCCGGCTTCCCCCGGGGGCGGCCGGTCTCGGTCAGGGGGTGGCCGGCGGGATGTTGTGGTTGAGCCGGAAGATGTTGTGCGGGTCGTAGGCGGCCTTGATCTCGGTCAGGCGCCGGTAGTCCTCGGGGTCGTAGGCGGAGCGCACGTGCTCGGTGTCCCGCGCGCCGTTGAGGAAGGTCAGGGCCCTGCCCCCGGTGCTCCAGGGCGCGAGCGCCTCAAGGAGGCGCTCGTGCGCGGGCTGGATGTCGGTGAGCTCGGCGCGCTCCAGGCGCGAGACGACGTTCAGCAGGTAGTGGGCGTCGCGGTTGCCGACCGCGTTGGCGACGCCGGCCGGGCGGGCCAGAGCGCCGCCGAGGTGGCGCAGTTCGACGACGTGCGGCACCGGCGCGTGCGGTCCGACCAGGTCCAGGACGGCCGCCACCGCGTCGGTGCCGAGCTCGCCCAGCAGGGTGGTGGCCGACTCGAAGGTGCCCGGCACGGGCGGGTCGTTGTGGATCGTGCCGACCTCGGTGCAGGGCAGTTCACGGACGGTGTCGTTGAAGGGGCCCAGTGCCCGCAGCGGGGCCACCAGGTCCTTGCCGGCGCCCAGGTCGTCCGCCGCGTAGGCGATGCGGACGTGGACGACGTGGCGGCCGCGCAGCGGCGGCGGGAGCACCGGCGCGTCGGGGAAGGAGATCACCGCGACGGAGGAGGTCATCTCCTCGGGCAGGCCGGCCGACCAGCGCACATAGGTGTCCAGGACCTCGCGGGCGGCGGTGAAGTCGAAGAACAGGCCGCCGCCGTAGAGGGTGGGGACCGGCATGAGGTCGATCTCGATCCCGGTGACCACGCCGAAGTTGTCCCGGCCGCCGCGCAGCGCCCAGAACAGGTCCGGGTCGCAGGTCGCCGTGACCTGCCGCAGCCGCCCGTCGGCCGTGACGACGTCGAGGCTGCGCACGTGGTCGGCGGCGTATCCGTACCGCCGCGAGAGCAGTCCGAGGCCGCCGCCCAGGGTGTAGGACACCACGCCGACCCCGGGGGCCGAGCCGGCCAGCGGGGTCAGCCCGGCGGGCGCCGCCTCGTGGATCACCTGCTCCCAGCGCACCCCGGCGGCCACCCACGCGGTGCGGGCCTCGGCGTCCACCCGGACGCCGGTCATCCGGGAGGTGTTGATCAGGACGCCGCCCTCGGCGGCGACGGCCGCCAGCGCGTGTCCGGTGCCCTGCACCGCCACCGCGAGACCGTGCAGGGCGGCGAACTTCACCGCCTGCTGCACGTCGGCGGGGCCGGTCGCGCCCACCAGGAGCGCGGGCCGGTGCGCCCGCGCGGTCTGGTTCCCGGCGCGCTCGGCGTCGTAGCGCTCGTCGCCGGGGGTCAGCACCGGCCCCGCCACCCGCCGGCCTAAGGCTTCGACGGCCTCGTCGAAGGCGGTGGCCTCGTGGTTGTCCTGGTCCGAAGTGCTCATGACGCTTCCCTTCCCAACCGGTGCCCTGCGGTCTCTCGCGGCCGGATCACCGGTGCCGCTAGCATTAGTCAAGCAACCGTACTACTTTTTAGTCAAGCCCCCTGACGACTTGGCTGTGGCAGAAAGGCGGCCCGAGATGACCGCACCACCGCACCAGCCCGGCGAGCGCCGGGTGCCGCTGCCCACGCTGCTCGCGCAGGCCAAGGACCTCACCATCGACCAGCTCCACCGGCAGCTGCACGAGGAGGGCTTCGAGGGGATCCGGTTCCGGCACGGCTCGGTCTTCCGGTTCGTCGACCCGGACGGTACCCGGCTCACCGAGCTCGCGGCACGCTCCGGGTTCAGCAAGCAGGCCATCGCCGAAGTCGTCGGCGAGCTCGAGCGGTTCGGCTACGTGGAGCGCCGAGCCGACCCGGGCGACCGGCGGGCCAAGCTGATCGCGCTGACCGAGCGGGGCCGGGCCGGCCAGCTGGCCGCCGCCCGGATCCTGGGGGACATGGAGAGGATGTGGGCCCGGCACTTCGGCCGGGACGGGATCGAGGCGCTGCGGCGGATGCTGGAGGAGATCGTCGCACGCCGGGGCCGATAGCGACCGGCCCCCCCGCGGCTCCCGCCGCCGGCACGCCGGTGCGTCTATCGCCGGTGCGGCGGTGCGGTCCGCCGCCGGTGCGGTGCGGCGGCGGTGCGGCGGGGTCCAAGCCCGCGCCAAGCCGATCGCAAGCGCGACGGACCAGGGTGTGGAGGTGTCGAACTGTGAGCCGACTCCTCAGAAGGTGGACTCCACGGATATGCCAACGCTATGCAAACCGTCGGTGGCTGTGCCGGAACACGTCATCACCATGGAAGAAACCCTGAAGTTCGCCGAAGAGACCCACCACGGCAAGCCCCAGCTGCCCCTGGCGCTCCGGCTGATCCGGAACACCGGGGTACGCCAACGGCACATCGTGCAGCCGATCGAGAAGACCCTGCGCCATCCCGGACTGGAGGAGCGCAACCGCACCTTCGAGGCCGAGGCCAAGAAGAGATGCCCCCAGGTCGTCGAAGAGGCCCTGGCCCACGCCGCGCTGACCGCCCGGGACATCGACGCGATCATCTTCGTGTCCTGCACCGGGTTCATGATGCCCTCGATGACGGCCTGGCTGATCAACACCATGGGCTTTCGCAGCGACACCCGGCAGATCCCCATCGCCCAGCTGGGCTGCGCCGCCGGCGGCGCGGCGATCAACCGGGCCCACGACTTCTGCACCGCCTACCCGCGCAGCAACGTCCTGATCGTCTCCTGCGAACTGTGCTCGCTGTGCTACCAGCCCGACGACGACAGCATCGGCTCACTGCTGTCCGACGGGCTGTTCGGCGACGCGGTGGCGGCCGCCGTGGTCCGCGGCAGCGGCGGCACCGGGGTGTCACTGGAACGCAACGCCTCCTACCTCATCCCCCACACCGAGGACTGGATCTCCTACGCCGTGCGGCCCACCGGCTTCCACTTCCAGCTGGACCGCCGGGTGCCCGGGACGATGCAGCCGCTCGCCCCCGTCCTGCGGGACCTCGCCGCCGGCCACGGCCTGGACATCGCCGGCCTGGACTTCTACGTCATCCACGCCGGCGGCCCGCGCATCCTCGCCGACCTGAGCACGTTCCTGGGCGTCGACGCCCACATGTTCCGCCACAGCGCGGCGACCCTCACCCAGTACGGGAACATCGCCAGCGCCGTCGTGTTCGACGCCCTGCGCCGACTGTTCGAGGAAGACACCATGACCCCGCACGCCACCGGCGTGATCGCCGGATTCGGCCCCGGCATCACCGCCGAGATGGCCGTCGGCAGCTGGCGCGTACAGGCGCCGGCGATCACCGCGGACCCGCGCCGGCAGGCCGTGCCGGCATCCCTGTGAGGAGAAGGACACCATGACGGGCAACCCGCCTTCCCCCGGCCGCATCCTGGAGATCGCCAGCGGCTACTGGGCCACCGGCCTGCTCGGGGTGGCCGCGCAGCACTCGCTGTTCACCCTCCTGCACGACGGACTGGACACCCCCGGGGCACTGGCCGCGAAGACCGGCATGGCCGAACGCGGGGTGCAGACCCTCCTCGACGGACTCGTCGGCCTGGGCCTGCTCCACACCCACCGGGGCACCTACCGCAACACCCCGGAAGCCGAGCTGTACCTCGTCGAGGGACAGCCCACCGACATCAGCGGCTTCGCCCGCCTCAAACTCGCCGAGATGGACAAACTCACCGGCCGGCTCGAGGTGTTCCGCACCGGAGGCCCGCCGGCGAACCCGATGGTGGAAGTGGCCGACAACCCCCACTGGGAAAACGTCGTCACCGCCATCGCGGGCCTGTCGGTCAGCGCCGCGGCGACCGCCGCCGACCTCCTCGGCCTGGCCGGCCGCGACCACCTCTCGATCCTCGACGTCGGCGGCGGATCGGGCGTCTTCTCCTCCCTCTGGCTCCGACTCAACCCCACCGCCCGCGCCACCCAGCTCGACTGGGCCCCCATCAACGCCATCGCCCGCCGGCTGCTCGCCCAGCACGCCCTGGCCGACCGGTTCACCTGCCTGGACGGCGACTTCCACACCACCGCGCTCGACACCGCCGCCTACGACGTGGCCGTGTACTCCCACATCGCCCACCAGGAAGGCCCCAAGGACAACGTGGCGGTCTTCACCCGCCTCCGCGACACCCTCACACCCGGCGGCGCCCTCGTCGTGTGCGACTACATCGTCGAGGACGACCGCAGCGGCCCCTCCTTCCCCCTGCTGTTCGCCTCCGAAATGCTCCTCAAGAGCAACCAGGGCGGCACCTGGCGCCGCGCCGACTACACCGCCTGGCTGACCGAAGCCGGCTTCTCCACCATCACCTTCCACCCCACCGCCTCCCCCGCCACCCTCGTCATCGCCCGCTGACCCCACCCGAACCCGCCCGGCCGGCCGGCCCGGAAACCAGCCGGCCCGGACGGGCCGGACAGGCCGGACAGGCGGACAGGCGGACAGGCCGGGCCGGACGGGCGGGCGGACAGGGCGGACGGGCCGGACAGGCGGGCGGACAGGCCGGGCCGGACAGGCGGGCGGACGGGCCGGACGGGCGGACGGGCCGGACGGGCGGACGGGCGGGGGCCGGGGAGCCAACCGGCCCGGCCCCCGCACCCGTACCCCGGCCGCCGCCGAACCCACCGCCCCCACCGCGCGACACCCCCGGAAGCCGCGCACCCGGCCCCCGCCCCACGGCCCCCCGCGCCTCACGGCGCCGGCCCCCCCGCACGCCCCGAAGACGGCCCCGCACCACCCGCCCCCGGGCCCGGCCCCCACGCCGCCCGCACTCCCCCGGCGACGGCCATCACCCCGCCGGGGACGGCCCCGCGCCGCCACGCACCGCGCATGATCCCCCCCGGGCACACACGCCGGCAGGACCCCGACTCCCCGGCACCCGGCCGGGACCCGAGAACCCTCCGGCACGGCTCACCGACGACATGACGTGGCATGGCGTGGGGTGGGGTTCGAGCCTGCACCCGGACCCCTCAGCACCACGACCCCCGCGCCCGCGCCCAACGGCACGTGGCCGAAGGCACGGCGCGGCGGGGCGCCACCGAGCCTCCTCCGCCGTCACCTCGCACACGGCCACCTCACACACGGCGTGACAAAGCGCCCAAACGACCAGGACGGCCCGGCCGGCCGCGATGACACGAGCGGCACCCCAGCACAGCCCGCACAACCCGCACAGCGGGCGCCACCGCTCCCACGGCGGCCACCGCCCGTCCGGCGACGCCCCGGATCCCGGCGCGCCCCGCGCCGCGCCGCGCCGCCGCCGAAGGACACCGCCCGCACCCCGGCCCCCGCACCCGCACCGGGCCAGGAGCCCCCGGCGCCCCCGGCCCGCTCCCGCCTCGGCGCCGGCCCCGGCCCGTACGCCGGGAACGCCGCGGACAGCGGCCCCGCGCCGCCATCACCGGGCCGGGCCGCACCGGCCCCACCCCCGAACTCCGCCGGCGAGGCCGGTGCACACCAAAACGTCCCCGCCGCGGTACCGCTCCCGCCCGCCCGGCACGGCGATCCGCGGCGACGGGCGGACCGGCCCGACCGCGCCGCGGCACACGACGAGGACCACCACAGCCCCACCGCCCCTCCGCCCGACCTGCGCGCCCGACACGGCGGGCACGGCCGGCCGATCGACGGCCCCGCCGGCACCACCGCACGGGCACCGGCCCCGACAACCCCCACCGGACAGACCGACCACCGACCCGCCGGCCGGCAAGACCCCCACCTCCCGCACCTCCCGCGCCGCGGAGCACGACCCCCGCCCCCTCCACCGGGAACTCCCCCGCCCCGGGCCGGACGGAAAACACCTCCCGCCGGCCGGAAGGCGCACACCACCGCCCCGCACCCCCGGACACCCCCCACCCCCGGACACGGACCGGACAGGTGCCGGACAGGGGCCGGACGCATACCGGACAGGGGCCGGACGCATACCGGACAGGGGCCGGACGCCCGCGGCAAGGATCCCTTCCGCACGGCGACACCCCCCTTCACCGGCGGCCGGAAAACAGCCGGCCGGATCCCCGGCGGACCAGAAAGCACCTCAGCCGCGATCCGCCCCGGAAACGGCAACACGCCTTCACCGCCCGGGGATCTCCCCCCGGGCGGGCACCGCCGCCGCCTCACCCGCGCACAACGCGGCCGCGGCCGCCGGGCCCCGGCACACCTCCCGCACCCAACGGCGCGCACCCCCGCGGCCCGCACCACACCACCCGGCCCGGCCCGGTCCCGCCCCCGGCTCCCTCCAAACCGTGCCGAACTCGAGAATGCCTGGAGAACACCCAACTCCCTTGCACAAAAGCCGGATCCCGGTTGCAGGCCACCGGGCGTTCGGCTTGGATCACCCCTATGTCTTTACGACCGCCCCTGCTGGCCCTGCGTGTCACCGCCGCGTTCCAGTCGCTACTGATGCTCGCCCAGACCGCCCTGGCCGGAGGCTTTCTCGGCGGCCATTTCGACATGCTGGCGCTCCACGGAACACTCGGCCGCGTCATCACCGTGGTCGCCCTCCTGATGGCCGTCGCCGCCTTCCTCGTACACCGCGCGAAAGGACCCCGGTCGGTCCTGCCCGCCTCCCTGGTCGTCCTCCTGGCCCTGGTGGGCCAGATCGCCCTCGGCCTGGCCCACAGCGTCGCCGCCCACGTCCTGCTCGGCACCCTCCTCGCCTGCGCCGTCGCACTCCTGCTCCAGCGCGCGATGACCACCCCGCTGCCCGCCAGGACCCCGGCCGCCGCCACCCCGCACCGCACCGCACCGCCGGAGCCGGCCCCATGAGGCGGCGCACCCTGCTGGGCGCGGGCGGCACGGCCCTGGGCGCCGGCGCCCTGACCGCGGCCGGCTGGCCCCTGCTGGGCGACTACCTCCGCGAGGGCCGGCCCGGCCGGGTACTGGCCAGCCGGGCCGAACTGCCGGCCCCCTTCCGCACCCCCCTGCCGATCCCCCGGGTGCTGCAGCCGACCTCCACCAGCGCCACCACCGACAGCTACGACATCACCCAGCAGCACGCCGACCTTGAGATCCTGCCCGGCCTGCGCACCCCGGCATGGACCTACGGCGGCACCTTCCCCGGCCCCACCCTCGTCTCCCGCTCGGGACGCCGCACCGTGGTACGCCACCGCAACGAACTCGACCGGCCGGCCGTGGTCCACCTGCACGGCGGCCACACCCCGGCGGCCAGCGACGGCTACCCGACCTCCCTGATCCTGCCCGCCGACGGCTCCTACGACGCACACCGCGTCCACCAGGAGATGAGCGGCGGACCGCACGGCGGCTCCATGGGCCACGCCCCGATGGACCTCGCCGAGGGAACCCGCACCTACACCTACCCCTTCGACCAGCGCGCCGCGACCCTCTGGTACCACGACCACCGCATGAGCTACACCGGCGCGGCCGTCTGGATGGGACTGGCCGGATTCCACCTCGTCCACGACGACGAGGAAGAACGCCTGCCGCTGCCCCGCGGCGACCGGGACATCCCCCTCATGATCACCGACCGCTCGTTCGCCGCCGACGGATCATTCCAGTACCCCTGGCTCGACCCCCAGCTGCGCACCCCCGGCGTCACCGACCCCTACATGAACGGCGTCCTGGGCGACGTCATCCTGGTCAACGGCGCCCCCTGGCCCGTCCACCAGACCCGGCGCCTGCGCTACCGACTGCGCTTCCTCAACGCCTCCAACGCCCGCCGCTACCAACTCCGGCTCGACCCCCCACCACCAGGCGGCGGCGGCTTCGTCCAGATCGGCAGCGACGGCGGACTGCTCGACGCCCCCCGCCCCCACGACACCCTCGACATCGCCCCCGGCGAACGCATCGACACCGTCATCGACTTCTCCCGCTACCCACCCGGCACCCGGATACGCCTGACCAACCACTACGGACACCGCACCACCACCCAGATCATGCGCTTCGACCTCACCCCCGGCACCCCCCACGACGACACCACCATCCCCCCCACCCTCAGCCACGTCCCCCGCCTCGACCCCACCCGCGCCACCCACACCCGCGACTTCCACTTCACCGGCTCCACCACCGGCTGGACCATCAACGGCCACCCCTACCAACCCGGCCGCCCCCTGGCCCGCCCCCCACTCGGCCACACCGAGATCTGGCGCTTCACCACCAACTTCCACCACCCCGTCCACCTCCACCTCGACCCCTTCCAGGTCCTCACCCGCAACCACCGACCCCCCGGACCCCACGACCACGGCTGGAAAGACACCATCGACCTCCACCCCGCCGAAGCCGTCGAAATCACCACCCGCTTCACCCACTACCCCGGCACCTACATGCTCCACTGCCACAACCTCGAACACGAAGACATGGCCATGATGGCCGACTTCACCACCGAATAAGACCGTGGCCCTGCCACGAGACCCGGACCCACAAACAACGGCCACCACAGGAGCCACGTCCCCCTCGGCAACCGAATCGGCGACCGAGCACCTGCCCTATCTGTTCGACCGCCCGCAGCAACAAATCTGCGCGAGCTCTACGGGGCCTTCTGCCCCGACGAGGGCGATGTCGAGGCCCGCTGCCTAATCGCGACCGCCAGGCCGGCGTGATCCAGACAGCGGGCGTAGAAGTCCGCCCGGACTCCGAGCACAACACGCAGCGGGGTCTCGACGCAGGACTCCCGACGTGCCTCGTGTCTTACAGGTTTGCCGATGCGGCGCGGTGGGACAGTGGAATCCGACGGCCGGTCGGCCGGGTCGCGGCCGGGCCTCCTCGACACCAGGAATCGAACGGGAGCTCTTGATTGCGTTTCTACGCCCAGACACCCGCACGCCGAAACCGGCAGGTGCTTGTGGACCTGACCGCTGTGGCCCTGATCGCCGCCGCCGTGTGGGCGGCCTTCGCCGTCCGCGAGGCGGTCATGCTGCTGGCCGAACCGGGGCGCAAGGTACAGAGTTCCGGCAACAGCCTCGCCGAAGAACTCGGCAACGCCGGAGACGCGGCATCGGACGTGCCGCTCATCGGCGACATCCTGAAGAAGCCGCTCCAGTCCGCAGCCGACGCCGGCTCCGGCTTCGCCGAGGCGGGAGTGTCGTTCCAGGAGACCGTCGGCCAGGTCGCCAACGTCATCACGACGGCCCTCATCCTCGTCCCGGTGCTCTTCGTCCTGCTGCTGTGGCTCCCACCGCGCCTGCTCTGGATCCGGCACAGCAACACCCTGCGCCGCCTTGCCGAGGCTCCCGGAGGCGAAGACCTGCTCGCCCTGCGCGCCCTCACCGGTCCTCCGGGCGCACTCGCCGAACTCCCGGCTCCGCCAGGCGGCTGGGCCGAAGCCTGGCGTCAGGGGGACCGGCAAGCCATCACCGACCTCAGCATGATCGCCCTCAACCGCATCGGACTCAGGCCCTGACGCGAGGCCCCGCTCTTTCGGCGTACGCCTCACGACGAGGACACCGCGAACAGACGTCGATCACCGTGGCGCGGTAGAGCCACGTCGTGCCGACAGGTACGTAAGTGATGTCGCCGCATCACCTGGTGTTCAAGGTGTCCGCGGTGAAGTCGCGCATCGCCAGGTCCTGCACGGGCGGCGCGGTCCTGTCCGCGACCGTCGTCCGCTTCTTCTTCCGTAGATGTCGGCCGACGATGTGGTTGTTCCGCATCAGCCGCGTGACACGCTTGCGGTTGATCCGGTGTCCACGGCACGGAGCTCGGCATGGACGCGCGGGGCTCCGTAGGCTCCATGGTGCTCGGCGTGGATGGCGCGGATCTCGGCCACGGTCCGTTTCTCCTCGGCCCGGCGCTCGGCGCGGGCCTGCTCGGCGGCCAGGTGCCGGTAGTAACCGGCGCGAGATGTCCCCAGTACCCGGCAGATCCGCTTGCCGCCGAAGTCGGCACGGTTGTCGGAGATGAAGTCCCAGCGGCAGAGGCTCACTTCACCTCCCGGGCGAAACAGGCGGCTGGCCGGCGCAGGATCTCGCACTCCAGGTGTCACTCCTGCTCGGCCTTCAGCAGCCTGGCGTTCTCCGCCCGCAACCGGGCCGGCTCCTCCGCCTCGCTCACGCTGCCGTCACGTCCTCCAGGCACGGCCTGGGCCTCACCCTTGCACACCCACGTCCGAAGCGACTCCGCTGTGGTGCCGAGATCCGCGGCCACCGCCGCGTACGTCCGCTTCCCGACTGTGGCGCGGTGGAGCGCGATGGCGTCCTTCCGGAACTCCTCCGGGTACGGAGACTTGCGTCCCACCTGAGCATCCCTCCCTGGACCATCAAGATCCATTGTCAGGGTGTCCACTCCAGAGGATCAGCCTCGAATGAGGTGACCCCTGGAGTGTGGACACAGGGGTTTTATGCCGCGAGGGAGAGTTTAGCCGGGCTGTGGTGCCGGCGTTCGAACTCCAGCGGGGTGAGGTAGCCGATCGA
>NZ_JBHXRW010000091.1:11570-19909 GCF_042716635.1 Streptomyces sp. NPDC058664 | reverse complement strand
GGCGCGGGGCCCGCCCCCGGCGGGCCGGGGCCGGGGGCCGGGGGCCCGGTGTTGCGCGTGGCTGGGGGGGGGCCCCCCCCCCCCGCGGCCCCACCCCTCTCACGTGCGGCTGCTCCGCTCCCGTCCCGGGCCCATCCGTCGAGCGTCACGGTCGCTCACCGGTCGAGCGTCACGGTCGCGTGGATGGTCTTGCCGTCCGGGTGGGTGTCCACGGTCACCTCACGGCACAGTCGCAGCACGATCGGCCAGCCGTAGCCGCCGGGGAGCAGCTCGTCGCGGAGCTCGTAGAGCGGGGAGTCCCCGCTGGCGTCGGCCACGGACACCGTCATGCGGTCGGGCCCGACCCCGAGCCCGAAGCCGGTGATCCCGCCTCCGTGGCGGAGCGCGTTCGTGACCAGCTCCGAGGTCACGAGCAGCAGGTCGTCGGCCTGGGAGGGGCGCAGGGGGCCGAGGGCCGCGAGCGCGTGGCGGACGACCTGTCGCGCCTGGGCCGGCGTACGGACCGGTGACGATCCGTCGTGCCCCGTGCCGTACGGGTCCTCCCCGGTCGCCCGGGACAGGGTGTCGCTCCGGGTCTTCATCGCGAGTCCCTTTCTTCCTGGTTCGTCAACAGGTGGTGGGATTCGCCTGCCCGTTCGGGCCGTGGTGATACCTCCCGCCGTGACGGAAACGGGTGTGCGCGGAACGAGGAGTGGTCAAGGGAAGCGGGGGTACGTGAACCGGGACCGCTGAACGGACCGCGAGCAGGAGGAGGTTGTTCCCGTGCGGACTGAACCGGCCGAGGCGACGACGACGTACGTGACGAACGGTACGCGTGAGGACCTGCCGGTTCTCGACGCTCCCCACGAGGTGCCACCGCAGGACGCGCGCGCCCTCTCGAAGGTGTTCTTCCGCGAGCTGGCGGTGCGGGAGGAGGGGACGGAAGGCCATCAGTACGCCAGGAACACGCTGATCGAGATGAACATGTCGCTGGTGCGGTACGCGGCGGGACGGTTCCGCGCCCGGGGCGACGAGATGGAGGACATCGTCCAGGTCGGCATGGTCGGTCTGATCAAGGCGATCGACCGCTTCGACCTGTCGCGCGAGGTCGAGTTCGCCACGTTCGCCGTGCCGTACATCGTGGGCGAGATCAAGCGGTTCTTCCGTGACGCCACCTGGGCGGTGCACGTACCGCGCCGGCTCCAGGAGGCGCGGGTGGAGCTGGCGAAGGCGACCGACGAGCTGAGCTCGCGGCTCGGCAGGGCCCCCCGCGTCGCGGAGCTGGCCCCGGTCATGGACCTGTCGGAGGAGGAGGTCGTCGAGGCCCAGGTGGCCGCCAACGGCTACAACACCACGTCCCTGGACGCCACGGTCGGCAGCGGTGACGGCGATGACGACGACGCGGCCCTCGCCGACCTCATCGGCGAGGAGGACCCGGCCATCGAACTGTTCGAGGACTTCCACACCCTCGCCCCGCTGGTGGAGGCCCTCGACGAACGCGACCGGCTGATCCTCCACCTCCGCTTCGTCGAGGAGCTGACCCAGACCCGGATCGGCGAGCGGCTCGGCGTCTCCCAGATGCACGTCTCACGGCTCCTGGCCCGGAGCCTGGACCGGCTGCGGGACGGCATGATCGAGTAGCACGCCCCTCTCGGCGGACCGGCGGACCGGGCCGAGGAGGCGTTCCCCCGGGGGAACGCCTCCTCGGCCCGGTCGCGCGAGGCCCTGCCGGTCGCGCGGTCCTACGGGCGCGCGGCGATGAAGGAGGGCCGCCGGACCGGGGCGGCGAAGGGCGCCTCGGGCAGGTTCTCGACGCTGTTGAAGACGAGGAACACATTGCTCCGGGGGTACGGAGTGATGTTGTCGCCCGAGCCGTGCAGGGCGTTGCAGTCGAACCAGGTGGCGGAGCCCGCGGGGCCGGTGAAGTGGCGGATGCCGCAGGCGTCGGCGAAGGTGGTGAGCGCCTCGGGGGACGGGATGCCGGCGTCCTGCATCCGGAGCGACTTCTTGTAGTTGTCCTCGGGCGTGGCACCGGCGCAGCTCAGGAAGGTGCGGTGCGAACCCGGCATGATCATCAGGCTGCCGTTGGTGGTGTGGTTCGGCGTGAGCGCGATCGACACCGACACGGTCCGCATCCTCGGCAGACCGTCCTCGGCGTGCCAGGTCTCGAAGTCGGAGTGCCAGTAGAAGCCGCTGGCGCCGAAGCCGGGCTTGACGTTGACCCGCGACTGGTGGACGTAGACGTCGGAGCCGAGGATCTGGCGGGCGCGTCCGACGATCCGCGGATCCTCGGCCAGTCGGCCGAAGACCTCGCTGATCCGGTGGACCTCGAAGACGGAACGTATCTCCTGGGAACGGGGTTCGACGACCGCCCGCTCGTCCGCCCGCACGACGGGGTCGGAGACGAGCCGGTCCAGCTCCGCCCGGAGCTCGTCGACCTCGTGCGCGGTGACGAGCTCGTCCACCGTGAGGAACCCGTCACGGTCGTACTCCTCCAGTTCACGGTCCCAGAAGGGGCCCGCGGTACCGGGCTCGGACCACACCACGGGGTCCTTGCGGCCGATGAGCTCCTCCTGGGAGCCACGGGTGGGGTAGAGATCGACGGGGCGGGTGGGTGCGGAGGCCATGAGGGAGCGTGCCTTCCTCTCTCGTACGGGTACGGGTACGGGTTCGTCCGGGTCTCGTCCGGTGGCTCGGGCGTCGCCCCGGACGGTGTCGTCGCGGTGGCTCAGGCGTCGTTCCCGACGGTGCCGCCGGGTTCGGTGAGCAGGGGGTAGACGCCGTTCTCGTCGTGGTCCTCCCGCCCGGTGACGGGCGGGTTGAAGACGCACAGGCAGCGGAAGTCCCGCTTGACCTTGAGGGTGTGGCGCTCGTGTCCGTCGAGCAGGTACATCGTTCCGGGCACGATCGTGTGGGTGAGGCCCGTCTCGTGGTCGGTGAGCTCGGCCTCGCCGGCCGTGCAGACGACGGCCTCGACGTGGTGCGCGTACCACATGGACGTCTCGGTGCCGGCGTACAGCACCGTCTCGTGGAGGGAGAAGCCGACCCGCTCGCGGGCCAGGACGATGCGCTTGCTCTCCCACGTGCCCGACGCGGCCCTCACGTGCCGCTCGGTGTTCTCAAGCTCGTCGAAGGAACGGACGATCATGGGTGGTGCCTCTCGGATCCGGGTACGGCGGGGTCAGGCGGTGTGGCGGACGGAACGGGCCAGGATGCCGAGGCCCTCGTCGAGTTCGTCGTCGGTCGCGGTCAGCGGCGGCAGCAGTTTGACCACCTCGCCGTCCGGACCCGAGGTCTCCACGAGCAGACCGGTCTCGAAGGCACGCCGGCACACGGCCTCGGCGCGCTCCCCGTCGGCGAACTCCAGGCCCCACACGAGGCCGCGGCCACGGACCGAGACGCCCGTGCGGCCGTCGCCCGCGCACAGGTCGAGGAGGGCGCTCTCGATCCGGCCGGCCCGGCTCAGGGTGCGCTCGCGCAGGGCGCCGTCGCGCCAGTACGCGTCGAGGGCGGCCGTGGCGGTGACGAAGGCCGGGTTGTTGCCGCGGAAGGTCCCGTTGTGCTCGCCGGGCTGCCACACGTCGAGCTCCGGCCGGAACAGGCAGAGCGCCATGGGCAGGCCGTATCCGCTGATGGACTTGGACAGGGTGACGATGTCGGGCGTGATGCCCGCCTCCTCGAAGGAGAAGAAGTCGCCGGTGCGTCCGCAGCCCATCTGGATGTCGTCGACGATGAGGAGCATGTCGTGCCGGCGGCAGAGCTCCGCGAGCCCGCGCAGCCACTCGGCCCGCGCGACGTTGATGCCGCCCTCGCCCTGGACGGTCTCGACGATCACGGCCGCGGGGTGGTCGAGGCCGGAGCCCGCGTCGCCGAGGAGCCGTTCGAACCAGAGGAAGTCGGTGAGCTGCCCGTCGAGGTAGTCGTCGAAGGGCATCCGGATGGCGTGGTGCAGCGGGACGCCCGCTCCGGCGCGCTTGGCGGCGTTGCCGGTGACGGCGAGCGAGCCGAGCGACATGCCGTGGAAGGCGTTGGTGAAGGAGACCACGGTCTGGCGCCCTGTGACCTTGCGGGCGAGCTTCAGGGCGGCCTCCACGGCGTTGGTGCCGGTGGGGCCGGGGAACATCACCTTGTAGGGCAGGGCGCGGGGTTCGAGGACCGTCTCGTGGAAGGTCTCCAGGAAGTCGCGTTTGGCCGTCGTCGACATGTCGAGGCCGTGGGTGATGCCGTCGCCGCCGAGGTAGTCGAGCAGCGCCCGCTTGAGAGCGGGGTTGTTGTGGCCGTAGTTGAGTGAGCCCGCGCCGGCGAAGAAGTCGAGGTACGGACGCCCGTGCTCGTCGTACAGCCGGCTGCCGCTCGCGCGTTCGAAGACGACGGGCCAGGCGCGGCAGTAGCTGCGGACCTCGGATTCGAGGGCCTCGAAGACGGAGGGGGCGGCGATGTCGATCAGGGTCACGGAGTCTCTTCTCCAGGTGTGGTTCGGGAACGTGGGGCGTGTGGACGGGGGCTCGGGACGCCGGTGGGCACCTCGGGACGCGGAGGCCGGGCTCAGGGCGCCGGTGGGCGGCTCGGATGTCGGAGGGCGTGCTTTCAGCGCCGGTGGGCGGCTCGGGACGCCGGTGGGTCGAGGGGGCCGATGCGGTACAGCACCTCGGACTCGTGTCCCGCCGCGGGGAAGGCGGCCGAAGGGAACAGCACCTCCTGTGTCAGGTCCGCGCCGTGCCGGCGCGCGTAGGACCGGAACAGCCGGTCGGACGCCAGGTTCCCGGGGGTGACGGTGGCCTCGACGCGGCTGACTCCGTGCTCGTCGGCCACGCGTGCGGACAGGGCGTCGAGCAGGGTCCCGGCTACCCCGCTTCCGCGGTGCGAACCCTCGACGGCGACCTGCCAGACGAAGAGCGTCTCCGGCGCGTCGGGCCGCAGGTAGCCGGTGACGAATCCGACCGGGCGCCCGGAGGAGTCACGGGCGACGGCGGTCGTGTCGGCGAAGTCGCGGCACCACAGCAGGTAGCTGTACGGCGAGTTGAGGTCCAGTTCCCCCGAGCCGCGCGCGATCCGCCAGAGTTCGGCGCCGTCCGCGAGCCGGGCCGGGCCGACGGAGACGCCGTCGATCGGGGAGGTCAGTGGGGCAGTGGTCATGTGCGCCGAAGTTACCGAGCCGGACCCGGAACTTCCTGGGGCGAAGATCTTGTTCGAGGCGGGGGAGTCGTGATAGGTGCGGCGACGGTTCCAGGGAAGGGAATCCGCCCACCAGCGCCCGGCAAAAGGGGTCATGTGGGAACAAAATCACCGTTTATAACGGCTGGATAACGCCTCTGAAGTCCTGGATCCACTTCCTCAAAAACATGAGAAAATCCGGGTTTTCGCGTTTGAAGGCGTCGGGAGCGGTCAGGCGTACGGGTCGGCATGGGGTCGGCCCGGGAACGCGCGCCGGGAAGGCCGGAGCCGGGCCGGGGTGCGAGACCCCGGCCCGGCTCCGTTCCGTGCGGTCGGGCTACCAGATCGCCTCGACCCACTCCGGGTGGTCGATGAACGGGTTCCGGTTGCCCTGGTAGGTACCGAAGATGATGTCGTTGCGGCGCTCCTCGAAGGCGCTCGGCGGGTCCTGCGTGTTCCACTGCTTCAGCACCGAGAGGCGGCCGTGCCAGGGGACGCTGCCGTTGGCGGTCGACTCGTTGGGCTCCAGGTCGGCCCAGGCGTCGTCGCCCTCGTAGCGGACGGCCATGTAGAGGATCATCCGGGCCACGTCGCCCTTGTCGGCGTTGCGCGGTTCGAACGAGTTGCTGTCCGTGTAGCTGCCGGAGGCGCCGCTGACCGGGCTGCCGCCGGTGTCCCAGTCCTTGTTGCCGCGGATGCTGTTGACCTGGACGTCGCAGGCGCGCAGGTGGTGCAGGTCGGTGCCGGGGCCGGCCGAGGTGCCGAAGCTCCCGTGGGACTGCGCCCACACGTGCTCGCGGTTCCAGTCGCCCACGTCGCCGCCGTTGAGGGACTTGCCGCGCGAGACGCCGCTGTACAGCAGGGTCACGTTGTTGGTGTTGTTCGGGTCCTGGTCGGTGACCTTCAGGGCGTTCCAGGCCGCGTCGTACGAGATCTTGCTCTGGCTGCTGATGATCGTGTGCAGCGAGGACTTGAGGCTCGTGCCGGTCTTGCCGATCGCGTTCTTGTAGTACGTGCTGTCGTACGCGGTGGTCGTGGCGCTCGCGGGAGTCGCGGTGACCGTCGGAAGGGTGAGGGTGACGAGGACGGCGGCTATGGATGCCACCCACGCCTTCCATCGGCCTGTCTGTGCAACGGACATGGGGGGTGCCCTTTCCCGGGGACGTCACGCGAGGGGACGCGGGTCCGCTCAAGGACTCCGCGTTCTACGCGTGTTGACTTCTTGTCAGCCGGGAGCGTGACACGGGGGAGGGGCCGGCCGTGTAACCGGGAGGAGGATTTTCTGTGACGTTCTCGCGTACGGGTGCGCCACCCGTGGCCACGGGCGTCCGCCGGGCCCGCCGGGGCGGGTCACGCGCCCCGCATGTCCACCGGCATCCCCTTCGGCTCCTTGACGCGCTTCATGATGATCTGCGAGTTGACCTCGGTGACCCCGGCCAGTGTCGTCAGGCGCTCGATCCACAGCCGCTCGTACGCCGCGAGGTCGGCCACCGCGATCCGGAGCAGGCATCCCGGGCTCCCGAACAGCCGGTACGCCTCGATGACGTCCGGTACGTCCTGGAGCGCCGCCTCGAAGGCCTCCACCGTCTCCCGGTCCCGCCGCACCTCCACCGAGACGAGGACCTCGAACCCCCGCCCCACCGCGTCCGGATCGATGATCGCCCGATAGCCCCGGATCACGCCGTCCTGCTCCAGCTGGCGCACCCGGCGCAGACAGGGGGACGGGCTGAGGCCGACCCGCTGGGCCAGCTCCTGATTGCTCAGCCGGCCGTCGTTCTGCAGCTCGCGCAAGATATGGAGATCAATTCTGTCCATGGCGCAATTATCTACCACGATGAAACCTTTCTCCGGCTTATTTCGCAATCGCCTTGCGCGCCTCCTGTCCTATCGTTGCGACGCAGGAGATTTTGGTACGGACCGAGGGCGGCAGGCATGAAGCGGACGAACGACGGGGGAGCGCGCCGGATCGTCGTCATCAGCACCGGCGGCACGATCGCGAGCCGCTGGCAGGGCACCGGCTACGCCGCCGACGCCTCGGGCCGTGACGTCCTCGCCACCGCACCCCTCCCCGAGGGCGTCACCGTCGAGGTCGTCGACCTGTTCAACGTCAACAGCTCGCGCATGACGGCGGCCCACCAGCTGGCCCTCCTGCGCACCGTCCACGAGACCCTCGCCGATCCCGGCGTCGACGGCGTCGTGGTCACCCACGGCACCGACACCCTGGAGGAGACCGCCTTCTTCCTGGACCTCCACCACACCGACGTCCGCCCGGTCGTCCTCACCGGCGCCCAGCGCCCCTTCGGCACCGGCGACGGGGACGGCCCCGGCAACCTCTACGACGCCCTTCAGGTCGCCTCCACCGTCAGCGACCTCGGCGTCCTGGTCGTCTTCGACGGCCGCGTCCACGCCGCCCGGGGCACCGTCAAGAGCCAGACGCTCGCCGCCGACGCCTTCTCCGACCCGTCGGCCGAGCGGCTGGGCCGCGTCGGGTTCTCCCGCGTCGACATCGAGCGGCAGCCGGAGCGCCCGACGCCCCTGCCGTTCCCCGCCGCCGCCCTCACCGCGACCCCCGGCGCCACCGGCCCCGACGCCGTCCCGCTGCCGCGGGTCGACATCGTCACCCACCACTCCGACGGCGACCCGTTCCTGCTGAACGCGGCCGTCGCCGCCGGCGCCCGGGGCATCGTCCTCGAAGCGACCGGCGCGGGCAACGCCACCCCCGAGATCGCCGCCGCCGTGGCCGACGCGGTCGCCCAGGGCGTCCTCGTCGCCGTGACCACCCGGGTCCCCGCCGGTCCGCTCGCCGAGATCTACACCGGCGGCGGCGCCGTCGACCTCGTCGCCGCCGGAGCGCTGCTCACCGGCACGCTCCGCGCGGCCCAGGCCCGGATCGCGGTCCTGGCCACGCTCCTCGCCGACGGCGACCCCACCCGCGGCACGGCCCTGCTGCGCCGCCTCCTCGAAGGACCGGTCCGCGTGGAACCGGCCCTCGCCACCGGCGGCTCCCGCTCGGCCTCGGCGGTCGCCACCCGCGCCTAGGGCGTGTCCGGCGGCTCAGGCCCTGGTGTCTGCCCGGCGGATCGCGGGCCGGACGGCCCCGTACCCGCCGCGCTCCAGAACCCCGGGGCGCGGGGGGGGGGGCCCCCCCCCCCCCCCCCCGCCCGCGCCCCCGCCCCCCCGGCCCCCCCCCCCCGCCGCCCGGCCCA
>NZ_JBHXRW010000091.1:0-11560 GCF_042716635.1 Streptomyces sp. NPDC058664 | reverse complement strand
GAGCGGGGGCCGGACGGCCCCGTCCCCGCCGCGCTCCAGACCCCCGGCTCGGGGGCGGCGCGCCCCCTCGCCCGCCCGCGCGCCGGAGCCACTTCCCGCCGGGCCGCCCGACAGCGGCGTCCGTACGCAAGTTACCCGGCGGTTTCGCGTGACTTCCCCGATCCGCGACAGTAGAACATGTTCCCATTCGCTCACGAGTGAGGAACATCACATGAGTGAACACCCCCTGTCCGCAAAGGGAACCGGCGGCGTCAGCCGTCGCCGGTTCCTCGCGGGAACAGGTTCCGTTCTCGGCGCCGCGGCCCTCGCCGGTCACGCCGCCCCCGCCCACGCCGACACCGGCGTCACCGCCGTCCCCCACACCCCCGTCCCCACCGGCGCGCACCTCCGCGCCCTCGTCATCGGCACCGGGTACGGCGGCTCCGTCGCCGCCCTCCGCCTCGCCCGCGCGGGCGTCGACGTCCACATGGTCGAGATGGGCATGGCCTGGGACACCCCCGGACCCGACGGCAAGATCTTCGCCAACACCACCCGCCCCGACTACCGCTCCTTCTGGCTGCGGACCCGCACCAAGCAGCCCCTGAGCAACTTCCTCGGTTTCCCCCTCGACAAGGACGTCCCCCGGCACACCGGCATCCTCGACGCCGAGGACTTCGCCGGCATCACCGTCTACCAGGGCCGCGGCGTCGGCGGCGGCTCCCTCGTCAACGGCGGCATGGCCGTCACGCCCCGCCGCGAGAACTTCGCCGCCATCCTCCCCACCGTCGACGCGGCGGAGATGTACTCCACCTACTACCCGCGCGCCAACGCCGGACTCGGCGTCACCGCCGTCGACCCGGCCTGGTGGGAGAGCGCCTCCTGCTACCAGTACGCCCGCGTCGGCCGCAAGCACGCCCAGCGCTCCGGCTTCCCCTTCGTCTTCGTCCCGAACGTCTACGACTGGGAGTACATGAAGCGGGAGGCTGCCGGAACCGTACCGAAGTCGGCCCTCGACGCCGAGGTCATCTACGGCAACAACCACGGCAAGAAGACCCTCCAGAAGACCTACCTCGCCCAGGCCGCCGCCACCGGCCGCGTCACCGTCTCGGCGCTCCACAAGGTCACCTCCGTCACCCCGGCGCCCGGTGGCGGCTACACGGTCGCCATCGACCAGATCGACACCACCGGGGCCACCCTCGCGAGCAAGACCGTCACCGCCGACAAGGTCTTCTTCGCCGCCGGCAGCGTCGGGACGAGCAAGCTCCTCACCCGCCTCAGGGCCACCGGAGCCCTCCCCGCCCTCAACGACCAGATCGGCAAGGGCTGGGGCGACAACGGCAACGTCATGTGCGGCCGCGCCAACCACATGTGGGACCCGACCGGCAAGCTCCAGTCGGCCATGCCCACCGCCGGCATCGACAACTGGGACGCGGGCGGCGCCTTCGCCGAGGTCGCCCCGCTGCCCACCGGCATCGAGACCTACGCCTCCTTCTACCTCTCCATCACCAAGACCCCGCACCGTGCCGAGTTCACCTGGAACGCGGCCACCGGCACGGTCGACCTGAGCTGGGACCGGGCCTGGAAGCAGGCCTCCATCGACGCGGCGAAGACCATCTTCGACAAGATCAACGCCAAGGAGGGCACGATCTACCGCACCGACCTCTTCGGCGCGTACAAGATCTGGGGCGACCACCTCACGTACCACCCGCTCGGCGGCGCCGTCCTCGGCCGCGCGACCGACAACCACGGCCGGCTCCACGGCTACACCGGCCTGTACGTCATCGACGGCGCCCTGATCCCCGGCAACGCCAGCGTCAACCCGTTCGTCACCATCACGGCCCTGGCCGAACGCAACATCGAACGGATCGTCGCCGAGGACTTCTGAGGGCGGAACGGAAGGGCCGGCCGGTGCCCCGGCCGGCCCTTCCGCACATGACTAGTGCGTCGGCAGCACGCACACCGTGTCGAGCCCGAGCACCCGGTTGAGCCGCCCGAACGCCAACCACGAGCCCAGGCTCATCGTCAGTTCCACGATCTCCGCCTGGCTGTACCGGGCCGTCATCCGCTCCCAGAACTCCTCGTCCAGGCCGTGATGGTCGAGCGCGTACCGCTCCGCGTACTCGGCCGCGAGCCGCGTCCGCTCGTCGAAGGCCTCCGAGACCTCCGTCTCCCGCCAGGCCGCGACGACCTCGTCGAAGCCCTCCTCGACCTTCACCCCGTCCCGGTCCGTACGCCAGTCCAGACAGAAGCCGCAGCCGTTGATCTGCGCGATCCGCAGTCGTGCCGCCTCGAACTCGCGCAGCCCGAGCGTCGTATGGGCGTACACGGAGAGCGAGAAGTTCGCCGCCGCCGTCCCGATCTCCGGGACCAGGTCGCCCCACACGTACCCGATCGGCTCCTGGCCCTCGGGAATGTCGATGATCACCGCGGTCTCCTTCCCAGCTTCCCGACCGCCGGCCGCAGCGGCACGTCCAGCGCGTCGTACAGTCCCGGCTCCGCCGCCGCCAGCCAGTCGATCGCCCCCACGAGCCGGCCCACCGCCGTGGCGTTCCCGCCCGCCGACCGGTTCTCGCCCTCGGCGGTCGCCGCCACCGTCACCTCGATCCGGGGACTTCCCTCGACGATCACCCGGTGCGCCCCCGCCCCGTCCGGCGGTACCGGCCAGTCCGGCGCGCAGGAGGGGTGGATGCGGGTCACGTGCTCGATCACGATCCGGGGCTCGCCGCCGACGATCCCCTGCACCTCGAAGCGGATCGCGCCCTGCGTGCCCGCCTCGAAGACGCCCATCGTCCTGGTCCTCACGGTGGAGCCGAGGGGGCGCCGGTCCACCGTCTCGCGGATCTCGTCGAGTTCGGCGCCGAGCGCGCGGGCCATCAGCCGCACCTGCCCGCCCCACACCATCGTCGGCACCGACGGCAGCAGCATCGGCGGCTCGTACGCCATCGGCCGGCCCATCCCGATCAGGTCCCGGACCGACTCCTCCTGCTCGTACGTCGAGTAGTCGAAGATCTCCTGGCAGCGGATCACGTCCACCGTGCTGCCGAGTCCGCTCACGAGCAGCGGCAGCACGTCGTTGCCCCAGCCCGGGTCGACCCCCGACACGAACAGCGAACCGCCCCCCTCGGCGACGGCCGCGAGCACCGGATCCCGGAACTCGGGCGGCGCGTTGCGCTGGTCGTACAACGGGTACAGCGCGGGCGTGACCACCACCGCGCCCGTCCGTACCGCCCGTGCGACGTCGTCGAGCGCCCCGTCGGGCCGCGTGTCGCCGGAAGCCGCGTACACCACCGCCCCGGGCCGCCCGTCGAGCACCGCGCCGACGTCGTCGACGGCCACCACCCCGAGATCGTGGCCGAGCCCCGCGAGCCGGCCCGCGTCCCGCCCGACCTTCGCCGGGTCGGAGACCAGCACGGCCGCGAGCTCGAGGCCTGGATGGGCGTCCACGGCGCGGATCGCCGCGCGCCCGACGTTTCCGGTACCCCACACCACCGTCCGAATCATGCGCGGAGGGTAGCGCCGGACCCCGAAGGTTCCCAGACCCGTGACACGGTGAACTGACGACTCGTCAGGAAAGCTGTGGTCAGGGCAGACGCAGTGTCACGAACGGCACCGTGTCCCCCGGCAGGACGTACCGCTCCACCTCCACGAAGCCGCGCGCGAGCGCGAACCGCAGCCCCTCGGCGTTCGGGGCGAGGACCACCGTCTCGACGCCCTCGCCGCTGAGTGTCCGCGCGTGCGCGAGCCCCCGCTCGTACAGCGCGATCCCGAAACCGCGTCCCCGGAAGCCGGGCAGCGTCCGTGCGATGACGGTGGCCGCCGCGGTCTCCCCGTCCGGCGGCCGCACCGTCGAGCAGCCCACCGCCACCTCCCCGAGGTACGCGACCTCCAGCCGGTTCCGGCCCGCCCGCTCCCGCACCTCGTCGGGGGAGAGCACGGCCGTCGGAATGACCGTGTTGTGGACGGCCCGCCAGTCCGCGAGCCGCGCCTCGTCGGCCGCCCGCTCGATACGAAGATCGTTCATCCGGGCGGGAAACCGTCCCCGGCCCGGCCGGTCAACCACTTTCCGGCGCGGGACCGCACCCCGGTGGACGCGGCCGTACGGGTGAGGCCACCGGCACCGCCGCAGCGCCGCCCGCCGAACGGGTACGGATCACAGCACTGCCCCCGGCCAGGAGGATCCGTCCATGTCCGTCCGCAAGGGCGCCCCCGCACTGCTGAGCGCCGGCACACTGTGCGCGGCCCTGCTGCTCACCGGCTGCGCGAGCACCGCGCCCACCCCCGCACCCGCCGGGCCGGCCACCACGGCCCCGTCCGCCGCCGGTGATTCCCGCCCCGACGGCGCCCCGGCCCGCGCGGCGGACAAGGCGGGCGGGCCGACGAGCGCCCTCTCCTCCGCCCCCGTCCCCGCCGTCAGGATCCCCGGCGTCGGCCCCGCCACCGGCAGGCTCGTCCCCGACGGCACCACCCAGGCGCTCGTCGTCACCGGCACCACCGCCGACGACAACACGTCCACCGCGACGCTGTACGAACGCGACACAAGGGGCCGTTGGGCCGAGACGGCCGGACCGTGGCCCGCCCGCAACGCGCTCCGCGGCTGGACCGCCGATCACCACGCCGGTGACCTGCGCACCCCGATCGGGGTCTTCCGGATCGGCGACGCCGGCGGCCGGCTGCCCGACCCCGGCGCCCGCATCCCGTACGACCAGGACGCGGAGTTCGCCATCAGCGGCACCGGCTTCTCCGGCGAACCCCTCGAAGGCTCCTTCGACCACGTGATCGCCATCGACTACAACCGCGTCCCCGGACGGACCCCGCTCGACAAGGAACGCCCGCTCGGAGCGGGGAAGGGCGGCGGGGTCTGGATCCACGTCGACCACGGCGGACCCACCCAGGCCTGCGTCGCCCTGGACCGGGAGGCGCTGCGCACACTGCTGCGCGCCCTCGACCCGGCCAGGGAACCCGTCGTGGTCATGGGCCCGGCCCCGGTACTCGCCCGCTGAGCGACCGGAGCGACCGGAGCGACCTTGAGCGGTCGGAGGGCGGGGCGGCCGCTCAGTTCCCCCCGCCGGTCCCGACCGCCCCGCGGAACGAGGCCGTGTGGTTGCGGACCTGTTCCGGAGTCAGATACGCGTCGGTGTACTCGAAGTCCCGCAGCGTGCCCGACTTCGACGCCAGGAACCCCGTCCGTACGAAGTCGTCCCCGGCCACGGCGTTCAGCAGCCAGTTCGTCATCACCCGGGTCTTCGCCACATTGGTCCGCAGCGCCGCCCAGTGGTACGCGCGGGCCACGGCCTGCGCGGGCATCCCGTGCAGCTCCACGCCGAGCGGCTTCGACACCCCGTCCCTGCCGCCGAGGTCCACCACGAGACCCAGGTCCTTGTGCGCGTACGGACGGGTCCGCTCGCCGCGCAGCGTCGCCACCAGGTTGTCGGCGACCGCCTTCCCCTGCCGCATCGCGTGCTGCGCGGTCGGCGGACAGATCGCCCCCTCCTCGCCCTTGGCGAGATCGGGCACGGCCGCCGCGTCACCCAGCGCCCACAGCCCGTCGAGCCCCGGCACCGCCATCTCGGCCGAGACGGCGAGCCGGCCCCGGACGGTCTCCGCGCCGAGCGTGCCGATCAGCGGACTCGCCGCGACCCCGGCCGTCCAGATCAGCGTCCGGCTCGGCAGCACCCGCCCGTCCGTGAGCGTGACCGTCTCCTCGTTCACCGAGGCGACCGACACCCCGAGCGACACCTCGATCCCGCGCCCGGTCAGGATGTCCATCGCGGCGGCGCCGAGCTTGTCGCCCAGCTCCGGCATCAGCTTCGGCGCGATGTCCACCAGATGCCACTTGATCAGCTTCGGGTCGATGCGCGGGTACCGCTTGACCGCGTTGCACGTGAGCTGTTGGAGACAGGCGGCCGTCTCGGTCCCCGCGTAGCCGCCGCCGACCACCACGAACTGGAGCCGTGCCGCCCGTTCCTCGTCGTCGTTGCTCGCGTCCGCCAGGTCCAGCTGCGCGATGACGTGGTCGCGGATGTACACGGCCTCCGCGAGCGTCTTCATCCCGCGCGCGTGCTCGGCGAGCCCCGGGATGTCGAAGCTGCGGGTCACGCTGCCGGGCGCCAGGACGAGGTGGTCGTACGGCTCGGTCACGTACTCGCCGGCGATCGTCCGCACCACACAGACCTTCGCCGCCGTGTCCACCCCGACCACGCCGCCCGGCACGATCCGGGTGCGGTGCCGCTCGCTGCGGCGCAGCGACAGCGCGACCGACTGCGGGGTCAGCACCCCCGCCGCCACCTGGGGGAGCAGTGGCAGGTACAGCTGGTAGGAGAACGGCGAAAGCAGCGTGAGCTCCGCCTCCCGCTCCGTGAGGCGTCGTTCGAGCCTCCGTACGCAGGCCACTCCGGCGAATCCGGCGCCCACCACGAGAATCCTCGGTCGCGTCACGCTGTCCGCCCTTCCATTGGAGCGTGCCAGCCATGGGGCAATCCATGGCTGACTATCCTTATTTCACCCTTTTTATCGTCATTGTGTCCGGATCGCCCTTCGGCATGGTCCGCCTTGTCTCACGGACGGCCGCGCGGGGACCGGCACGACGCTCGGCTACCCCCTCGCGGCCGTTCCATCGCCCCGCCCGGGGCGAGGCCGGTCGGAGGGCTCAGAAAACTCGGAGAACTCGGAGAACTCAGAGGACGACGATCCCCAGCGGACGCGAGCCCGCGGGCAGTCGGCGGGTGTCGCCCGAGTCGAGGTCGACGATGCTCAGGCCGTCCCAGTAACCGTCCCGGGTGAACCCACCGGTCACATAGGCGGTGCGACCGTCCTTCGACACGGTCACGCTCTCGTGCGGCCCCTCCAGGGGATGGACCCGCTCCGCCCCGCCGGGCGTCCGGACCGTCAGCGACGGGCCCTGGTCCACGTCCGGGTCGATCGGGCCCGTGCCCACCGTGAGGAGCGTCCCGTCGGCCGTCACCGCGGCCCCGTGCTGATGGGTGTTCGCGGTCATCGGTTCGATCGTGGTCCGGCCCGTCCGGGGGTCGACGACCGCGAGCCGCTCGCCCTCGAAGGGCAGCAGCAGCTTTCCGTCCGAGGGTCGCACGGCCGCGTAGTGCGGCTTCAGCCAGGAACCGAGCCCGCCCTCCGTACCGTACGGGGCGACCTCCACCCGGCGCGGCTCCAGCGTCCCCGCCGACACGACCGTGACGTCGAAGGAGTCGTGGTTCGTCGCGTACACCTCGGCGCCGTCCCGTGACACGTCCACGTCGAACGGGCGCCGGCCCACCGGCACCGTGTCCGTGACCTCGAGCGTCGCCGTGTCGATCACTTCCAGGGTGCCGTTCCCGCCGGGCACGTTGACCCCCACGTACACCCGCCGTCCGTCCGGAGCAAGGGCGATGCCCATGCCGCCGCCCCGGTACTCGCCCGTGGTCACGGGCCCGGAATCCGTCTCGTACGGAACGAGCGCGAGCCGCTGCCGGGTCGCCGTGTCCACGACCGCCACGCCCTCGGCGGTCGCCACCCAGGCCCGCCCGTCCGCACCGGCGACCAGACCGTACGGCGCGGTGCCGACCTCCACGGAGCCCGTGCCGCCGCGCGCCGGGTCGACGAAGGTGACCGTGTCGGAGCCGAAGTCGCTCACCAGGAGCGTGCCCGGGGCGGGCTTTCCGGTCGGTCCCGGCGTCACGGGGACGGAGGAACCCGCCGTGGGAGACGCTCCGGCCGGTGGCGTCGTCCCGGCGGCGGAGGCCGCTCCTCCGGACCCCTGCGCGCACCCGGCGAGCACGGCGACGGCCACCACGGCGGGCACGAGCACCCGGGGGGAACGGGACGCACGGCGGAACTTCGTCATGACGGACTCCTCGGTACGGCGATCACGGCCGGCGCCGCCGGGAGACGGCCCCGCACCCTGCCCCGATCCTCCGCCCGTGCCCGGCCCCGTACGATCCGACAGCCGGCCCCCCCACCCGCGGCGGTACGGATGACACCGGGGTCGGCCGAACGGCTGACCCCTCCGGCCCGCGCCGCGCCCCCGGCCTCCGACCCCGTCCTCCCGGGGAAGGCTCAGCGCCGCAGTCCGTCCAGGAAACACCGCACCCGCTCGACGCACAGCGCCGCCGCCTCCGGCACATGGGACGGCGAGCCGGACTCCGCGAAGAGGTGCGCGCTCCCCGGGTACAGGAACAACTCCCGGTCCGCCGCGTCCGCCACGAGCGCGCGGGCGGCCGCCAGGTCACCCTCGTCGACGAAGTACGGATCGGCGTCCATCCCGTGCACCTGCACGGGCACGCCCGCCGGCCAGGAGTCGCCGAACTCCGACACCGGCACGCAGGCGCTGAACAGCAGCGCGCCGAGCGCCCCCGGCCTGGTCTGCGCCAGCTTCTGCGCGGGCAGCACGCCCAGCGAGAACCCGGCGAGGACGATCTCCTCGGGCAGCGCGTCGGCGGCCCGCTCGCCCCGCGCCACGAGCGTGTCGAAACCGATCTCCTGGGCGTACCGGGCCCCGGACTCCAGATCGGTGAACGTCCGCCCGTCGTACAGGTCGGGCACGTGCACCGTGTGCCCGGCCCGCCGCAGCGCGTCGGCGAAGGAACCGACGCCCTCCGTCAGCCCGAGCGTGTGGTGGAACAGCAGAACCTCGGCCATGTCGTCATCCCCCGGTCACCGTTCGCGGCCCGCCCACCGTGGTACGGGCCGTCCAGGAGGAAGCATGGTCCATGGCACTGACAACGCCCGGAACCGGCGGACCGGGCCGGGCGAACGGCTGCCCCGACGGCTATCGCAGCGGCCGGTGCGGCAGGACGGCGCCCGCTTGGCCCACGACGCCCATCGGGCCGCCGACACCCATCTGGCCGTTGGCGCCCATCGGACCGCCGGAACCCATCTGGCCGCCGGGACCCATCGGACCACCGGAACCCATCGGACCACCGACACCGGCGTGCGCGACGGCGCCCTGCGGTCCCGTGACACCCTGCGGCGGCATCTGGATGACCCGGCTCAGGTCCCGCAGAACCTCCTCGGCGACCTGGCGGACGTCACCCGGAACATCCCCCCGCTCCCGTATGAGCTCGGCGTAGATCGGTGCCGTGCCGTCCGCGTGGTTCATGGGGCTCGCTTCCTTCGTCAGCGCCGGTGACGTCACCGGCGGGGAGACGGCGAGTCTACGGGGCACCACCGACACGCCCGGGATCGGGAGCCGGCGCACCCTCTGCCACCGAGCCCCCCGCCCCGGAAAATCGCTGTCCTCCCGGCTCCCACCGGCCGAGAATGGATCATCGAACACCCGGGAGGGACCCCATGAGCCAGGCGACCCTGACTCTGCACGACCTGATGCCGTCCGAGGAACTGGCCGCCGCGCTCGCGGACGGGCACGTCACGCGCAAACGGCACCCCGCGCTGCCGCTGTCGATCTACACGTACACGCGCGCGTGCCAGTACGCGCAGCACTGGAACAGGGCGACCACGCGCTGCCGCGGCCTCGTCGCCGACGACATCACCGGACGGATCGTCGGACTTCCCCTCCCCAAGTTCTTCAACGTCTCCGAGCACGCCTCGGGCCGCCCCTACGCGCCCCCGCTGCCCGACGAGCCCTTCGAGGTGTACGACAAGGTCGACGGCAGCCTCGCCGTGGTCTTCCACTACGACGGCCGCTGGCACGCCGCCTCCAAGGGCTCCTTCAGCAGCGCCCAGGCGACCTGGGCGCAGCGCCGTCTGGACGCCGCCGACACCACGGGCCTGACCCCCGGCGTCACGTACCTCGCCGAGATCCTCTACCCGGGCAACCGCATCGTCGTGAACTACGGCGACCGCCGCGACCTCGTCCTGCTCGCCGCCTTCGGCCGGGACGGCACCGAGATCCAGCTCGCCGAGGCCGCCGCCGGCTGGCACCCCGTCGGCTCCGTCGTCCGCGCCTGGACGGTCGCGAGCCTCGCCGAGCTCGTCGCCCTGACCGAGTCCGACACCCTGCCCGGCGGCCGGCGGGCCACCGGCACCGACGCCGAGGGCTTCGTCGTGCGCTTCGCCTCCGGCCTGCGCGCCAAGGCCAAGCTCGCCGAGTACGTACGCCTCCACAAGGTGCTCACCGGCGTCACCGAACGCGACATCTGGCGCGGCCACGGCATCCAGCGCTTCGCCGCCCTGCCCGCCGCCGAGCTCGCCAAGGGCCTGGGCTGCGCCGTCGCCGACGTCGAGGCCTCCGGCGGCAAGCCGCTCGACGCCCTCCTCGAACAGGTCCCGGACGAGTTCGACGCCTGGGTCCGCCAGGTGGTCGCCCGCCTCGAGACGGCCGCCGCCGACCGGGAGCGGGCCGTCGGCGAGGCGTACGCCCGCCTGTCCCACCTCGCCGGCGACCGGGGCGCCTTCGCCCGCGCCGCCGCCGGCGTGTCCGACCGGGGCCTGCGCGCCGCCCTCTTCCTGCGCCTCGACGGCCGCCCCACCGACCTCCTCGTATGGCGACAGCTGCGCCCCGAGGCCACCGACCCCTTCGCCCACGACCAGGAGAACTGACCGTGCCTGTCGTTCACGTCATGACCGGCCTCCCGGCCTCCGGGAAGACGACGGCCGCCCGCGCCCTCCAGGCCGCCGCCGAGGGCCGCGTACGCCGCGTCAACCTCGACGACCTCCGCGCCATGCTCGACCTCCCCGCGACCGGCACGGCCGACCGGGGCCACTCCCGCACCCATGAGCAGACCGTCCTCGGCATCCAGGACGCCGCCGTCCGCGCGGCCGTCGACGACGGCTTCGACGTCGTCGTCGACAACACGCACCTGACCCCGCACATCCCGAAGCGGCTGAAGGCCGCCGTCGCGGGCCTGGCCACCTTCGCCGTCCACGACTTCACCTCGGTGCCCGTCGACGAGTGCGTCCGCCGCGACGCCGCCCGCGAGCGGCCCGTCGGCGAGGAGATCATCCGCATCCTCGCCGACAAGCACGCCAAGGCCACCCGGGGCGGCTGGCGGCTCACCGCGGACTGGCTCAACGACCGGGCGGCCGTCGAGCCCTACGTCGCCGACCCGAGCCTCCCCACCGCCGTCATGTGCGACATCGACGGCACCCTCGCCCTGCGCGTCGACCGTGGCCCGTACGACTTCACCCGCTGCGACCGCGACCTGCTCAACGCCTCCGTGCGGGACGCCCTGCGCGCCTTCCGGCACACCGAGCGGGACCGGATCGTCCTCCTGTCCGGCCGGAGCGAGGACCACCGCGCCCTCACCGAGAGCTGGCTCGCCCGCCACGAGGTGCCGTACGACGAACTGTGGATGCGCGCCTCGGGCGACGGCCGCGGCGACGACCTCGTGAAGGCGGAGCTCTTCGACGCGCACGTGCGCCACCGCTACGCCGTCCGTGTCTCGCTCGACGACCGCGACCGCGTCGTCGCTCTCTGGCGCCGCATGGGTCTGCCCACCTGGCAGGTCAACTACGGCGCCTTCTGACCGCACGACGGCCGGTGCTCCGGCCGGTGCGGCGCCCGGTGCCGTGACCGGTGTCGCGGGGGGGGGGCGGGCCCCCCCCCCCCGCCCGGGAAGCTCGGGGGGGGGGGGTAAAAATAAAACCGGGGGGCGACGGGGCCGGGGAGGGGAACCCCCCCCCCCCCCCC
>NZ_JBHXRW010000090.1:0-20012 GCF_042716635.1 Streptomyces sp. NPDC058664 | reverse complement strand
TTTGGCACGCTGTTGAGTTCTCAAGGAACGGACGCTTCCTTCGTACTCACCCTCACGGGCTTTCCTCCGGGCTTTTCCCTCCGGTACTTCGTGTTTCCAGTTTAGCAGACTCGATTTCCGTTTCTGCCACCCGCTGGAGCGGGTTGCTGGGATTGGAATTCGCTTTCGCTTTTCCGTTCCCGGCGGGGTCAAACACTACCAGGCTTTCTCGGTCCCCCCGACCACATCCCTGCGAGCATGCAGAGGTGTAGACCACTGGGGTTAGGATCTGGCTTGATAGGTGCTGCCGACCCGCGACTCAAGGCCGCGTTGGGGTCAAGCAGGAGTACGACAGTACATCCCACCGTCAGTCGAGGCAAATCGTTTCCGGTAGTCCCTAGCTCCGCCCAACTGGTACGTCTCGTGCGGAACTAGGACTTCTCATGACTTACGCTTCAGAACAGTACGCCGTCCAGGACAGGCAGTGACGGCGCCACACAATCTCCGCCCCTGGGAGGCTTCCCATGACAACCGTGACGTCGCCGCTTGCTGGACGCGCCATCGGTCTTGCCGCAGTTCCCGACCCGGTCTTCTCCGGTGCGATGGTCGGTCCCGGTACCGCCATCGATCCCGTACGTGAGCCCTCGGAGGCCGTCTCCCCGATCGACGGGGTCGTCGTCTCCATGCACCCGCACGCCTTCGTCGTCGTCGACGGCGAGGGTCACGGTGTGCTGACCCATCTCGGCATCGACACCGTTCAGCTCAACGGGCAGGGCTTCGAGCTGCTCGTCAGCAAGGGTGACACCGTGACGCGCGGACAGGCCGTCGTGCGCTGGAACCCTTCTGACGTCGAGGCCGCCGGCAAGTCCCCCATCTGTCCCGTCGTGGCCCTGGAAGCCACCGCGGACTCGCTCTCCGACGTCGTCGACGACGGTGACGTGAAGGCCGGCGACGAGCTCTTCGGCTGGCGCTGAGCCGGTTCGTCCCCGTGACGACCGCGAGTTCGACATTCAACGCGGTGGCGGGTGCCGCCGCTCTATCGGAGACGGGTGAGATGGAGACAACGCTGCGAGGCGTCGGCGTCAGCCACGGTGTGGCGATCGGCGAGGTCCGGCACATGGGCACGGCGGTTCTCGAGCCGCCGGCCAAGCAGATTCCGGCGGACGAGGCGGAGCGCGAACAGGGGCGCGCCCGTCAGGCCGTCGAAGCTGTCGCCGCCGACCTGATTGCGCGCGGGAACCTGGCCGGCGGCGAGGCGCAGCACGTGCTGGAGGCCCAGGCGATGATCGCCCAGGACCCCGAGCTCATCGCCGATGTGGACCGCAGGATCGCCGTGGGCAGCACGGCCGAGCGCGGTATCTACGACGCCTTCTCGCACTACCGCGAGCTGCTCGCCGGAGCCGGTGAGTACATGGCCGGGCGGGTCGCCGACCTCGACGACGTGCGGAACCGGATCGTGGCGCGGCTGCTCGGTGTGCCGATGCCCGGTGTGCCGGACAGCGACGAGCCGTACGTGCTGATCGCGCGGGACCTGGCGCCGGCCGACACGGCACTGCTCGACCCGACGCTCGTGCTCGGGTTCGTGACGGAGGAGGGCGGGCCGACCAGCCACAGCGCGATTCTGGCGCGGGCACTGGGGGTGCCGGCCATCGTGGCGCTGCCGGGCGCCGGTGAGATCGCCGAGGGCACGATGATCGCGGTCGACGGTTCGACCGGTGAGCTCTTCGTGGACCCGAGCGAGGAGAAGAAGGCGGAGCTGACGAAGGCCGCCGCCGATCGCAAGGCCGCGCTGGCCACGTCCAGCGGTCCTGGCGCGACCTCGGACGGGCACAAGGTGCCGCTGCTCGCGAACGTCGGTGGTCCGGCGGACGTGCCGGCCGCGGTGGAGGCCGGGGCCGAGGGTGTCGGTCTCTTCCGTACGGAGTTCCTCTTCCTGGACGACAGTGAGAAGGCTCCGTCCGAGGAGAAGCAGGTCGAGGCCTATCGGAAGGTGCTCGAGGCATTTCCCGAGGGCCGGGTTGTCGTGCGGGTGCTGGACGCGGGTGCCGACAAGCCGCTGGACTTCCTGACGCCGGCGGACGAGCCGAACCCGGCTCTCGGTGTGCGGGGTCTGCGGTCGCTCCTCGATCACCCGGAGGTGCTGCGGACGCAGCTGACCGCGCTGGCGAAGGCGGCCGAGGGGCTGCCCGTGTACCTCGAGGTCATGGCTCCGATGGTGGCCGACCGTACGGACGCGAAGGCGTTCGCCGACGCGTGCCGTGAGGCGGGGCTGCGGGCGAAGTTCGGTGCGATGGTCGAGATCCCGTCGGCCGCGCTGCGGGCGCGCTCGATCCTCCAGGAGGTCGAGTTCCTGTCGCTGGGCACCAACGACCTGGCGCAGTACACCTTCGCGGCCGACCGTCAGGTCGGTGCGGTGTCGCGGCTCCAGGACCCGTGGCAGCCGGCGCTGCTCGACCTGGTGGCGATGTCCGCCGAGGCGGCCAAGGCCGAGGGCAAGAGCTGTGGTGTCTGTGGCGAGGCCGCTTCGGATCCGCTGCTCGCGTGTGTGCTGACGGGTCTCGGTGTCACCTCCCTCTCCATGGGTGCCGCGTCGATTCCGTATGTGCGGGCGACGCTGGCCACGTACACGCTGGCGCAGTGCGAGCGGGCCGCGGCCGCGGCGCGGGCGGCGGACACGGCGCACGAGGCGCGCGTGGCCGCTCAGGCGGTGCTGTCCGGGGAGTGATCCCGGTCTGTCGGACGAAGGGGCTTTCCGTCACCGAGGTGACGGGGAGCCCCTTCGGCGTGAGCGGGTCAGTGGTGGGTGGTCCAGTCGTCGTCGGGGTCGGGGGCGAGGGGGAAGCCGGCGAGGTGGTCGACGCCCGGTTCTGGGGAGAGGGGTTCTCCGGTGCGGGCGTCGGTGCAGTAGGCGGCGAAGACCTCCGCCTCGGTGAGGGGGATGAGACCGTCGCCGGTGAGGCGCCAGCCGTGGAGCCGGTCGCGGTCCCCGGGATTGCTGGTGCGCAGGACGACTCCGCCGGGTGAGCCGAGGGCGATGCCGGCGGCGAGGACCGCGGTGAACTCGGCGGCCGCGGTGTCGTCGACGATGGCGGGGCGTGCGGTGCCTTGGGCGTGGAGGACGGCGAGGAGCTGGTCGTCGGCGGTCCGGACGCTGCAGACGAGGTGGTGGGTGCCGGGTCCGGCCGCGTCGAGGAGCCGGGTGAGGAGTCGGGCGGCGCGCTCGAAGGCCGCCTTGCCGATGTCCTTGCCGCAGGTGGCGCAGTCGCCCGTGGTGGCGAGGACGGTGGTGGCGTACTCCCAGGTGGCGTGGCGGACGGCGGTGTCGACGAGCTCGGGGAGGAGGGTGCTGAGGGGCTGGCCGGTGTAGGTGACCTGGGCGCCGGTGGCGGCGAGGTGGGCGGTGAAGCGGCTGCGGCTGGTGGGGTGGTCGGGGTCGATGGCGGTCTCGGCGCAGTAGGCCGCGTACTCCTCGGGGTCGAAGAGGGTGACGGTGGTGTGGCCGCCCTGGGTGGCGAGGGTCCTCAGGAGGGCCTCGACCTGCCGTAGGTAGGTGGTGTGGTCGTCGAAGACGAAGGTGCGGTACCGGCGCATGGCCGTGAAGTCGTGCTCGTCGGCGAGGAGGCCGACGGTGCTGGGGACTTCGCGGCGCAGGGCGCGTCGGAGGGTTGCTCGGGTGGTGTCGGTCCGTGTCATGTCTCCCCCTAATTGCGGTCCGATCAGTGCTCACTCACCGTAACCTTCGACACTGACAGTGACGATTCGGTGAGGCGTCGGCGGACGAGGCGGCTCTGGGCGGCGCTGGTGGCGACGAGGACGGCGCCGAGGACGGGCCAGCCGAAGGGGCCGGCGGCGACCAGGCCGGTCATGAGCAGGGGTCCGACGCAGCGCTGGGTGGACTGGGCGAGGCCGTGGACTCCGAGGTAGGCGCCCTGGGCGTCGTCGGGGGCCAGGGCGACCGAGATCTCCCAGGACGCGATGGTGTGGATCATCTCGGCGAAGGTGAGGGCGACGGCCGCGGTGATCAGGGCGGCGATGGAGAGGGTGCGGCCGCCGAGGGCGGAGACGGTGAGGGCGAGCGTACCGACGACGAAGAGGCCCGCGAGGGGGGCGAGGAGGCGTCGGGCCGCTTCGGTGGAGGACCCGAAGCGGGAGAGCGGCACCTGGAAGATCACGACGAGTGCGCTGTTGGCGACCATCAGGAGCGGGGCGAGGCCGACGGGGGCGTCGGTGGCGTGGACGATCCAGAGCGGCAGGGCGACCTGGAGGATCGAGTCGTGGAGGAAGAAGACCGATTCCCCCGCGGTGAAGGCGAGGAAGCCGCGGTCGCGCCAGGGACTGGAGGGCTTGGTGGTGGGGGCCGGGTCGGTGGACGCGGCGGCGATCCTGGAGGCGGTGGGGGCGGGGGGTTCGGCGCAGCGGAGGGTGAGGGCCGCCATGACGAGGTAGGAGAGGGCGTTCGCGACGAGCAGGAGGTGGAAGGCGGTGGTCGTGCCGACGGCGAGCGCGGCCGCGGCGCCGAGACCGCCGAGGGTCCAGCCGAGGTTGGAGGTGGTGCGGTTGATGGCCTGGTAGCGGATGCGGTCGGGGCCGGCGATCCGGGCGGCGTAGAGCTTGGTGAGGACGTTGGTGGCGCGGTCGGGCAGGGCACCCGCCGCCGAGAAGAGGACGAGCAGCGGGTAGTCGTCGGTGGTGAGAAGGGCGAGGAGGGCCGTGGCGCGCAGCAGTTGGGCGCAGATGATGACGCGGACGAGGGGGAAGCGGTCGGCGAGGAGGCCGCCGAGGGGGGCGCCCGCGATGCCGGCGGCGCCGGAGACGGCGACGAGGAGGCCGACCTGGCCGAGCCCGAGGCCGGTGACGTAGGTGAAGTAGAGGGCCATGGCCGTGGACCAGAGTCCGGTGCCGCACTTGTCGATGAAGCCGACGAGGAGCATGCGGCGGCCGTCGGGGCCTCCGGGGATGCGGTCCTTGAAGGCTGTGCGGGTGGAGCGGGTGGAGCGGCTCATGGATCCCCCTTGCCAACTCTTTTGTATTGATACATAATTGATTACGTGGCAGCACAATATGCGATCGTAGGGGCGACGGCCAAGGGGATTGCCGCGTCCGTGGAGCAGGGCGTGACCGAGGGCGGACTCGCCCCGGGGGACGCCCTGCCGCCCGTGCGGCGGCTGGCGGACGCGCTGGGGGTGAGTCCGGGGACGGTCGCGACGGCGTACAAGGAGTTGCGGCAGCGGGGGCTGATCGTCACGCGGGGACGCGGCGGGACCGTCGTGGCGGAGGTTCCGTCGGTGGCCTCGCGGCGCCCGCCACGGGTGCCGGACGGCCTCGTGGACCTGGCCGGCGGCCATCCCGACCCGGCCTTCCTTCCCGTACTGCGTCCGCCGTCGGCGGTCACCCCGGTGTACGGGTCCCATCGCGCCGCGCCCCGGCTCCCGGCGCTGGAGGAGGTGACCCGGGCGTGGTTCGAGCGGGACGGGGTGCCCGCGCGGCACGTGACGTTCGCGCACGGGGCCCTCGACTGCATCGCACGGCTCCTCTCCACGGAGCTGCGGCCCGGCGACGCGGTGGCCGTGGAGGATCCCGGGTTTCACCATCTCCTCGATCTGGTACCGGCGTTGGGGCTCCGGATGGTCCCGGTGGCCGTGGACGGCGAGGGACTCGTACCGGAAGCGCTGCGGACGGCGCTGCGGGGCGGGGTGCGCGCCGTGGTGTGCAGCCCGCGGGGGCAGTGTCCGACCGGGGCGTTCTTCACCCGGTCGCGGCGGGACGAACTCGTGGCCGTGCTAAGGGAGTTCCCTGAGGTGCTCGTCGTCGAGGACGACCACAACGCGGAGGTCGGTGGAGCCGCTGCGTACACGCTCGCGGCGGCGGGGCTCGACCGGTGGGCACAGGTGCGGACCGTGTCGAAGCATCTCGGGATCGACCTGCGGTGGGCCGGGGTCGCGTGCGACGCGGTGACGCTGGCGCGGCACGACGGGCGGATGCTGATGACCTCGGGCTGGGTCAGTCACGTGCTCCAGGAGACGGTGGCCGGTCTGTTCGGCGACGGCCGGGTGCGCGAGCTCGTGGCCCGGGGCGAGGCGGCGTACACCGAGCGGCGAGCGGCGCTGATCGGCGCGCTCGGGGTGTACGGGATCCGGGCGGTCGGGGCGAGCGGGCTCAACGTGTGGGTGCCGGTGCGGGACGAGTCGGCGGTGGTCAACGGGTTGCGGACGCAGGGCTGGTGGGTGGCCTCCGGGGCGCGGTTCCGGATCGGGGCGCCCCCGGCGGTGCGGATCACGACGGCGACCCTCGCGCCCGGCGACGCGGCGCGGTTGGCGGCGGACTTCGCGGAGGTGCTGGGGGACGCGCAGGCGACGTACGGGGGTTGACGCGGGACGGTTGATGTGGGGCGATCGGCGTGGACGGTTGACCCGGGGCCGGAGTGGCCGGCGTTCCGCGGCCTCGCTCCGGGGTCACGGGCACGCTCGCGGTGCCGGGGCGGCACGAGGGCCCCCGGTCCGGTCGGAACGGGGGCCCTGGTCGTGTGTGTGTCCGCCTGCCTGCCTAGCCGCGGCGGTTGGCGGCCAGGGTCTCGTAGAAGTGGAGGAGCCCGAGGTCGTCGACCGAGCCGGCGTTCACGGCCTTGGCCAGCGGGGTGCCCTGGAGGAGGCGCTTGACCGGGACCTCGATGCGCTTGCCGGTGAGGGTGTGCGGGACGCCCGGCACCTCGATGATCTCGTCGGGAACGTGACGCGGCGAGAGCTCGCTGCGGATCGTCCGCTTGATACGGGCGATCAGCTCGTCGTCCAGGGTGGCGCCCTCCACGAGGTGGACGAAGAGCGGCATCCAGTAACCGCCGTCCGGCTCCTCCAGGCCGATGACGAGGGATTCGCGGATCTCCGGGAGGCGTTCCACGGCCTCATAGATATCGGCGCTCCCCATCCGCACGCCCTGGCGGTTCAGGGTGGAGTCGGAGCGGCCGTGGATGACGACCGAGCCGTGGTCGGTGATCGTGATCCAGTCTCCGTGCCGCCAGACGCCCGGGAACATCTCGAAGTAGCTGTCGCGGTAGCGGCTGCCGTCGAGGTCGTTCCAGAAGTGGATCGGCATGGACGGCATGGGGTTGGTCACGACGAGTTCGCCGACCTCGCCGATGACGGGCTTGCCGGAGGGGTCCCAGGCCTGGAGGTCGGTGCCGAGGCCCGCCGCCTGGAGCTCGCCGATGTGGACCGGCAGGGTGGGGACGGCGCCCGCGAAGCAGGAGCACACGTCGGTGCCGCCGCTGACGGAGGCGATCCACAGGTTCTCGCGGACCTCGTCGTGGAGCCAGCGGAAGCCGTCGGGAGGCAGCGGGGAGCCGGTGGTGGCGACGCACTTCACGGCCGAGAGGTCGAAGTCACGGCCGGGGTGCACGTCCGCCTTGGCGCAGGCCATGACGTACGCGGCGGAGGTGCCGTACAGGGTGGCGCGGGTGCGTTCCGCGACGCGCCACTGGGCGGCGGTGTCCGGGTAGCCGGGACTGCCGTCGTACAGGACGACGGTCGTACCGGTGAGCAGACCGGAGACGAGGAAGTTCCACATCATCCAGCCGGTGGAGGTGTACCAGAAGAACACGTCCTCGGGCCCGAGGTCGCAGTGCAGGCCCAGCTGCTTGACGTGCTCGACGAGGATGCCGCCCTGGGACTGGACGATCGCCTTCGGCAGGCCGGTCGTGCCGGAGGAGTACAGGACCCACAGCGGGTGCGAGAACGGGACCCGCTCGTAGACCGGCTCGACGTCGGCGGCGACGAGGTCTGCCCAGGCGATCGTGCCCTCGGGTGCCGGGGTGCCGAGCAGCGGGACGTGGACGACCGCGCGGAGGGTGGGCAGCTCGGCGCGGAGTTCGGCGACGGTGTCGCGGCGGTCGTGCTCCTTGCCGCCGTAGCGGTAGCCGTCGACGGTGAAGAGGACCACCGGCTCGACCTGCTGGAAGCGGTCGAGGACGCTGCGGGCGCCGAAGTCGGGCGCGCAGGAGGTCCAGACGCCGCCGACGGCCGCGGTGGCGAGGAGGGCCACGACGGACTGCGGGACGTTGGGCAGGTAGCCGCTGATCCGGTCGCCGGGCCGTACCCCGAGGGCGCGGAGCTCGGCGGCGAGGGAGCCGACCTGGCGGCGGAGCTCGGCCCAGGTGACCGGCGTCGGCTCATGTGTCTCGTCCACATGGAGCAGGGCCGTGTCCTGGGGGCGCTCGTCGGCGGCGCGCAGGGCGTGCTCGGCGTAGTTCAGGGTCGCCCCGGGGAACCAGTCGGCGCCGGGCATCGACCGGTCGCCGAGGACCCGCTCGTACGGGGTGGAGAAGCGGATGTCGAACCACTCGACGACCGCCTTCCAGAAGGCTTCGAGCTCGTCGACCGACCAGCGGTGGAGCGCCGGGTATCCGCCCTCGGCCGGGGCGCCGTGGTGTTCGGCCGCCCAGCTCTGGAAGCGGGTGACGGCGGCCGTGGCGATGCGTTCCTCGTCCGGCTGCCAGAGCGGCTCGGTCTGCGCTGATGTCATTGGGGTGGCTCCCTGGCTGTACGCGGGGTCGGCGTGTGTCCCGCGCACGTGCTGGGGTGTGCGCGTGACGCGGCTGACAGGACGATGCCATGTGATCGTCATTCGCACCAGGGCCGCCCGCCCATGGTCGGGCAGGTGAATATGTGCTCCCACCACGGGTGAACGGCAGTTGAACGAAGCTCGTATCGCCCCTGGTGGGTGGCAGGGTGATCACCATGGACGGTCGTGAACTGGTGCGTTCGATCAAGGTGTTCGGTTCGGTGCAGGGGTTGCGGGCGGTGCGGGCTGCGTGGCGGCAGCGCCGTACGGACGCCTGGGGGCTGTCGCCCAGGGGGCCGGAGCGAGCCCGGGTGCCGGGGCTCGCGATCGCGGCGGAGCCCGCGCCCGGCGGGGGGACCATCCGTTTCGCGCGGTCCTCGCTGCGGATCTGCGTCTCGTCGGGCGGCACCGTGTTCTGGGGGTGGGACGGGGCCGGGCCGCTTCCCTCGTACGCCTTGGCCGGCGAGGCACCGGAGCCGGATCCGCGGGCCTCCCTGGAACCGGACACCGACGGCGGCTGGCGTGTCGTCTCGGAGCGGGTGACGGTGGCGGTCTCCCGGCACGGGGCGGTGGAGATCCGGACGCCGGGCGGGGTGATGCTGCGGCGGGATCTGCCGCCCCGCTGGTGGGAGCCGGTGGCCGGCGGGCTGCCGGTGGCGAGTGGGAGGGCGGTCGGGGGGCCGGGTGCCATGGCGGTCACGGAGACGGCCGCGGACTCGGCGAAGGGATCTTCCGCGGCCCCGGGGACCGGCGTGGACGGGCGTGGCGCGTCGGTGGCGACCGGCGTGGCGCGCTGGGTGCAGCGGAGCGAGGTGCCGGCGGACGCGCGGTTCTTCGGACTCGGCGGCCGGTCTGCCGGGCCGCGGCTGCGGGACGGCTCGTACCGGCTGTGGAACACCGACCCCAAGGGGAGTTTCGGCCCCGGGGACGATCCGCTCTACCTCACCATGCCCGTGCAGTTCGTCGTCTCGGACGCCGGGACCCACCTCGCCTTCCACGACAACTCCTGGGACGGCCTGGTCACCCTGGCGGAGGGCGAGGAAGGAGCGGGGTCGGGACACGACCGGCCGGGAACGAGCGAGGTCCGGATGGGTGGCGGACCGCTGCGCTGCTGGGTGGTCGTCGGCACCCCCGCGCGCGTGCTCCACGGCTGGGCCGCGCTGACGGGGGCTCCCGCGCTGCCGCCGGACTGGGCGCTCGGACCGCAGCACGCGCGCTGGGGGTTCGGCAGCGCGCGGGAGGTGCGCCGGGTCGTGGCCGGGTACCGGGAGCGGGGTCTGCCGCTGTCCGCCGTGCACCTGGACATCGACCACTACGACGGGCACCGGGTGTTCACGGTCGACCGGGAGCGATTCCCCGATCTGCCGGGGCTCGCGGCGGAGCTGCGGGAGCAGGGCGTACGGCTCGTGTCGATCGTGGACCCGGCGGTGAAGGCCGAACCGGGTGACGCCGTCTACGACAGCGGGCGGGCGGCGGAGGCCTTCGTCCGGGACGCCCGGGGCGGAGAGGTCCGCGGGGAGGTCTGGCCGGGCGAGTGCGCCTATCCGGACTTCACCGATCCCGCCGTACGGGAGTGGTGGGGCGACCTGTACGAGGAGCGGCTCCGGCAGGGTTTCGCCGGGTTCTGGCACGACATGAACGAGCCGGTGTCCTTCTCCCCCTTCGGTGACATGACGCTGCCGCGCTCGGCTCGGCACGCCCTGGAGGGCCGGGGCGGCGATCACCGCGAGGCCCACAACGTGTACGGCCTCGCGATGGCACGGGCCGGATACGAGGGGCTGCGCCGGCTGCGGCCCGACGAGCGGCCCTTCCTCTTCTCGCGCTCGGGCTGGGCGGGCATGCAGCGGTACGGGGGCACCTGGTCGGGCGACGTGTCGACGGGGTGGCCGGGGCTGCGGGCCTCGCTCGCCCTGGTCCTGGGGCTCGGCCTGTGCGGGGTGCCGTACTCGGGGCCCGACGTGGGCGGGTTCGACGGCAGCCCTACGCCGGAGCTGTTCCTGCGCTGGTACCAGTTGGGGGCGTGGCTGCCGCTGTTCCGTACGCACGCGGCGATCGGCGCGGGGCGGCGCGAGCCGTGGGAGTTCGGTCCGGAGGTCCTGGAGCACGCGCGCGTGGCACTGGCCGAGCGGGAGCGGCTGCGGCCGTACTTCACGACCCTGGCGCGGCTCGCCCGGATGACGGGGGCCCCGTACGTACGCCCGCTGTGGTGGGGGACGCCCGAGGACCGGGTGCTGCGCGACTGCGAGGACGCGTTCCTGCTCGGCGACGCGCTCCTCGTGGCGCCGGTCCTGACCAGGGGCGCCGACCGGCGTGCGGTGCGGCTGCCGCGCGGACGCTGGTACGACACGGCGACGGGGCAGGCGTACGAAGGGCCCGGGCAGGTGCTCCTCGACGCTCCGCTCTCCCGGATCCCGGTCCTGGCGCGGGCGGGGGCGGTGCTGCCCGTGCGGGACGGGGAGGACGGCCTGGCCCTGGAGGTGTGGGCGCCCGCCGCGGGGCGGACGGGCGGCGGGCTCGTCGTACGGGGCTCGGGGGACGGCTGGGAGCCGGCCGAGATCGAGCGGTACCAGTCGCGGCTCGTGGACGGCCGGGTGGTGGTGGAGCGGGTGACGGACGACGGGGTGGAGGAGGCGGGGTCGCGGGTGCGGGTACGGGGGCTGTGAGAGGGGTGGATCCGGTGGGGCGGATCCCCTGTCCAGCAGCCGAATACTGGAGATTGGATACCGGAGGTCGGATACCGGATACCGGATACCGGAGATTGGAGATTGGATCCAGTATCCGTTGCCGGTCACCCGTAGGCGCCGCCGAACCAGTTTCGTACCGCCTGCGTATGGAGTGGGAAGGCCAGTTCTCCCGGTGCCGTGAGCACGTGGTGGCCGCTCGTCTCGCCCGTCGGGGCCGAGGGCGGGAGTTCGCGGGCCGGGCGGGGCGGCAGGAGGCCGAAGAGGAGGAGGTGGCCGGCCGGGGAGCTCATCGCGTCGGCGAGGCGGACCTCCTCCGCGGAGGCCGGGATGCCGGTCTCCTCGCGCAGTTCGCGGGCGACGGCGGCGCGCCAGTCCTCACCGTGGTCGATGAAGCCGCCGGGCAGGGCGACCCCGCCGCGCGCGGGCTCGATGGTGCGGGTGATGACGACGAGGCCCGTTCGCGCTCCGCCCGCTCCGCCCGTGACGGGGAGCAGGGCGACGGCGACGGGCAACGGGTTGCGGTAGGCGGTGCGGCCGCAGGCCGGGCAGGTGCGGGGCCAGCCGGCGTCGGCCGGGTGGGCGGCGCCGCAGCCGGAGCAGTGGGAGCTTGGGGAGTCCTTCACGGCCCGACCGTATGCGATCACCCTTTCCCGGCGCTGCCGGAACTGATAGACGGTGCGCATGACAGGACTTGCTTCCGCTTTCCGTATTCTCGCCGTCACGGCCGCGGCCGGGCTGCTCGCCGTCACGGGCGCTGTCGCCGCCCCCGCTCCCCCGGCGTCGGCCGCGCCGGAGCCGAAGGCGCCACGGGAGTTCGTGGCCCTCGACGCCGTCGACCGGACGATCCTTCAGGAGATGCGCTACACGACGGCGCACAACTTCGTGGGGGAACCGGTGGACGGCTACCGGCAGCCGCTGTGCATCCTGACCCGGCCGGCCGCCGAGGCCCTGCACCGGGCCCAGGTACGGCTGCTCGCCCGGGGATACACGCTGAAGGTGTACGACTGCTACCGACCGCAGCGGGCCGTCGACCACTTCGTGCGCTGGGCGAAGGACCTGGCGGACGAGCGGATGAAGAAGGAGTTCTATCCGTTCGTCGACAAGTCAAGGCTGTTCGCGGACGGTTACATCGCGGAGAAGTCGGGTCACAGCCGGGGTTCGACGGTGGATCTGACGATCGTGCGGCTGCCTGCGGCGCCCACGCGCGCGTACGTGCCGGGCGAGGAGCTGGTGGAGTGCTACGCGCCGCGCGCGGAGCGCTTCCCCGACAACTCCGTCGACATGGGGACCGGGTACGACTGCTTCGACACGCTCTCGCACACCGACGACCCGCGGGTCCAGGGCGCGCAGCGTGCCAACCGACAGCTGCTCAGGACGGCGCTCGCCGAGCAGGGGTTCGTGAACCTGCCGGAGGAGTGGTGGCACTTCACCTTCAAGCCGGAGCCGTTCCCGAGCACGTTCTTCGACTTCCCGGTGGCGCGGAGGTCGGTGGCCGGGCATTGAGCCCTTCTCGGTACCGGCCTCCCGTGGCAGACTTCTGATGCTTCGTCAGGTACGTGGTGACCGGTGTACGGGAGGCCTCGATGGCACGGACGCGCAGACCGGTGGTGGCCGGGTGGTTCACCGACGACACCGTGCCGGAGGCGGAGTTCCGGCTGCTCGGCACCCGGTGCACGGTCTGCGCGTCGGTCTTCTTCCCGCGCGAGGACGACTGGTGCCGGAACCCCGGCTGTCCGGGCGGCGGCACGCTCGCCGAGGTGCCGCTCTCCCCGCGCGGCCGGGTCTGGTCGTACACCGACGGCCGGTACCGGCCGCCCGCCCCGTACGTCTCCGACCCGGACACGCCCTGGGAGCCGTACACCCTCGTCGCCGTCGAGCTGGCGGCCGAGGCGATGGTCGTCCTCGGGCAGGCCGCGCCCGGGGTCACGACGGCCGATCTGGCCGTCGGGGCGGAGGTCGAGGTGGTGCCCGGGGTCCTGAACGAGGACGACCGGCACATCTGGACCACCTGGAACTGGCGGCCCGTCGCGCGACCGGAGACGCCTGCCCGGCGGTCGGAGCGGGCCGGGCCGGCCGTCGCGCGGCACGAGCGGGAGGAGCGGTCGTGAACGACATCGCCGTCCTCGGGGCCGGAATGCACCCCTGGGGGAAGTGGGGGCGGAGCTTCGTCTCGTACGGGGCGGCCGCCGCCCGCGCCGCGCTCTTCGACGCCGGGCTGGAGTGGGGGGACATCGGGTCGATCGTCGGCGCCGACACCATGCGGTGCGGCTATCCGGGGTACGTGGCGGGGGCGACCTTCGCGCAGGCCCTCGGGTGGCAGGGCGCGCGGGTCACCAGCGTCTACGCCGCCTGCGCATCGGGCGCCCAGGCCATCGGGACCGCGCGCGCCCAGATCCTGGCCGGCCTCGCGGACGTCGTCCTCGTCGTCGGCGCGGACTCGACGCCCAAGGGGTTCCTCGCCCCGGTGGGCGGCGAGCGCCCCTCCGATCCGGACTGGCTGCGGTTCCGGGTGCTCGGGGCCACCAACCCCGCGTACTTCGCGCTGTACGCACGCCGCAGGATGGCCCTGTACGGCGACACGCCCGAGGACTTCGCCCAGGTGAAGGTGAAGAACGCCGCGGCCGGTGCGCTCAACCCGCTGGCCCGCTACCGGAGCCGGGTCACCGCCGAGGCGGTCGCGGCCTCCGCCGTCGTCGCCGATCCGCTGCGGCTCCTCGACATCTGCGCCACCTCGGACGGGGGCGCCGCGCTCGTCCTGTCCGGCATGGACTTCGCGCGCCGCCACGGGCACGCCGACCCGGTACGGGTCCGGGCCGTGTCGACGGTCTCCCCCACGTACCCCAGGACGGCGCTCGACCTCCCCGACATCGCGACGGACTCGGCGGCGGTCGTCGCCCCCGCCCCGGGCGCCTTCCGTGCGTCCATCGCCCGCGCCGCGTACGAGGAGGCGGGGGTCGGGCCCGAGGACCTGTCCCTCGCGGAGGTGTACGACCTGTCCACCGCCCTGGAACTCGAGTGGTACGAGGACATCGGCCTGTGCCCGGCGGGCGAGGGGGCCACGCTGCTCCGGGACGGGGCCACGGCGCTCGGCGGACGCCTGCCGGTCAACACCAGCGGCGGCCTCGCCTCCTTCGGGGAGGCGGTGCCCGCCCAGGCGATCGCGCAGGTCTGCGAGCTGACCTGGCAGCTGCGGGGTACGGCCGGCGACCGGCAGGTGGCCGGGGCGCGGGTCGGCATCACCGCGAACCAGGGCCTGTTCGGGCACGGGTCGGCGGTGGTGGTGGTCCGCTGAAGGCCCGCTCGCACGGGTCGGCGGTGATGGCGGTCTCCTGAAGGCCCGCTCGCACGGGTCGGCGGCGGTGAGCCGGGGCCCGTCCGTGAGTGGACGGGCCCGCGCTCAGGGGGCGACCGTCGCGGGGGTCCTGTCCGCCAGGACGAGGGCGTGCTGGACGACGGCCACGAGGACGTTCTTCACGGACTCGCGGTCCCGGGCGTCGCACATCAGGAGCTCGACCTCGGGATCCAGGTCGAGCGCCCCGCGTACGCTCTCGGCGGGGAAGCGCTGGGCACCCTCGAAGCAGTTGACGGCGACCGTGAAGGGGATGCCGCGCCGCTCGAAGTAGTCGATCGCCGCGAAGCTGTCCTCCAGGCGGCGGGTGTCCGCGAGGACGACCGCGCCGAGCGCGCCCTGCGCCAGCTCGTCCCACAGGAACCAGAAGCGGTCCTGGCCCGGGGTGCCGAACAAGTACAGGACGAGGTCCTCGCGGAGGGTGATCCGGCCGAAGTCCATGGCGACCGTGGTGGTCGTCTTGGCCTCCACGCCGTGCAGGTCGTCGACGGGCCGCCCCGCCTCGCTGAGGACCTCCTCCGTCCGCAGGGGCCGGATCTCGCTGACCGCGCCCACCAGGGTCGTCTTGCCGACCCCGAAGCCGCCCGCGACCAGGATCTTCAGGGTCGTCGGCTCGACGAAGGGCTTCTTGCGGCTAGAGCGCCCGAAGGCCATTGATCACCTCGCGGAGAATGTTCACGTCCGGCAGCTCGGCCGGCGGAACGGGGCGGGTCACGTGGACGAGTTCGTCCTCGACGAGGTCACCGACGAGAACCCGGACCACCCCGACGGGGAGGTCGAGTCCGGCGGCGAGCTCGGCGATCGACTGGGGCTGCTCGGAGCAGCGCTCGACGATCTCCACGTGTTCGGGGGAGAGCGTCTGGTCCCGGCCGGGGTCGTCGGCGGCGGGCTCGGGAACGACGACCGCGATCAGGTCGAGCCGGTGGCGGGTGGCGGCGCTCGTCCGGCCGCGGGTCATCGCGTACGGACGAACCACCGGTCCGGCCTCGTCGTCGAACCAGTGGTGGGGGCCCGGGGTCGGGTTCTGGTTCAGCTGGTTCCGCTCGGCTGCGTCACTCATGCCGTCCCGCTCACCCTCCCGAGGGCTGGCCGGTCCGGGGGGCGGTCGCGAGGTGGACCCCGACCCGCTTCACCATCAGGGTCATCTCGTAGGCGACCTGGCCCACGTCGGAGTCGGCGTCCGCGAGGACGGCCAGGCAGCTGCCGTCGCCGGCGGCCGTGACGAAGAGGAAGGCGTCCTCCAGTTCGACGACCGTCTGGCGGACCTTGCCCGCTTCGAAGTGGCGGCCGACGCCCTTGGCCAGGCTGTGGAAGCCGGAGGCCACGGCGGCCAGGTGCTCGCCGTCCTCGCGGGTGAGGTCCTGGGAGGCGCCGGTGGCGAGGCCGTCGCTGGAGAGCACCAGGGCCTTCCGGATGGAGCCGACGCGCTGGACGAGCTCGTCGAGGAGCCAGTTCAGCTCGCCGTTTCCGTGGCCGTGGCCGGAGGTGGTGCTGGGTGCTGCGGCGTTCGGTGCGGTCATCGACCGTCCCCCTCGGGTGTCGTTCCTCGTGCTGTCGGGTCGTCAGGGTCGGCGTTGTGCCGTCGTCCGCGCTGCCAGCCGCGCTGCATGGCGGCCATGCGCGCGCGTACCTCATCGGCGTCGCGCTCGAAGGAGTCGGGGTCCGCGGGCGCCCGGCCGCCGCTCGTACGGGCGTCGGCGCGCCCGCCGGTGGCCCGGTCGGCCGGGCCGTCGCTCGCGCGCAGCTGCGGCGCGAGGCTGGCCTGGCGGACGCGGCGGGGCAGTCCGCCGAACGGCTCGGGGCCCTCCGGGGGTACGGGACCCGCCGGGGGCACGGAGCCTTCCGGAGGCACCGGGACGAGGGTGCGGCCGGTTCCCCTCGGGGGTCCCGGCAGGTCGTCGGGGTCGGCGCCGTGGGCGAGGTGGCCCGGGTCGCCCGGGTGCCCGGTGGTCCGGCCAGGGACGGGGTGCGCCCGGCCGGTGAGCGACTGGTCCCGGTCGGGAAGGCGGTGGTCCCTGGCGGGGAACGCCCGCGCGCGGTCGGGAACCTCGCGAGCACGGTCGGCGGGTGCGTGGGACCGGTCGGAGGACGCGTCCGTGACGGAGTCCGCGCGGGCCCCGAGGGGGTGCGCGCGGTCCGTGTCGTCGACGCGGCGGCCGTGGTCCACGATGAGCGTCGGGGTACGGCGGCGCGGCAGCGGTACGGGACCGAGTGCTCCCCCGTCGGCCGCCGTCCCGCCCACGCTCTCGCCCTCGCCCTCGCCGTGGCCGTCCGTCCGGTCCGTGGCCTGCTGGTGCTGCTCGCCGGCGGGTGCGAGCCCGGCGCGGCGCCTGCTCCGGGGCAGGAACAGGCCGCCGCGCTCGCTCTCGGTGTCGAGGAGGTCGGCGGAGCGGTCGAGGAGGGCGTCGAAGTCCTCGCCGCCGACGGGGCCCTCGAGTTCGACGGGGCCGTCGAGCGGCCCGGGTCCCGGGGCCACGTCCGGGACCCGGGCGAGCGCGGGACGCCGGCCGGGCCGCGTACCGCCGTCGGCCGTCGCGTCCTCGGCCGGGGCGGTGCGCTCCAGGGTCTTGCGGTCCAGGCGGAAGCCGGCGCCTTGGGTCTCGGGCGCGTCGGTGAGCAGCGCGGCCGGGATGAAGACGACCGCGGTGGTCCCCCCGTACGGGGAGGTCTGGAGGGAGACGCGGACGTTCTGGCGCTGGGCCAGCCGGCTGACCACGAAGAGGCCGAGGCGGTCGGTGTCCGAGAGCTCGAACTCGGGGGTCTCGGCGAGCCGGAGGTTGGCGTCGAGCAGGGCGTCGGGGTTCATGCCGAGGCCGCGGTCGTGGATCTCCAGGGTGAAGCCGTTGGCGACCCGCTCGCCGAGCACCTGGACGGCGGTGTGCGGGGGCGAGAACACCGTGGCGTTCTCGAGGAGTTCGGCGATGAGGTGGGTGAGGTCCGCGACGGCGGGGCCGCCCACGCCGAGGCGGGGCAGTCGGCGTACCTCGATCCGCTCGTAGTCCTCGACCTCGGCGACGGCGGCGCGGACCACGTCCATGAGCTGGACGGGCTTGCGCCACTGCCGGGAGGGCGCGGCGCCGGAGAGGATGACGAGGCCTTCGGCGTGGCGCCGCATGCGGGTCGTGAGGTGATCGAGCCGGAAGAGGTCGGCCAGCTCGTCGGTGTCCTCGGTGCGCCGTTCCATGGTGTCGAGGAGGGTGAGCTGACGGTGGAGCAGGACCTGGTTGCGGCGGGCGAGGTTGACGAACACCTCGGAGACGCCTCGCCGCAGTTCCGCCTGCTTGACCGCGGCTTCGACGGCGGCGCGCTGAAGGGTGTTGAGGGCCTGGCCGACCTGGCCGACCTCGTCCTCTCCGTAGGCCAGGTGGGGGACCTCGGTGCCGACGTCGACCTGTTCGCCCGCGGCGAGCCTGCGCATCACGCTGGGCAGGCGGACGCCGGAGACCTCCTGGGCCTCCTTCTGGAGGCGGCGCAGGTCGCGGACGAGCTCGCGGCCGACGCGGACGGAGATGACGATCGAGGCGAGCAGGGCGAGGAAGCCGAGGACGCCGGCGACGCCCACCTTGAGGAGGACGCTGTACGCGGCGGGCTGGACCCGGTCCTGGTAGCGGTCGCCGGCGGCGGTGTTCTCACGGGCCAGGTCGTCGAGAACGGGGCCCGCGTGGTCCTGCCAGTAGGCGGGGGTGACGGCGCGGGGGCTGTCGGTGGGGCCCTGCTCGATGATGGCGTTCTCGGCGGTGCGCAGCGACTGGGTGTCGGGGCTGCGCCAGTACTTCTCGAAGCGGACGCGCTCGGCGGCGGGCAGGAGTTCGAGGTTGACCTCGTAGAACTGCTCGCGGTTGGCGACGAGGTCGGATATCTCGCGGATCTCACGGGCGGTGACGCGGTCCGCGACGAGCGCGGAGAGGACGAGGGCGTCCTCGCGGGAGAGCAGCTCACGCGCGCGGGTGATGCCGACGAGGGCGCGGCCCTGCTTGTCCATCTCCACGTTCTCGAGGGCGTGGAGGGTGATGAGGAAGCTGTAGCAGGGGTCGACGAGCCGGTTGTAGAAGTCGAGGGCCTGCATGCGGCCGATGTCACGTTTCTCCACGGACCGGCGCAGCGAGGCGAGGCCGTCGAGCGCCTGGAGGAGGGAGGTGAGCCGCTGGGCGGTGACGGGCCGCATCTCCTCGCGTACGCCGGGGTCGGCGGCGTTCGCACGGATGCGGGCGAGCTGGCGGTCGGTGGCCAGGCGGGTCTCGCGCAGGGAGTCGAGCGAGTCGGATCCCCGGGGGTCGGCGAGGTAGATGAGTGATTGGCGGCGTTCGAGCTGGATGACCCGGGCGGTGTCCTCCAGGGGGTAGCCGACCTTGTCGACGATGTAGCCGACGTCGAGGAGCTGGTCGGCCTCGCGGCCGGTGAGGACCGTGGCGAATCCCCACAGTCCGGTGAGGGAGACGAGCGGTACGAGCAGCAACGCCACGATCTTCCGGCGGATGGACTTCCCGCGAAAGCGCATGGCCTCCCCCAGCTCGGCCTCCGTGGCCACGGAGGTCCTTCACGTTCGTGACGTCCCGCGTCAACACACGGCGTCAACCTTGAGTTTCAACAAACGGCGGCGTGAGCCTACTACTGCATCACGGCCATTCCGAAGGCATGTCCGGGCTATTTTCAGCCTGTCGAGTGAGTGTTGATCATGAGATGTCCCGTTATTCCAGGAGTTGAGATCGGCCACTGTGGCGCAGGACACCTGATGGCGTGCCATTTCCCCGGCCTGCGGAGATGGCTGGAACTGGGCGTTCCGGCGCTGTCCCGGTCATGTTCACCCGGGGCGGACGAAACCTTTTCCCTCTCTCGTGCGTCAATAAGTACGGGGAGGGCTCTGTCCGTGTAAAGGCGCTCAAGACGGGCAGCCGACCCTGAAGTCGTTCAGTGGTGGGGAGTGACAGGACAATGGAATACGAGGCGCGGTCGGCGCGGCAGTTGTGGGTGGACGAGGAACGGGGCCGACGCAGGATGCCCGATCCGGTGCGTACCGCGGCCGTACGAGCCGTGATGATCACATCGGTGACGCTCATCCAGGCGGTGGTGGCGTTCTTCTGCTCCGTGGCGGGCTCCTGGCTGGCGTTCCCCGTGACCGTCAGCGCGGTGGTCTTCACCGTCGTGGCCACCTGGAGTGTCCTCGACGTCTGGATCACCCGTCAGGTGTGGCGCCAGCGCAACGGAGTGGTGTCGGAGCCGAGCAGCACGGCACGGCGGCCGCTCCGCGACAAGCACGGAGAGAACCGGGCGGAGACGGCGGGCATGCCCGAGGCGGCCTGAGCCGCGGACGGTACGGAGAACGGAGAAAGGAGAGCGGGGGCGGCGCCCGGGCCGGGGGCGGGGGCCGGGGCCGGGGGGGGGGGGTTTATACAAAAAACAAACCCCCCCCCGAGAATGTTTTAGGGTTTTGGGGGTAGGGGTGGGTA
>NZ_JBHXRW010000089.1:0-21592 GCF_042716635.1 Streptomyces sp. NPDC058664 | reverse complement strand
CGGGTGGGGATACACACCTCCTATCGGGCAGAGGCGATCAAACTGGGGCATGAACAAACCTCGCATACGAGAAAAGTGCTACGTAAACGCCCACTCAGCGCACCGCGATGAACTCCGCCGCCGCCCGCGCCGCCCGTTCCCTCGGCGTCCCCGCCGGATGTCCGATCGCCACCGCGCCGAGCGGGTCCCACCCGTCCGGCAGGTCGAGGACCTCCCGTACGACGTCACGGCAGAACATCGTCGAGGACACCCACGCCGACCCCAGCCGCTCACCCGCGAGCGCCACCAGGAAGTTCTGCACGCCCGCGCCCGCCGCCACCACGAACATCTCGCGCTCGGCCGCGTCCCGGCGCGGGTCGCCGTAGTGGTGGGAGCCGTCCATGACGAGGCAGGGCACCGCCAGGTACGGGGCGTTGCGCAGGACGTCCCCGCGCCGCACCCGCTTGGCGATGGACTCCTCGGACCTGCCGTCCCGCCGCAGGTCCGCGATCCACGCGTCCCGCATCGCGTCGAGCAGCCGCACCCGCGACGCGGCCGATTCCAGGAGCACGAACCGCCACGGCGTGGTGTGGTGCGGGGCCGGAGCCGTCACGGCCGCGGCGACCGCACGCCGTACCGCCCCCGGGTCGACCGGGTCCCCGGTGAACTCCCGTACGGTCCGCCGCAGCGTCACCGCCTCCCGCACGGCCTCCGAGGTGCCGAGCCGGAACATGTCGTCGGCCGCGCCGCGCACCAGCGCCCGCGCCCCCGGCTCCTCGTCCCCGGCGACCACGTGCGGCAGGCCGCGGACGACGGCGACCGGCAGACCGGCCGCCTTGCCCTTCACCAGGTCGCCCGCGGCGGCGAGTTCGTCGGCGGTGGCGACCACGGTCGCGCTCAGCGGATTGCCGTGCGCGTCGGTCCCGCCGCGCAGGTCGTCCAGGACCCGCACGCCGGCCGCCCCGATGGCCACGTCGGTGAGCCCGCTGCGCCAGGGCCGCCCGAAGGTGTCCGTGACGACGACGCCCACGTCGACGCCGAGCACCTCGCGCAGTCCCGAACGGATGCGTCGCGCCGAGGCGTCGGGGTCCTCGGGCAGCAACAGCACGGTCCCGGAAGGGGTGTTGGAAGCGTCGACCCCGGCGGCGGCCATGACGAGCCCCTGCCGGTTCTCGACGATCCGCAGGGTGCCGCGCCGCGCCACCACCCGTACCGTCTCGGCGTCGATGGCCTCCTCGCGGTCGTCGGCGGAGATCACCCGCCCCTCGGCCTTGCTCACGATCTTGGAGGTGACGAGGAGGACGTCCCCGTCGACGAGTTCGGGCGAGACGGAGGCGATCAGCTTGGCCAGGTCGTCCCCGGCCGCCACCTCGGGCAGTCCGGACAGCGCCCAGACCCGGTACGAAGGGGGCGCGGCAGCCGCCTCGGGCACGGGGGTCGCCGCGGGTGCGACGGTCGCCTCGGGTACGGGGCTCATCCCCGGACCTCCTCGGCGAGCGCCAGCGCCTCCCGCGCCATCGCGGCCGTCGCCTCGACGTCGGTCATCATCAGCGGGACCGCCCGGCAGCGGATGCCCGTCGCCTCGACCTCCGCGACCGCGCCCGCGTCGACGGTGTCGACGAGCCAGCCGTCGACGAGCTCGGAGCCGTAGTTCCGGGCGACCGCCGCGGCCGTGGCCTCCACGCCCACGGCCGCGAGCACCTTGTCGGCCATGCCGCGCACGGGCGCGCCACCGACGATGGGGGAGAGGCCCACGACGGGCGCCCCGGCCGCGACGATCGCCTCACGGATGCCGGGCACGGCGAGGATCGTGCCGACGCTCACCACGGGGTTCGACGGCGGGAAGAGGATGACGTCCGCCTCGGCGACGGCCTCGAGGACCCCCGGCGCGGGCTTCGCGGCCTCCGCGCCGACCGGCACGATCGCCTTCGCGTCCACGGAGGCGCGCAGCTTCACCCAGTACTCCTGGAAGTGCACCGCGCGCTGCTCGCCGTCGACCTCGATCGCCACGTGCGTCTCGACGCGGTCGTCGGACATGGGGAGGAGGCGTACGCCCGGCTGCCAGCGGGCGCACAGCGCCTCGGTGACGGCGCTCAGCGGGTAGCCCGCGCCGAGCATCTGCGTACGGACGATGTGGGTGGCGAAGTCCCGGTCGCCGAGGCCGAACCACTCGGGTCCGACGCCGTATGCCGCGAGCTCCTCCTTGACGGTGAAGGACTCGTCCTCGCGGCCCCAACCCTGCTCCTCGTTGATGCCACCGCCGAGGGTGTACATCACCGTGTCCAGGTCGGGGCAGACCTTCAGCCCGAAGAGATGGATGTCGTCACCGGTGTTGCCGATGACCGTGATCTCCGCGTCCGGCGCGGCCTGCTTGAGACCGCGAAGGAAACGGGCACCACCGATGCCGCCGGCCAGAACCACAATGCGCATGCACAGCAGTCTGTCAGGCGACGACGGCACCGGGGGCCGCCGGGGCCACCGGTGCGCACTGTCCCTGGAGCGACTCGTGCATGGGCATCTGGGTGAGGCCGGGGAAGTAGACGTGGAGGCTGACGGCCGGTTCGAGGGAGTCGTTGACGACCTCGTGGACGTACCCGGGCGCGAAGACGCGCTCCGCGCCCGGCGCGAGCGCCCGCGTGCCCCGCTCCGTACGCTCCGTCAGTTCGCCCTCCAGGACGGTCAGCACGCCGGAGGAGAGGCCGTGGTCGTGGAGTCCGCTGCCCTGGCCGGGCACCCAGGAGAGCAGCCACACCTCGTAGCCGGGTCCGGTACGGAGCCGGTGGTACCAGCGGCTGGTGGCGTCGTACTCGACGTACGGGGCCCACCGGGCGCGGTCGGCGGCGATCTCGCGGGCGAGGCCGGCGAACTCGGCCACGGTGACGGGGTGGGGGCGCTCGGGCTGGAGGAGGTGGGGGACCTCGAGGATGTCGCCGGCGATCTGAAGGTCGCTGTCCATGTTCATGGGTGGGGTGGTTCCTCAGCAGAAACAGAAGCGGTGGGGGTCACGGAAACGAGACGACGTGAGTGACGCGAGTGACGCAGGGTGACGCTGGGAGAAGAAGCTGGAGCTCTACGGCATCAACAGCTGGAACAGCGACAGCAACAGCGCGCCTGGACAGCGCGGCGGAACCCACGGCTGTGGGTCGCGGAGAGCGCTGTGGTCGCTGGCATGCCACCAAAGGTGGCCGGAAGGGCATCCGACTGTCAACTCAATGCCCGATTTGGGGGCAATGTTTCACCTCATCCGGTTAGAGTGCCCGGAGAAAGGTTTGCTCAGGCGCGGACCAGGAGAGACGGCGTTTCAGTCATGCCCGTGAATGTGGTGGCGCCGCTTGATCCACTCCGGCCGGTCGTCGGCGAGCCTGATCCGTCCGTGATCGGACTGTGATCCGGATCGCTTCCGTGGTCGGATCGCAACAAGATCCAAGTCCCGGACGTCCTCTTCCGTGAGGACCGCTCAGCGCACTCAGGCAGGCGGCAAGTGTCACGTTTTTTGGTGATTTGAACACTTTCCGCATACGCTTGGTTCCGCAGAGTGAATACGGGGCCCAATAGCAGATCTCGGCTTGACTCGCGCAGAGCACGAACTTGTAATTTCACTCGTGTTGTTCGGCCGGGATCGCAACGGCGACACCACGGGGACGCACAGAACAGACGAGGGGCGCACATGACCGAGTTGTTCCAGGAACTGCTGGTCGAGGACGCGGACGAAGAACTCGGCTGGCAGGAGCGCGCACTGTGCGCCCAGACCGATCCCGAGTCCTTCTTCCCCGAGAAGGGCGGCTCGACCCGCGAGGCCAAGAAGGTCTGCCTCGCCTGCGAGGTCCGCTCCGAATGCCTCGAATACGCCTTGCAGAACGACGAACGGTTCGGCATCTGGGGCGGCCTCTCCGAGCGCGAGCGGCGCCGCCTGAAGAAGGCCGCCGTCTGAACGGCGAGAAGCCTGCCGGGCCCCGCGCACCACGGCGCGGCGCACCAGAACACTCCGAAGAAGCGGAACGGTCCGCCCCCTGTGCTCCACGGACAGGCGGCGGACCGTTCTGCGTGCTCTGTCCACAGGCCGCCGTCCACAGGGGCGGACCGCTCCGCGTGCAGCCGTTAGTGTGGGCCTCCGTCCGAGACGCTCCCCACGCCCCCCGCGGGCGACCCCGGCCGGAGGGCCCGTAGCTCGATGTCCTCAACTCCTGAGTTTCCGCGACACGTCGTCACCGCCGTGCTCGTCACCCACGACGGCGCCCGCTGGCTGCCGGACGCCCTCGCCGGGCTGCTCGCCCAGGAACGCCCCGTGCAGAACGTGGTCGGGGCCGACACCGGCAGCGCCGACGACTCGGCGCGGCTCCTCGCCGACGCGGTCGGCGCCGACCGCGTCCTGCACCTGGCCCGCCGCACCGGCTTCGGCGCCGCCGTCGAGGAGGCCGCCCGCACCGCGCCCGTGCTCGGACCCGAGGACCTGCCCTACCTGAAGCGCCCCAGCGGCTGGGACCCCGTCAGCCGCACCTGGAACGACGACGCCTACGACCTCCCCGAACTTCCGCACGGCGAGCCGGTCCAGTGGCTCTGGCTCCTCCACGACGACTGCGCCCCCGAGCCCGGTGCCCTCGCCGAACTCCTGCGCGTCGCCGACTCCGACGCCTACGCCGCCGTCGTCGGTCCCAAACTGCGCGGCTGGTACGACAGGAAGCAGCTCCTGGAGACCGGCGTCTCCATCGCCCGCAGCGGCCGCCGCTGGACCGGACTCGACCGCCGCGAGCAGGACCAGGGCCAGCACGACCAGGTCCGCTCCGTGCTCTCCGTCTCCACCGCCGGCATGCTGATCCGGCGCGACGTCTTCGACGAACTCGGCGGCTTCGACCGGCGCCTGCCCCTCATGCGCGACGACGTCGACCTCTGCTGGCGTGCCCACTCCGCCGGCCACCGCGTCCTCATCGCCCCCGACGCCGTCCTGCGGCACGCCGAGGCCTCCGCCCGCGAGCGCCGCACCGTCGACTGCGCCGGCCGCACCGCCACCAACCCGCACCGCGTCGACAAGGCCGGCGCCGTCTACACCCTCCTCGCCAACACCCGCGGCGCGGCCCTGCCGTACGTCCTCCTGCGGCTCGTCCTCAGCACCCTGCTCCGCACCCTCGCCTACCTCGTCGGCAAGGTCCCCGGGCAGGCCGTCGACGAGGTCATGGGCCTCCTCGCCACCCTGCTGCGCCCCGAGAAGATCCTCGCCGCCCGCAAGCGGCGCAAGAACCCGGCCGTCGCCGCGAGCGAACTCCGCCCGCTGTTCCCGCCGCCCGGCGCCACCGTCCGCGCCGCCGTCGAACAGGTCACCGCCAACTTCGGCGGCTCCGAGGCCGACTCGGGCGGCTCCCGCCACGGCGTCGTCGAGTCAGGACCCGGCGGCGACGACGCCGACTACCTGGAGGTCGAGCAGTTCTCCCGGCTCAAGAAGATCGCCGCCAAACCCGGCCCGGTCCTCTTCGCCCTCCTGCTCCTCGTCTCGCTCGTCGCCTGCCGCAACCTCTTCGCCGGCGGCTCCCTGGCCGGCGGCGCCCTGCTGCCCGCCCCCGACACCGTCTCCGGCCTCTGGTCGCGGTACGCCGACAGCTGGCACGCCCTCGGCACCGGCGGCACCCAGACCGCCCCGCCGTACCTCGCCGTCCTGGCCGCGCTCTCCGCGCTCTTCCTCGGCTCCACCTCCACCGCGCTGACCCTGCTGCTCGTCTGCTCGGTCCCGCTCGCCGGCCTCACCGCCTACTTCGCCGCCCGCGGCATCGTCGAGTCCCGGCTCCTGCGCGCCTGGGGCGCCGTCGCGTACGCCTTCCTGCCCGCCGCGACCGGGGCCCTCGCCACCGGCCGGCTCGGCACCGCCGTCCTCGCGATCCTGCTCCCGCTCGCGGCCCGCGCCGCCGTCGCCGCCCACGGCTTCAACCGGCCCGACCGGGGCAGCTGGCGCGCCACCTGGGCGTACACCCTCCTGCTCACCTTCGCGACCGCGTTCACCCCGGTCGTATGGCCGCTCGCCGTCCTCCTCGGCCTCGGCGTGCTCGTCGTGCGCCGCTCCGACATCACCGCGTACGGACTGCGCTTCCTGGCCGCCGTCGGCACCCCGCTCCTCGTCCTCGCCCCCTGGTCGCTCACCCTCCTCACCGACCCCGCCGCCTTCCTGCGCGAGGCCGGCCGCGACGTCCGTACGGGCACGGCCACCGCGCTCGACCTGCTCGGCACCAGCCCCGGCGGCCCCGGCACCACCGGCGGCCTGCTCCTCGCGGGCCTCGTCCTCGCCGCCCTGGCCGGACTGCTGCGCGAGGAGCGCCGGCTCGCCGTCCTCACCGCCTGGACCGCCGCCCTCGCCGGCCTCCTCCTCGCCGTCCTCACCAACGGCGCGGGCGGCACCGGCTGGGCCGGACCCGCCACCCTCGTCTACGGCGCCGCCCTCATCGCCGCCGGCATGATCGGCGCCGAGGGCGGCCGCACCCGCGTCGCCGCACACGGCTTCGGCTGGCGCCAGCCCGTCGCCGCCCTGATCGCCCTCGCCTGCGCCCTCGGCCCCGCCGTCGCCGCCGTCGGCTGGATGATCGGCGGCGCCGACGGCCCGCTGACCCGGCGCGACCCCGTCCAGGTCCCGGCCTTCGTCGCCGAGGAGAGCGGCACCCGCGACCAGCCCCGCACCCTCGTCCTCGGCGGCAGCACGCCCGGCGAGGTCGCCTACACCCTGGTCCGCGGCTCCGGCGCCCGCCTCGGCGACGCCGAACTCGCCGAGGCCGCCGAGACCGACCCCCGTCTCGACGACGTCGTCGCCCACCTGGTCGCCGGCTCCGGCGCCGACCAGACGCGGGAGCTCAGCGGCTACGCCATCCGGTACGTGCTCGTACGGGACGGGGCACCCCGCCAGATGGGCCGCGTCCTCGACTCCACCCCGGGCCTCAGCCGCCTCAGCCAGCTCGACGGCAGCGCCCTCTGGCGCGTGGACCGCGAGATCGCCCGCGTCATGATCGTCCCGCCCGCGGCGAAGACGGGGGCGGAGGACGGGACCAAGGGCGAGACCGGCAAGCCGGTCGCCGTCGCCGCGGGCCCCGTCGAGGCGCACACCGAGATCCCGGCCGGCCCCACCGGCCGCGTCCTGCGCCTCGCCGACCGCGCCGACGAGGGCTGGACCGCCACCCTCGACGGCAAGGAACTGACACCCACCACCGTCGACGGCTGGGCCCAGGGCTTCGCCCTCCCCGCCGAGGGCGGCCACCTCGACGTCACGTACGACGAGCCGCTCACCCACACCGCCTGGATCTGGGCCCAGGCCGGCCTCGCCGTCGTCCTGCTCGTCCTCGCCCTGCCCGGGCGGCGCCGCGAGATCGACGACGACCTCCCCGAGGAGGAGCTCGTCATCCCCGCCCAGGCGACCGAGGGCGACGGCCGCCGGGCCCGTCGTCTGCGCGCCGCCGCGGAGGCGGAGGCCACCGAGCACGGTCCGGAACAGGAGGCCGAGCCGGCCCTGATCCCGGAGCAGCAGGCGTACGAGCCCCAGGAATGGGACGGCGGGTACGACCCGGCCCACGCCCACGCCCAGGAGCGGTCCGAGGAGCAGCCCCAGCCCCAGGCGTACGCCGAGCAGGGCTACTACCAGGAGTACGCGGCCGACCCGTACCAGCAGCAGCCCTACGCGTACCCCCAGCAGGGGTACGAGCAGCAGCCGCAGCAGTACGACCAGCAGCAGCCGTACGCCGAACAGGGCTACGACCCGCAACAGCAGTACGTGCAACAACAACAGCAGTACGACGGCGGGCAGTACGACCCGTACGACTACGGCTACGGGCAGCCCCAGGGCCACGAGACCGAGCAGCGTCCCGACGGGAGCAGCAACCAGTGAAGCGCACGACCCTCTCCCTGATCGCGGTCGGCACGGCGCTCGCCGCCGTCACCGGCTTCGCGTCCCTCACCGCCCCGGACGGCCCCGCCGCCCCCGAGGCCAAGGCCTCCACCCGGCTCCCGGTCGAACGCGTCGGCCTGGTCTGCCCGGCCCCCAGCACCTCCGAGGTGGCCGAGACCCTCTACACCTCGTACACCCCGACCGGCACGGTGACGGGAACGACGAAGGACGCCCCGGGCGAGGCCGAGCCGTCCACCGCCCAGCTGCGGCCCGCCGCGAGCACGACGACCTCGGGCGGCACCACCGGGAGCGGCAAGAAGCCCAAGGCCCCCAAGGCCCCGGCCACCGTCACCGCCCCCGGCAAGCCCGTCACCGCCGAGGTGAACGGCGGCGCCGCACCGGCCCTCGCCGGCTCGGCGACCGGCGCCCTCGCCCCCGGCTGGACCGTCCAGCAGACCACCACCGTCCCGGCGGGCGGCGCGAGCGGCCTCCTCGGCCTCAGCTGCGGCGCGCCCGACACCGACTTCTGGTTCCCCGCGGCCTCCACCGCCAAGGAGCGCCAGGACTACGTCCACCTCACCAACCCGGACGACACGGCCGCCGTCGTCGACATCGAGCTGTACGGCCCCGAGGGCGTCCTCAAGTCCCAGTCGCCCGACGGCGTCCCGGTCCCCGCCCGCTCCACGGTCCCCGTGCTCCTCTCCACCCTCACCGGCGAGGCCGCCCAACAGAACCTCACCGTCCACGTCACCACCCGCAGCGGACGGGTCGGCGCCGCCATCGGCGCCGCCGACGACAAGCTCGGCAGCGACTGGATCGCGGCCGCGGCCGACCCGGCGACCGGCGCCGTCCTGCCCGGCATCCCGGCCGACGCCACCTCCGTACGACTGGTGGCCTTCGCCCCCGGCGAGGACGACGCCGACCTGAAGGTCCAGCTCGTCACCGAGACCGGCACGATCGTCCCCGCCGGCGCCGGCTCCCTGCACGTGAAGTCCGGGATGACGGCCTCCGTCGACCTGCCGGACCTCACCCGCGGCGCGGGGGGCTCCCTGCTGCTCACCCCGAGCGACCCGAAGAAGGCCACCCCGATCGTGGCCGCCCTCCGGGTGGTCCGCGGCAAGGGCGACGACACCGAGATCGCGTTCGTACCGGCGACCGCGGCGGTCGCCGCCCGCGCGACGGTCGCCGACAACCGGGCCAAGGGCACGACGCTCTCCCTGACCGCTCCCGACGCCGCCGCCCAGGTCAAGGTCACGGCCTCGGCCGGCTCCGGGGCGGGTGCGCCGGTGTCGAGGACGGTCGCCGTCAAGGCGGGCACGACGACGAGCCTCACGGACCTGGCCCCCAAGGGCCTCAAGGGTTCCTACGCGCTCACCGTCGAACCGGTCTCCGGCGGCAAGGTGTACGCGGCGCGGACCCTCGCGCTCCCGCTGGACGACATCCCGATGTTCACGGTCCAGACCTTCGTCGACGACCGGGGCACGGTCGAGGTCCCGTCGGCCCGCCAGGACCTCGGGGTGCTGGACTGACCTCCGTCGGGGTACGGGACCGACCCCGCGGCCGCCACGCGAGCGTGTACGGCCACGGGCGGGGTCAGTCCTGCCCGTACCGGGGATCGACCGACTCGGGGGAGAGCCCCAGAAGCTCCGCGACCTGCTCCACGACCACCTCGTGGACCAGGAGCGCCCGCTCGTCCCGGCTCTTCGAGCGGATCTCCACCGGGCGCCGGTAGACGACCACCCGGGCCGGCTCGTTCTTCTCGGCGGGCGCCGAGCCGCCGAGCGGCACCACCGTCTCGCCCGCCGCCGACGGCGGCACCTCGAGGACCATGAACTCGACGTCCGCCAGCTGCGGCCAGCGCCGCTCCAGGCGCTCCACCGAGTCGATGACCAGATCACGGAAGGTGTCGGCCCGGCTCGCGGAGAGCGGCACCTGCGGCGGGGCGACCGGTCCGCGCATCCCGCGGCCGTGCCGGTCGCGGCGGCGGGCCCGAGGCTCCGCCGGGGGCTCCGGTGCGCGGTTCTGGGGGCTCGGCGGCACAGGACTGTCCATCACTGACGCAGCGTAACCCTCATCTGTCTCCTCGCACCGTGGTGCATCCTCGCCACCTCGTCGGCCGGCTCCGCCCCGCCACCACACCCCCTGTCGAAACCTGAACATTCCGGTCGGCCGCCCGCTCGATTCTCCAGCCCCTCACGATCGGCCATCTGGCCGTGGTTGACCGGATCTGTACCCAAGACTGTCCGGATCGACTCCCGGCCCGGCCCCCTTGCGCCCCCTCCCGCGCAGGTCGGGGACACCACCCTCAGGAGGGGAGTGGCGGAGGTCACAGCGCGACACGGTGGAGTGACCTGAGGGAGAGTCGTCGCGGCCCGCTCAAGAGTGCGGTACCGTCCAACGTCGTGAGCCCTGTACGTCGCTGTTCGCGCACCGCGTGCGGCCGCCCTGCCGTCGCGACACTGACGTACGTCTATGCCGACTCGACTGCGGTCCTCGGCCCGCTCGCCACCTACGCCGAGCCCCACTGCTACGACCTGTGCGCCGAGCACAGCGAGCGCCTCACCGCCCCACGCGGGTGGGAGGTCGTGCGGCTCACCGACGGTTCCGCCCCGCCCCGCCCCAGCGGCGACGACCTCGAAGCCCTGGCCAACGCGGTGCGGGAGGCGGCCCGCCCCCAGCAGCGCGCGGCCGAGGCCGGCGGCAAGGGCGGCGGAGGGCGCGGCGGCGACCCCGTGGAGGTCGGCCGTCGAGGGCACCTCAGAGTGCTCCGTTCCCCCGACAACTGAGCCGACAACTGAGCCGGCGGCCGAGCCGACGACGGACCGGCGACCGGGCGCAACCGGCCACCGTCCGCGTACCCCCTTCCCGCTCCGGGTAGTTTTGGCGTTCTGTACACGCGCCGCACACGCGTGCCGAGAACTCAGGAGGGTGGATCCGTGACTGCCGATCTGTCGCAGATCGTGAAGGCGTACGACATCCGCGGAGTGGTACCCGACCAGTGGGACGAGGACTTCGCCGAGCTCTTCGGCGCCGCCTTCGTCAAGGTGACGGCCGCGGACGCGATCGTCATCGGACACGACATGCGCCCCTCGTCGCCCGGTCTGGCGGACGCCTTCGCGCGCGGCGCGGCCCGCCTCGGCGCCGACGTCACCCTGATCGGGCTCTGCTCCACCGATCAGCTGTACTTCGCGTCGGGCAGCCTCGGCCTGCCCGGCGCCATGTTCACCGCCTCGCACAACCCGGCCCAGTACAACGGCATCAAGATGTGCCGCGCGGGCGCCGCCCCCGTGGGCCAGGACACCGGCCTGGCGGAGATCCGCGAGCTGGCCGAAGGCTGGTCGGAGACCGGCGCGCCGGAGCCGGCGGCGACGCCGGGCGCGATCACGGAACAGGACACCCTGGCGGACTACGCCGCCCACCTGAAGGCCCTGGTCGACCTCACGGCGATCCGCCCCCTCAAGGTGGTCGTCGACGCCGGCAACGGCATGGGCGGCCACACCGTCCCCACCGTCTTCGAGGGCCTGCCGCTGGACGTCGTCCCGATGTACTTCGAGCTGGACGGGACCTTCCCGAACCACGAGGCGAACCCGCTCGACCCGAAGAACATCGTCGACCTCCAGGCCCGCGTCCGGGCCGAGGGGGCCGACCTCGGTCTCGCCTTCGACGGCGACGCCGACCGCTGCTTCGTCGTCGACGAGCGCGGCGAGCCCGTCTCGCCGTCCGCGATCACGGCCCTCGTCGCCGCCCGCGAACTCGCCAAGCACCCCGGCGGAACGATCATCCACAACCTGATCACCTCCTGGTCGGTCCCCGAGGTCGTCCGCGAGAACGGCGGCGAACCCGTCCGCACCCGCGTCGGCCACTCCTTCATCAAGGAGGAGATGGCGAAGACCGGCGCCATCTTCGGCGGCGAGCACTCCGCGCACTACTACTTCAAGGACTTCTGGAACGCGGACACGGGCATGCTCGCCGCGCTCCACGTCCTGGCGGCCCTCGGCGGCCAGGACGGCACCCTGTCCGACCTGGTGGCCGCGTACGACCGCTACGCCTCCTCGGGCGAGATCAACTCCACCGTCGCCGACCAGACCGCCAGCGCGGCGAAGGTCAGGGCGGCGTACGAGGGCGAGGGCGTGACCCTCGACGAGCTCGACGGCCTCACGGTGACGGCCGCGGACTGGTGGTTCAACCTGCGCGCCTCCAACACCGAGCCGCTGCTCCGCCTCAACGTCGAGGCCCGCGACGAGGCCACGATGGGCAAGATCCGCGACGAGGTCCTCGCCCTCGTCCGGGCGACGGACTGACCCGGCCGGACGCCGGGGAACGGGGCGCCCCTCGTTCCCCGGCGGTAGGCTGACCTGGCCCGAAGGGCAGCACCACCACCGTTTGTGCGAAGGGACACCCCATGCCGCTCGAAGCCGGCCTCCTGGAGATCCTGGCCTGCCCCGCGTGCCACGCTCCGCTGAACGACCGCACGGCGGACGAGACCCCCGAACTCCTCTGCACCAGCCCGGACTGCGGCCTCGCCTACCCGGTCCGCGACAACATCCCGGTCCTCCTGACGGACGAGGCCCGCCGCCCGTCCTGACCCGAGGACGCGGCCCTCGGCAGCCGACGGGCCCGAGCCACCACAAGGCGGCCCGAGACCCCTGAGAGCGACGCGGGCCCGATCGCGGCCGACGCCCGACCCCGTGAGGAGACCCGAACCACCAGCGGGCGGTACGAGCCACCAGCGGGCGGGTACGAGCCGTCCGACGGCGGCCGAGCTGCCCAAGGGCGGCGAGGTCCACCTGATCGACCGGCCGAACCACCAGCGGGCGGTACGAGTCACCCGACGGAAGACTGGGACACCTGAGAGGGGCGCGAGCCACTCGAAGGCAGCCGAGGCTCCGCAGGACCGCCCCCGACGGTCGGCGAGGCACCAGAAGGCGGCGTCAGCCACCCGACCGGGCAGGCCGAAACGCCGAAGGCGGCCGGCCGCCCGCAGGGAACCCGGCCGCCGGGAGGCAGCGGCCCACCCGCGCGGGAGCGACGTCACCACTCTGTCCGGCTGAGGGCCGGCCGCCGGACCGCAGGGCGGCAGGGAGGGCCGCTGCACGGCACGGGTTCCGGCCACGGCTCGCGCCACCCCCTCCCACCGGAGGGCCGGCCGCCGACGGCGAGCACCCCTACGGGAAGACCCGTACCTCTGCCCTCCCAGTTGTACGGGCGGTGTGGGTGGGAACCGACAATCCCGGCCGAAGACCGGCCGCACAGAAGACCCGCACCGCAAGGCGCACCACAAGGTCCCGCACCAAGAAAGCCCCGCACCCGCCCCGCAAGCCCCGCAGGGCCCCGCAAGGACCACGACGACGACGCGACCGGAGGCACCGCCCATGCTCGACGAGACCCTCCTCGACGCCCCGGACGACCTGGCCGTGGCCGACCGCCGAGGCCTCCTCCGCGCCGCGGCGGAGGCCGGCGCCCGGGTGAGGACGGCGGCCCGGCACGCCGCCGAGGCCGGAATCGCGGACCTGCACCCCGAGGGCCGCCCCCGCGCCGTCCTCCTCGCGGGTCCCGGCACCGTCGCCGCGGGCGTCGCCGACCTGATCGGCGCCCTCGCGGGTGCCTCCGCCCCGGTCGTACGGCTCCAGCCGACCGGCGTCGCCCCCGCCGCGGGCGCCCTGCGCTGGGCCCTTCCCGGCTGGGCCGGCTCGGTGGACCTCCTCCTGCTGCCGACGACGGACGGTTCCGAGCCGGGCCTGGCGCTCCTCGCCGAGCAGGCGTACCGCCGCGGCGTCACGGTCGTCGCCGTCGCCCCGAAGGCCTCACCGCTCGCGGAGGCGGTCAGCGGCTCCCACGGTCTGTTCGTCCCGATGGCCACCGCCCCGAACGAGTCCGCCGACGAGTACGCCGAGAGCCTCGCGGCCGGCCCCGGCGCCCTGTGGGCCCTGTTCACCCCGCTGCTCGTCCTCCTGGACCGGGTCGGTCTCCTCGAAGCGCCGCCCGAGACGCTGGAGAAGGTGGCCGACCGGCTGGACCGCACGGCGGAGCGCTGCGGTCCGGCCATCGCCACGTACAGCAACCCGGCGAAGACGCTCGCCGCCGAGCTCGCGGACTCGCTTCCGCTGATCTGGACCGAGGGCGCCGTCGCGGGCCCGGCGGGCCGCCGTTTCGCCGCGGTGCTCGCCGAACTCGCCGGGTTGCCCGCCCTGGCCGCCGAGCTCCCGGAGGCCCTGCCCGCCCACGGCGTGCTGCTCGCGGGCGACTACGCGGCGGGCGCCGACCCCGACGACTTCTTCCGTGACCGGGTGGACGAGCCGCAGGCCCTGCGCGCACGGGTCGTCCTGCTCCGCGACAAGCCGTCCGGCGGCCTCACGGCGGCGCACGCGGCCCGCGAACTGGCCCTCAGCCACGAGACCGCCATCAGCGAGCTGGAACCGGAGGAGGGCGGCGACCTGGAGGCCCTGGCAGAACTGCTGGCGGTGACGGACTTCGCGGCCGTCTACCTCTCCCTGACCACCCCGGCCCGCACACCCCACTAAGAGGCCCACCCCACCACCCGCACCCCTCACACACTCACCCCGTCCACCACCCCGTCACCCACCCGTCACCCGCCCCCTGTCACCTGTCTCCCGACACCCCTCACCATCCGTCACCACCCCGAGGAGCTGGCAGGCACCATGGACCGCCTCGTCAACACCGTTCGCCCCTACGCCTGGGGATCCACGACGGCCATCCCGGAACTGCTCGGAATCGCCCCGTCCGGCGAGCCCCAGGCCGAGATGTGGATGGGCGCCCACCCCGGTGCGCCCTCCCGCACCGAGCGCGGCTCGCTGAACGAGCTGATCGACGCCGATCCCGTACGCGAGCTGGGGGAGCGTTCCGTCGAGAAGTTCGGACCGCGCCTCCCGTTCCTCCTGAAGGTGCTCGCCGCCGGCGCCCCGCTCTCCCTCCAGGCCCACCCCGACCTGGCGCAGGCACGAGCCGGCTACGTCGCCGAGGAGGCCGCCGGCATCCCGGTCGACGCCCCGCACCGCATGTACAAGGACGCCAACCACAAGCCCGAGCTGATCTGCGCACTCACACCCTTCGACGGCCTGTGCGGCTTCCGTGTCCCCGCCGAGGCCGCCGACCTGATCGCCGCGCTCGGCGTCGACTCGCTCAAGCCGTACGTCGACCTGCTCCACGCCCACCCCGAAGAGGCGGCGCTCCGCGAGGTCCTGACGGCCCTGCTGACCGCAGACCCGGAGGAGATGGCGCACACCGTCACGGAGGCGGCGGCCGCCGCCGACCGCCTCGGCGGCGACCACGCCCCCTTCGCGAACCTCGCCCACCACTTCCCGGGCGACCCCGGCGTCCTCGCCGCGATGCTGCTCAACCGGGTCAGGCTCCAGCCCGGCGAGGCCCTCTACCTGGGCGCGGGCGTACCGCACGCCTACCTCGACGGCCTCGGCGTCGAGATCATGGCCAACTCCGACAACGTCCTGCGCTGCGGCCTCACCCCCAAGCACATCGACGTCCCCGAACTCCTGCGCGTGGTCCGCTTCGAGCCGACCGACCCGAACGTCCTGCGCCCCGAGGCCTCCCCGACCGGGGAGGAGGTCTACGACACCCCGATCGACGAGTTCCGCCTCTCCCGTTTCGCACGGCCCGAGGGCGCCGTCCCGACCGACCTGACGACACCCGCCCCGCAGATCCTCCTCGCGGTCGCCGGCCGCCCGACGGTGGGCGAACTGACGCTCGCCCCCGGCGAGTCCGTCTTCGTCCCGGCGGCCGAGCAGACCGAACTCTCCGGTACGGGGACGGTCTTCCGCGCCACCGTCGTGGCCTGATGCAACAATGACCGGCCGAACCGCGGCGACAGAGCCGGTGCATCGACGAAGGGACCACGTACACCCATGAGCGCGTCAGGCGGAACCAAGGCGATCGTGGCGGCACTCGCCGCCAACCTGGCGATCGCCGTAGCCAAGTTCGTGGCGTTCCTCTTCAGTGGTTCGTCCTCGATGCTCGCGGAGAGCGTCCACTCGCTCGCCGACTCCGGCAACCAGGGCCTGCTGCTCCTCGGCGGCAAGAAGGCCCAGCGCGAGGCGACTCCGCAGCACCCCTTCGGCTACGGCCGCGAGCGGTACATCTACGCCTTCCTCGTCTCGATCGTCCTGTTCTCCGTCGGTGGCATGTTCGCCATCTACGAGGGCTACGAGAAGATCAAGGACCCGCACGAGATCGAGGCCTGGTACTGGCCGGTCGGCGTCCTCGTCTTCGCGATCATCGCCGAGACCTTCTCCTTCCGTACGGCCATCAAGGAGTCCAACGCGATCCGCGGCGGACTGACCTGGACCCAGTTCGTCCGCCGCGCCAAGGCCCCCGAGCTGCCCGTCGTCCTCCTGGAGGACCTCGGCGCCCTCGTCGGCCTCATCCTCGCGCTCGGCGGTGTCGGCCTCGCCCTGCTGACCGGCGACGGCATCTGGGACGCCATCGGCACCCTCTGCATCGGCATCCTGCTCATCGTCATCGCGATCGTGCTGGCCGCCGAGACCAAGTCGCTGCTGCTCGGCGAGTCTGCCGGCGTCGAGGACGTCCAGAAGATCGAGGCCGCGGTCGTCGACGGCGAGACCGTCACCCGTCTCATCCACATGCGCACGCTCCACCTCGGCCCCGAGGAGCTCCTCGTCGCCGCGAAGATCGCCGTCCGGCACGACGAGTCGGCCACCGAGGTCGCCAACGCCATCAACGCCGCCGAGGAACGCATCCGCGCCGCCGTCCCGATCGCCCGGGTCATCTACCTGGAGCCCGACATCTACAGCGAACAGGCCGCCTCGACCGGCCGGAACCCGGCCAAGACCCCGGACGACGCGGGTCACTGACCCCCGCCGCCCCGAGGCCCCCGGCACTCCGAGGCCCCCGCGACCCCGAGGCCCCAGGGCCCGTCGGTCGCGGGGGCCACGTGCGTCCGTACGACGCTCCGGCACCTCCCGCCGCCCGACGCGGACTGTGGCCCGCAGCCCTGTCCGGTGTAGATTCGTCAGCAGCCAGACGTCGCTGCTGATGGCGGTCGGGCGGTCCGCACGGACCGGCCGAGGGAGAGAGGGCCTCCGACGACGGCACCGTGGAGAACCCGGGCATTCGTATGCCCAAGCCCTTCCATGGCGCCCGGCGCCCCAACCGACCCTCGCACTCGATCACCCGAGGAGCAGCCCCGTCATGACGACTGTCGCCCACCAGGACTTCAAGGTCGCCGACCTCTCCCTGGCCGTCTTCGGCCGCAAGGAGATCACCCTCGCCGAGCACGAGATGCCCGGCCTGATGTCGATCCGCCGCGAGTACGCCGAGCAGCAGCCGCTCGCCGGCGCCCGCGTCACCGGCTCCCTGCACATGACCGTGCAGACCGCCGTCCTCATCGAGACCCTGGTCGCCCTCGGCGCCGAGGTCCGCTGGGCCTCCTGCAACATCTTCTCCACCCAGGACCACGCCGCCGCGGCCATCGCCGTCGGCCCGAACGGCACCCCGGAGAACCCGCAGGGCGTCCCGGTCTTCGCCTGGAAGGGCGAGACCCTCGAGGAGTACTGGTGGTGCACCGAGCAGGCCCTCACCTGGCCGAACACGCCCACCGGCGGCCCGAACATGATCCTGGACGACGGCGGTGACGCCACCCTCCTCGTCCACAAGGGCGTCGAGTTCGAGAAGGCCGGCTCCGCCCCGGACCCGTCCACGGCGGACAGCGAGGAGTACGGCCACATCCTCCGTCTCCTGAACCGCACCCTCGGCGAGAACCCGCAGAAGTGGACCCAGCTGGCGTCCGAGATCCGCGGCGTGACCGAGGAGACCACCACCGGCGTCCACCGCCTGTACGAGATGCACCAGGCCGGCTCCCTCCTCTTCCCGGCGATCAACGTGAACGACGCCGTGACGAAGTCGAAGTTCGACAACAAGTACGGCTGCCGCCACTCCCTCATCGACGGCATCAACCGCGCCACCGACGTCCTCATCGGCGGCAAGACGGCCGTCGTCTGCGGCTACGGCGACGTCGGCAAGGGCTGCGCGGAGTCCCTCCGCGGCCAGGGCGCCCGCGTCATCGTCACCGAGATCGACCCGATCTGCGCCCTCCAGGCGGCGATGGACGGCTACCAGGTCACGACCCTCGACGAGGTCGTCGAGACCGCCGACATCTTCATCACCACCACCGGCAACAAGGACATCATCATGGCCGGGGACATGGCCAAGATGAAGCACCAGGCGATCGTCGGCAACATCGGCCACTTCGACAACGAGATCGACATGGCCGGCCTCGCCAAGACCCCGGGCATCGTCAAGGACGAGGTCAAGCCGCAGGTCCACACCTGGACCTACCCCGACGGCAAGGTCCTCATCGTCCTGTCCGAGGGCCGCCTCCTCAACCTGGGCAACGCGACCGGCCACCCCTCCTTCGTCATGTCGAACTCCTTCGCGGACCAGACCCTGGCCCAGATCGAGCTCTTCACGAAGCCGGAGGAGTACCCGACCGACGTCTACGTCCTGCCCAAGCACCTGGACGAGAAGGTCGCCCGCCTCCACCTGGACGCGCTCGGCGTCAAGCTGACCACCCTCCGTCCCGAGCAGGCCGCCTACATCGGCGTCGAGGTCGAGGGCCCGTTCAAGCCGGACCACTACCGCTACTGATGCCCCGGCCGGCGGCGCCCGCGCGCTGACGCGGCGCCGTCCCGGACATCCGTAGAGGACTCAGGCAGGCCCCCCGCACCCCCGTGCCGGGGGGCCTGCCCCGTCCCGCCCCCCGCTACCGCTCCTGGAAGCGCCCCCTCCCGAGGACCGACCCATGCCCCGCGGCCGATATTCGCTCCATGACCCGCACGACCACACCCCCCTCGGTGAAGAACACTTCCACTGCGCGCCCGGCCCCTCCGGCTGGCGCTACGTCTCACAGATCACCACCCCCTCCGGCGACCACCAGGGCTCCGTCGACCTGGCCGTCGACGAACTCGGCCGCCCCCTCCGCCTCGAACTCCACGCCGCCGGCTGGCAGGTCCGCGGCGCGGCCCTCGACGGCGTCACCTGGGTCCGCACGGACCCCACCGGAACCCACGCCACCGAAGGCAATGTGCGCGCCCACGCCTTCACCGGCACGTCCCCGGCGTTCCTCGTCGCGCTCACGCGACTCCTGCGTCTCACCCCCGCTTCCCCCGAGACCCGTGTCCGGCTCGTCGCCTTCACGGACCCGGTGCTCGCCCCCCTCACGGTCGACCAGTCCTGGGCCCTGCTGAAGAGTGAAGCGCACGCCACTGACAACGGCCCCCTGATGGTGGACGAGTACCAGGTCAGCGCCCTGGACACGGGCGCGAGGCACACCGTCCACATCGCCGGCGACGTGGTCCTCGCGGCCCCCGGCATCGAACTCGAAGCCCTGGAAACACCACCGTCGGTCTTCCCCTGACGCTCAGGCGGGCGGAGCGAACCCCGTGACAGGCGTCGCGGACTCCCCGCCCCCGGGCGAGGAAGCAGACGGAGAAGCAGGAGACGGAGAGGCGGAGACAGGCGGAACGACATCCGCCGCAATCCCCGCCCCCCTCACACCCATGGGCGGCCCTGCCTCCGACGAGGGGGCGAGCGCGCGCCGGGCGTCCCGGGCCTGCCGCTCGGCCACCACCCCCGCCAGATACGCGTCGGCCGGCACACCCGGCGGCGGAGGCGCCCCCGTCCGCGCCACCAGCTCGTCGGCCAGCCGCTCCGCGAGCTCCCGCCCCACCACCGGGTCCAGCTCGCGGGCCCGCGTCAGGTACTGCCGTATCTCCAGCCACAGAGTCTCGGGCACAGCCGAGAGATCGAGCCCGGCGAACCGCCCGACCAGCCACGGCGCCGGCGGAGGCACGGCCGACACCCGTGCCGCCGCGGGGATCCGCTCCCGCACCACCAAGGTCCCCGCGAAGACGTCCCCGAGCCGCCGCCCCCGCTCCGACACCAGCGACGCGACACACGCGACGACCCCGAAGGTCATCAGGATCTCCACGACCCCCATCGCCCCGCGCACCAGCGCGTGCCGGAACCGGATCGGACCGCCGTCGTCCCGCACCACCCGAAGACCGCAGGCCATCTTCCCCAGCGACCGCCCGTGCGACAGCGTCTCCACCGCGATCGGCGCCCCCACGAGGATCAACAGGAAAGAGGCGATGGACACCGCCGTCACCGCCGCCTCGTCCAGCGACGCGGTGGCGACCGCGAGCCCGAGCATGATCAGCAGGTACGCGGCCCACACCACCACGAGATCGATGAGCACCGCCAGGGCCCGGCTCGGCAGCCGCGCCGGCTCCAACCCCAGTACGACGGCGTCTCCCGTCACCAACCCACTCACGGCACCCACCCTTCTCCGCCCTTCCCGACCCCTCCGAACGCCAGTCTGCCAAGCTGGCCCGCAGCGCGCCGCAGCAGTACGGACCCGTCCGCAGCCGATGCCTGGAGCAGCAGCCGATCATGGACCTCGACGTCTACGTCACCGCCCACCGCGCCGAGTGGGAACGCCTCGACCACCTCCTGCGCCGGGGCGGCAAACTCACCGGTGCCGAGGCAGACGAACTCGTCGCTCTCTACCAGCGCACGGCCACCCACCTCTCGATCCTCCAGTCCAGCGCCCCGGACCCCATGCTCACGGCCCGGCTCACCCAGCTCGTGGCCCGCGCCCGCGCCGCCGTCACCGGCACCCGCCGCTCCTCGTGGCGCGACGCCGCCCGCTTCCTGACGGCAGGCTTCCCGGCGGCCGTCTACCGCTCCCGCCACTGGTGGATCCCCACCGCGGTCCTCTCCACCCTGCTCGCCGTGCTGATCGGCTGGTGGATCGGTACGCACCCGGAGGTCCAGGCCGCGATCGGCGCCCCCACCGAACTCCGCGAGATGACCCGTCCGGGCGGCCAGTACGAGACGTACTACTCCAGCCACCCGGCGGCCTCCTTCGCCGCCCAGGTCTGGACGAACAACGCCCAGGCCGCCGCCATGTGCCTGGTCCTGGGCGCGTTCCTGGGCATCCCGGTGCTCTGGATCCTCTTCCTGAACATGCTGAACGTCGGTGTCGCCATCGGTCTGATGTCCTCAGCCGGCCGCCTCGACGTCTTCCTCGGCCTGATCCTTCCCCACGGCCTGCTCGAACTGACCGCCGTCTTCGTAGCCGCCGGCACGGGCCTCCGGCTCGGCTGGACCGTCATCGACCCCGGCCCCACGACCCGCCGCGCCGCCCTCGCGGAACGCGGCCGGGCAGCCCTCGGCATGGCGATCGGCCTGGCCCTGGTCCTCTTCGTCTCAGGCCTGATCGAAGGCTTCGTCACCCCGTCCGGCCTGCCCACCTGGGCCCGCATCACCATCGGCATCACCGCCGAGCTGGCCTTCCTCGCCTACGTCTACGTCCTGGGCGGCCGGGCCTCCCGCGCCGGCGAGACGGGCGACCTGGAACAGCCCGACCGCAGTGCCGAGCTCCCCACCGCCGCCTGATGTGCGTACGGCCCCGCCGACCTGCTAGTGTCCTCCGGTGCCCACAAAAACCATTGACATGGTGGCTGTGGGGAGGTAGATTTAAACGGTTGCCTGGAACTGGACAGTTCGGCAGCAATCCAGTAAAGTCTTACTCACTCCGGTCGGGAATTCGATTCCACGGAGTCACTCCGATTCTTATTCGAATCACAGAAGCCACCGATTAGGTCGGCCGAAATGAATCTGATAAAGTCGGAACCGCCGAAAGGCCCCCGGAGTGAAAACAAAAGGGACCGGAAAGCGCCGAGGAAATCGGGTCGGAAAGATCTGATAGAG
>NZ_JBHXRW010000088.1:0-22594 GCF_042716635.1 Streptomyces sp. NPDC058664 | reverse complement strand
GGCTCTCCGCAGTGGAAGTCCGGCGCCGGCAACATCTACGCCGACGAGGGCAACCACTGGGACGTGACCTTCTACAACTGCGGCGGCTGCTGACCGTCCACCCGTCCCCGAAAGAGCCCCCTTCGGTGGTCACTTGGACTAACCGAAGGGGGTTCTTGGACTGGAGGGCCCCGCGCGGCACGATCCCGTTGACGGTGCTGCCGGGGCGGGGCCAACTAGTGCGCATGTCCCTCCCCCATTCGCGAAGAATCCGTGCGGCCTGCGCGCTCGCCGTCGCTTCATCCGCCGTGTTCGCCCTGGCCGGGCCCGCCCTCGCCGAGGACGTCACGGCCGCGGACGCCGCCACCGCGGCGGACGTCGCCCCCGCCGCGGAGGACCGGCTCATCGCCTCCCCGCAGCTCTCCGTCGCCGTCGCCGAGGACTTCCCCCGCGTCCTCTCGTACACCGACCGCGCGAGCGGCGCCCGCCTCCTCGGCAGTACGGCCCCGGTCACCCGGGTCGTCCTCAACGGCACCTCGCGCGCCGTCCGGGCCAAGGGCGCCCCCGTCCTGACCGCGTCCACCGCCGCGTACACCCTCACCTTCCCCGACCTGCCCGGGGTCGAGATCGACGCGAGCCTCGGCGTCGACGGGCGGACCACCACGTTCCGGGTGACCGCCGTCCGTGACACCGAGGGCTTCCGGGTCGGCACGATCGACATCCCCGGCCACGACCTGGTCTCCGTCGGCTCCTCTGACGCCGGCGCCGCGACCGCCTTCACCAGGCTCGACCCGGACTCCACCCGTACCGCCGACGTCTTCGCGCGGGTCACCGACGCGACCGCCGCCGAGGCGAACCCGGTGGGCGCGACCTACGCCCTCGTGAACACCGGCGGCCTCGCCGCCGCCGTCGAGTCCAACTCCAGCTACGACAAGCCCTCGGGAGCGTCCGCCCGCGACGGCGCCCGCTTCTGGCACCAGGCCCGCAAGAGCGGCACCGAGACCCGCGTCGGCGTCTGGTCCGGCCAGTGGACCTACCGCGGCGAAGGCGCGCCGAAGCCCGCGAGCGGTGACGGCCTGCCCTGGGCCAAGGTCGTCGTCACCCCCGACGCCAACGCCGACGGCGCCGTCGACTGGCAGGACGGCGCCGTCGCCTTCCGGTCCATCGGGATCAAGGCCCCCGGCAGCGAGCAGACCCCCGGACGGGTGGTCGCCCACATCCCGTTCAACTTCGCCTCCCAGGCCACCCACCCCTTCCTGCGCACCCTCGACGACGTCAAGCGGATCTCGCTCGCCACCGACGGACTCGGCCAGTTCGCGCTGCTCAAGGGGTACGGCTCCGAGGGCCACGACTCCGCCCACCCCGACTACGGCGGCAACTACAACAAGCGGGCCGGCGGCCTCGACGACCTCAACGTCCTCCTCGAGGAGGGCCGGAAGTGGGGCGCGGACTTCGGCGTCCACGTCAACGCCACCGAGTCGTACCCCGAGGCGAAGAACTTCAGCGAGACCCTCGTCGACAAGACAAAGCCCGGCTGGAACTGGCTCAACCAGAGCTACTACATCGACCAGCGCCGCGACATCAACAGCGGCGACCTCGCCCGCCGCTTCAAGCAGCTCCGCGACGAGACCGACCGCAACCTCTCCACGCTCTACATCGACGTCTACTACACCCACGGCTGGATCGCCGACGAGACGATGCGGGCCGTCCAGGCGCAGGGCTGGAACGTCGCCACCGAGTGGTCCGACAAGTTCGAGCGCTCCTCCCTCTGGTCCCACTGGGCCAACGACCTCGACTACGGCGGCGCCACCAACAAGGGCCTCAACTCGCAGATCATCCGCTTCATCCGCAACGACGAGAAGGACATCTGGAACAACCACCCGGTCCTCGGCCAGACCGCGCTCGTCGACTTCGAGGGCTGGACCGGCGAGACCGACTGGAACGACTTCACCGCCAACATCTGGCAGCGGAACCTGCCCGCCAAGTACCTCCAGCAGCAGGAGATCACCCGCTGGAACGGCAACGACCTCACCTTCACCGGCGGGGTCCGCGGCACCGTCGAGAACGGTCGCCGCACCTTCTACGACGACGGCCGCAAGGTCCTCGACGGCGAGAACTACCTGCTCCCCTGGGACGGCGGCAAGAAGCTCTACCACTACAACAAGGCCGGTGGTACGACCAGTTGGGACGTCCCGGCCGGCGTCGGTTCGTACTCCGTGTACCGGCTCACCGACAACGGACGCGTGAAGACCGCCACCGTACGGCCCGCCGACGGGCGGATCACCCTCGACGCCGTCGCCGGGCAGCCGTACGTCCTCCACCCCGACAGCGCGCCCGAACAGCCCGCCCCGAAGTGGGGCCAGGGCACCCCGGTGAAGGACCCCGGCTTCAACGGCGCGAAGCTCACCGCCTGGACCAAGGCCGGCACCGTCACCCGCGACACCGATGCCCAGGGCCGCAACAGCGCGAAGCTCTCCGGCACCGCCGCCGCCTCGGTCCGTCAGCGGATCACCGGCCTCACCCCCGGCGAGCGGTACACCGCCTCCGCCCTGATCGAGGTCCAGGCCGGCGAGACCCGGCCCACCACCCTCTCCGCCGGCGGCCGGTCCGTCACCGTCGAACGGTCCGCGCTCCAGGACCGGGTCGCCGCCTCCGACTGGAACGGCACCCGCTTCCAGCGCGCCAAGGTCACCTTCACCGCCCCGGCCGGCGGCGCCACCGAGCTGAGGATCCGGGCCGCGAGCGGCAGCGCCGCGACCGTCCGGATCGACGACGTCCGGATCGTCGCCAACGACCCCGCCGTCAAGGACGGGGCCCTGGTGTACGAGGACTTCGAGGCCGTCGACCAGGGCTGGGGCCCCTTCCTCAAGGGCGACTCCGGCGGTACGACCGACCCGCGCACCCATATCGCCCAGCTGCACGCCCCGTACACCCAGGCCGGCTGGAACGGAAAGCTGATCGACGACGTCATCGGCGGCGCCGAGTCCCTCAAGTCCCACGACGAGAACAGCGGACTCGTCTACCGCACCGCGCCCTGGACCGTCCCGATGAAGGACGGCCACAGCTACCGCGTCGAGTACGCCTACCAGTCCAGCCACGCGGGCGCGTACGAGTGGGTCACCGGCTACGACCGTACGAACGGCACCTCGGTGGAGACCCGGCGCACGCCGCTCGGGCAGCAGAGGACCGACGGGCACTTCTCGGAGACCGTCACCGCCGGCTGCGGCGACACCTGGACCGGACTGCGCAAGCGCGGTGACGCCCCCGACGGCGCCGACTTCGTCCTCGACGCCTTCACCGTCACCGACCTCGGCCCGGCCGCCGAGCGCGCCGCCTGCGGCACGCTCGCCGTCACCGCCCCCGACACCCTGGAGCCCGGCCGCCCGAACCGGGTCACGGCCACCTTCGGCAACGACGAGACCACCGACGTCACCGGCGCCCGGGCCGTCCTCGCCCTTCCCGAGGGCTGGACCGCGGAGCCGTCGGCGCCCGTCACCCTCGGCACCGTCGCGGCGGGCGGGCAGGCCACCGCCACCTGGCAGGTCACCCCGCCGGTGGACGCGGCCTACCGGCCGTACCCGCTCGGCGCCTCCCTCACGTACACCCTCGGGGGAGAGGAGCGGAAGCTCACCGCCGCCACCACCGCCCGCACCCTGCCCCCGCCGCCCACCGCGGACAGCTGGGCCAGCGACCTGGACTGGACCTCGGCCACCAACGGCTGGGGACCCGTCGAGCGCGACCTCTCCAACGGCGAGACCGGCACAGGTGACGGCTCCCCGCTGCGGATCGGGGGAGTGACGTACACCAAGGGTCTGGGCAGCCACGCGCCCGCGAGGATCCGCTACTACCTGGGCGGCCGATGCACCTCCCTCACCGCCCAGGTCGGCGTGGACGACGTCCAGACCGCCCGGGGCAGCGTCCGGTTCAGCGTCCTCGCGGACGGCGCCGAGAAGGTGAAGTCCCCGGTCCTCAAGGCCACGGACGGGGCCTGGTCGCTCACCGCCGACGTCACCGGCGCCTCCTACGTCGACCTGGTGGCCGACGACGGCGGCGACGGCAACGGCAACGACCACGCGGACTGGGGCGACGCCCGCTTCCGCTGCGGAAGCTGACCGCTGCGGGACCAGCCGGACGCGGCCCGGCGGAAAGCGCTTTCACCGAGCCGTGCCGTGCTCATTGATTGCGTCGGAAACAGGGTGTTACACCAGGCGCCGAACGGTCTCCACCACTTCCCCCGGGAGGCTCCCGTGCCCGTCCCCGCCTGGTCCCGCCGCACCTTCCTGATCACCGCCTCCGCGGCGGCCGCCGCCCTCGGACTCCCCTCCGCCGCCCGCGCGGCGGAGGACGAGTTCGAGGCGCTGCGGCTCCGCTGGGTCGACCTCCAGCTCGGCTCCGGCTTCGACGCCGCCGCCGAGCCCTACGCCTCCCGCCTCGCCGAGACGGGCACGCTCGCGCGTGCCTTCCGCGCCGCCATGGCCCCCGCCACCGGCTCCCTCTGGCCCGACGCCCCCTTCGACCCGCCGGCCGGCATCACCCAGAGCCACAGCCGCCTGTGGACGATGACCCAGGCGTACGCCCAGCTCGGCACCGGCCTCACCGGCGACCCGGGCCTGCTCGCCGACGTCCTGCGCGGCCTCGACCACCTCTCCGCCGGCGTCTACAGGGCGGGCGCCCCGCGCTACGGCAACTGGTGGGAGTGGCAGATAGGCAGCCCGCGCCTCCTCATGGACATCGTGGCCGTACTCCACCCGCACCTCGGCCCCGAGCGGATCGCCGCCGCCTGCGCCGCCGTCGACCACTTCGTCCCCGACTCGGTCCTCACGCACTACACCGGCACCTCCACCGGCGCCAACCGCGTCGACCTGTGCCGCTCGGTCGCCCTGCGCGGAGTCCTCGGCGCGAACCCCGCCAAGATCGCCCTGGCCCGCGACGCCCTCTCGCCCGTCTTCCCGTACGTCACCAAGGGCGACGGCCTCTACGTCGACGGCTCCTTCGTCCAGCACACCTGGGTCGCCTACTCCGGCACCTACGGTCAGGTCATGCTCGACGGCCTCGGGAGGCTCTTCTCGCTCCTCGCCGGATCCAGCTGGGCCGTCACCGACCCGAACCGGCAGATCGTCCTCGACAGCGTCGAGAAGGCCTACGCGCCCCTCATCTACGACGGCCTGATGATGGACAGCGTCAACGGGCGCGCCATCAGCCGCGGGTACCTCAAGAACGACGACCGCCGGATCATGCGCTCCGACCACTTCCACGGCCAGGGCGTCATCGCCGCCGTCGCCCTCCTCGCGGGCGGCGCCTCCACCGCCGAGCGGGACCGCTGGCACGCGCGCGTGAAGGGCTGGATCGAGCGCGACACCGTCTCCCCGATCCTGACCGCCCGCCAGTTCGGCGTCGCCGACCTCGCCCGGCTGCACGCCGTGGCCGCCGCTCCCGTCCCGGCCGCCCCCGAGCCCACCGGGCACCGGCTCTTCGCCGCCATGGACCGGGCCGTCCACCGCCGCCCCGGCTGGGTCGCCAACATCGCCATGGCCTCGGACCGGATCTCGTACTACGAGTGCGGCAACGGCGAGAACCCGCGCGGCTGGCACACCGGCGCCGGGATGCTCTCCTGGTGGACCCCGGACCTCGGCGACCAGTACACCGACTGGTTCTGGCCCACCGTGGACCCGTACCGCCTGCCCGGCACCACCGTCTCCACCAAGCGCCTCGCCGACCGGGCGGGCGGCGAGTGGGGCGCGCCCAGGCCGGCCGTGCGCTGGGTCGGCGGGGCCACCGACGGCGAGTACGCGGCCGTCGGCCAGCACCTGAAGGGCCTCGGCTCCACCCTGGAGGCCCGCAAGTCCTGGTTCTGCGCGGCGGACGCGGTCATCTGCCTCGGCGCGGGGATCACCGCGACCGACGGCGTGCCCGTCGAGACGGTCGTCGACAACCGCCTCCTGGGCGAGTCAGGTACCCAGGCGTTCACCACCGGCGACGGCTGGGCGCACCTGGCGGGCCACGGCGGCTGGGTCTTCCCCGGGGGCACCGACGCCCTCCGCACCCTCCGCGAGGACCGCACCGGCGCCTGGAGCGACATCAACACCACCAGCTCCACCGAGCGCGGGACCCGCCGCTTCCAGACCCTCTGGCTCGACCACGGCACCGACCCGGTCGCCGCCTCGTACGCGTACCTGCTGATGCCGGGCGCCTCCCCCCGTACGGTCGCCGCCCGCGCCGCCGACCCCGGCTGGCTGCGCGTACTCGACAACGGAGCCGACGCCCAGGCGGTCGCCGTCCCGTCCCTCGGGATGACCGCCGCGAACCTCTGGCGGGCCGGTACGGTGGGACGCCTGACGGTCACCGCGCCGGCGAGCGTCCTCGTCCGGCGCCGCCGCTCCGTGCTCGACCTGAGGGTCTCCGAGCCGCCCCGCACCGGGCAGCCGCTGGAGCTGGTCTGGGAAGGGCCGGTCCGCCGGGTGCTCTTCCACGACCCCTCCGTGGAGGTGCTCGCCACCGGGCGCTCCCTGCGGCTCCGGATCACGCCGGGCACCGCGGGCGCCACCCACCGTTGCGAGGTCCTCGTCTAGGTCTATGTAGAACCCCTACAAACACGAGGGGTGTCTGACTGTTGACTCGAGCCGGACAAGCGACGGTTCTGTCCGGCCTCACCAGGAATCGACACGGGAGACTGTACGGAGTGGACGGCGGGATTTTCTTGTTCGGCTTCGTAGGGTCGGTACATGACCGTTGTGGACCAGATCCCGAGCGAGCCCGCTGACGCCCGTGGCCGTGTGGCCGAGCTGCACGTCCTGCGCGAGCAGGCTCTCCGTGGCCCGAGTGACCGGGCGACCGAGGCCCAGCACGCGAAGGGCAAGCTGACCGCGCGCGAGCGCATCGAGCTGCTGCTCGACCCTGGTTCCTTCAACGAGGTCGAGCAGCTGCGCCGGCACCGCGCGCAGGGCTTCGGCCTGGAGGCGAAGAAGCCGTACACCGACGGTGTCATCACCGGCTGGGGCACGGTCGAGGGCCGGACGGTCTTCGTGTACGCCCACGACTTCCGGATCTTCGGCGGCGCGCTCGGCGAGGCGCACGCCACGAAGATCCACAAGATCATGGACATGGCCATCGCGGCCGGTGCCCCGCTGGTCTCCCTGAACGACGGCGCCGGCGCCCGTATCCAGGAGGGCGTCTCCGCCCTCGCCGGCTACGGCGGCATCTTCCAGCGCAACACGCGCGCCTCGGGCGTCATCCCGCAGATCTCGGTGATGCTCGGCCCGTGCGCCGGCGGCGCGGCCTACAGCCCCGCCCTGACCGACTTCGTGTTCATGGTCCGCGAGACCTCGCAGATGTTCATCACGGGCCCTGACGTCGTCAAGGCGGTCACCGGCGAGGAGATCACCCAGAACGGACTCGGCGGCGCCGACGTCCACGCGGGCGTCTCCGGCGTCTCCCACTTCGCGTACGACGACGAGGAGACCTGCATCGCGGAGGTCCGCTACCTCCTGTCGATGCTCCCGCAGAACAACCGCGAGAACCCCCCGACCGTCGCCTCCGAGGACCCGGCGGACCGCCGCTCCGAGGTCCTGCTCGACCTGGTGCCCGCCGACGGCAACCGCCCGTACGACATGCACAAGGTCATCGAGGAGCTCGTCGACGACGGCGACTACCTGGAGATCCACGAGCGCTGGGCCCGCAACATCATCTGCGCCCTCGCCCGGCTCGACGGCCAGGTCGTCGGCCTCGTCGCCAACCAGCCGCAGACGCTCGCCGGTGTCCTGGACATCGAGGCCTCCGAGAAGGCCGCGCGCTTCGTGCAGATGTGCGACGCCTTCAACATCCCGATCATCACCCTTCTGGACGTCCCCGGCTTCCTGCCGGGCGTCGACCAGGAGCACGGTGGAATCATCAGGCACGGCGCCAAGCTGCTCTACGCGTACTGCAACGCGACCGTGCCCCGGATCAGCCTGATCCTGCGCAAGGCCTACGGCGGCGCCTACATCGTCATGGACTCCCAGTCGATCGGCGCCGACCTGACGTACGCCTGGCCCACCAACGAGATCGCGGTCATGGGCGCCGAGGGCGCCGCCAACGTGATCTTCCGCAAGCAGATCGCGGAGGCGGAGGACCCCGAGGCCATGCGTGCCCGCATGGTCAAGGAGTACAAGGCCGAGCTGATGCACCCGTACTACGCCGCGGAGCGAGGTCTGGTCGACGACGTCATCGACCCCGCCGACACCCGCCAGGTGCTCATCCGGTCCCTCGCGATGCTCCGCACCAAGCACGCCGACCTGCCGTCCCGCAAGCACGGCAACCCGCCTCAGTAAGAGGAGACAGCCACGTGACCACCCCTGCCAACCTTCTCCGCGTCGAGAAGGGCCACGCCGACCCCGAGGAGCTCGCCGCCATCACGGCGGTGCTGCTCGCCCGCGCGGCCGCCACGCCCGAGCCGGCGGACCACCGGGGCCGCACCACGGCCGGCTGGCGCCGCCTGGAGCGCGAGCACGGCTTCCGCGCCCCGCACAGCTGGCGCTGACCCGTCCCCGTACCGAAGGCCCCCGCTCCGACCGGAGCGGGGGCCTTCGGCCTTCCGGGGCCGCTACGGACCGATGCGGACACGGACGAGGCCCCGCGCACCGGTGGGGGTGCGCGGGGCCTCTCACATCCGTACGGACAGCTGCCGGTACTACCGGAGCCGGGCCATGAGGGCGTGCTCGACGAGCGTGATGAGGGCGCTCTTGGCGTCGGCGCGGTGGCGGGCGTCCGTGGTGATGATGGGGGTGTCGGGGCCGATCTGGAGGGCCTCGCGGACCTCCTCGGGCTGGTACGGCTGGTTTCCGTCGAAGCCGTTGAGGGCGATGACGAAGGGCAGGCCGCTGTTCTCGAAGTAGTCGACCGCGGGGAAGCAGTCGGCGAGGCGGCGGGTGTCGACGAGGACGACGGCGCCGATGGCGCCGCGGACCAGGTCGTCCCACATGAACCAGAAACGGTCCTGGCCGGGGGTGCCGAACAGGTACAGGATCAGGTCCTGGTCCAGGGTGATGCGGCCGAAGTCCATGGCGACGGTCGTCGTCGTCTTGTCGCCGGTGTGCGTGAGGTCGTCGATGCCCGCGGACGCGGAGGTCATGACGGCTTCGGTACGCAGCGGGTTGATCTCAGAGACGGCGCCGACGAACGTGGTCTTGCCCACGCCGAAGCCACCCGCCACCACGATCTTCGCGCTGGTGGTTGAACGGGCCGCGCCGCCACTAGAGCTTGCGAAGTCCACTGAGCACCCTTTCGAGCAGTGTCACGTCTGGCTGGCCGCCGGCGGCTGCGTCGCCGCCCGGCTGGTGGATGGCGACGAGTCCGGCCTCGGCCAGGTCGGCGACGAGGATTCGGGCGACGCCGAGGGGGATGGAGAGAAGGGCCGAGATCTCCGCGACCGACTTGATCTCGAAGCACAGCCGGCAGATCCGCTGGTGCTCGGGCAACTGCCCCTGCAGCCGGGACGGGTCGGCCGTCGTGCTGACCAGCGCCTCGATGGCGAGCTGGTAGCGCGGCCGGGTCCGGCCGCCGGTCATCGCGTACGGACGCACCAGCGGGTTGTGCCCGCCCGAGCCGCCCGAAGAGCTGGAACCGGCGGCGGACGGAGCGCGCGAGGCGCCGTGCGCGCCCGCGGACGGCGCCTGAGGCTGCCGGTAGGGCTGCGAGGCGCCTTGTCTGCTGGGGGCGGAGGGAAAGTTGAACCGGTTCTGCGTCGGGTCGCCGAGCGGCGCCTGGTGCGCGTCATAACCGTTGTAGGGGCTTGCGCCCGGTGGTGTTCCCACGTTCTCCTCCTCGACTGCCTCGCGGTCCATGTCCCGTGGAACCGCGACACCGCACCCTACGGTGCGGTGGCGCGAAACGCACTGTCTGTCTGTTAGTTGAGAAGACTTCCCTGAAGCTCCGCCCGGAGGTCAGGAGTCAGTACGGTGCCCGCGCGGTCCACGAGCAGGGCCATCTCGTAGCCCACGAGACCGATGTCGGCCTCCGGGTGGGCGAGCACGGCCAGCGAGGAGCCGTCCGAGATCGACATGATGAAGAGGAAGCCGCGCTCCATCTCCACCACGGTCTGGTTGACCGCACCACCCTCGAAGATCCGGGACGCGCCCGCGGTCAGCGAGGTCAGTCCGGAGGCGACGGCCGCCAGCTGGTCGGCGCGGTCCCGGGGGAACCCCTCGGACATCGCCAGCAGGAGTCCGTCGGCGGAGACCACCACCGTGTGCGACACCCCGGGGGTGTTGTCCACGAAGTTGGTGATCAACCAGTTCAGATTCTGCGCCGCCTGGCTCATGCTCACACTAACGCTCCTGGTTGTAGGTACTGCCCGGGCCGAGGCCCGATCCGTTCGTGTCCGTTCCCGCGCTGCGTCCCTGCTGGACACCGCGGCGCAGGTTGCTCAACCTGCCCCGTACGTCCTCGGGGGCGCGGGAGACCTGGGGGCCGCCCTGCGGGGTCTGCTCAGCCGTGCCCTCGACCAGGTTGGCCTTCGGGACCCGGCGGGGGAGACCGGACGAGGTGACCCCGCCGGCCTTCGGGTCCTTGAGCTTCCCGGCCCGCTGCCAGCGCTCGTCGTTGGTCGAGCGCCACGCGTCGGTGCCGTCGGCTTCGTTCTGCTGCTGCTCCTGTGCCGGCTGCGCGGCCTGCGCCTGCTGCGGTGCCTGCTGCTGCGGCGCCTGCTGGCCCTGCGAGGCGACGCTGCCGCGGCGCGGCAGACCGGCGTCGGTCAGCGCGTGACCGGCGTCCGGGACGGCACTCGGGGTCGGACCCGGACGGTCGAAGCCTACGCGCTCAGAGGCCTGTTCGGGAGCGCCGGGAGCAGATTCCGCTTCCGCTCCGTACTGCTGGCTCCAGCCGCTGTCGTAAGCGTTCTGATCCTGCCACTCTCCCTGCTGGGACTGGCCATCGAACGCGTTTCCGTACTGCTGCTGTTCGGCTTCCGGGGTCTCGTACGAGGCCTCCGCATAGCCGGGCTGCTGGTACGTCTCGTAACCCTGCTGCGGGTACGCGTAGCCGTCCTGCTGCGGGAACCCGGCCGCGTACTCCTGGCCGTACCCGTTCCCCTGCTGCTGCTGCTGCTGCGGCTGCTGTCCGTACTCCTGCGCCGGGGCGTACTGCTCCGCCGGGTACTCCTGGGCCTGCTGCTGCCCGTACTCCTGGCCCTGGGCGTACTCCTGGCCCTGGTGCCCGTACGCGTCCGCCTGCCCCGGCTGCTCGGCCTGCTCCGCCTCGTCGCGGAAGAGCGGGCGCTCACCACCCTGCGCCTGGGCCTCCAGGGCGGCACGCCGTCCCTCGCGCTTCAGCGAGCGGTCGACGGGGTCGACCGGGCGCTCCTCCTCGGCCTGCTGCTCGTAGCGCGAGTCGTCGAAGCCGAGGTCGGCGGCGGTCAGCATCTGCTGCTGCGGCGGGGCGGCCTCGAAGGCGTTCTGCTGCTGCCGCGGAATGATCTGGGAGACGGTGAAGTCGTCCTGGATCGGCTGTTCGCCGCCACCGCCGTGCGTGATCGCGTCCGGCAGCATGACGAGCGAGGTCGTACCGGCCTGCTCGCCCGAGGGGCGGAGCTGGACCCGGATGCCGTGGCGGTCGGCGAGCCGGCCGACCACGAACAGGCCCATGCGCTGCGAGACGGCCGCGTCGACGGTCGGCGGGTTCGCCAGCTTGTGGTTGATGTCCGCGAAGTCCTCGGCGGTGAGGCCGATGCCCTTGTCGTGGATCTCGACCATCACCCGGCCGTCGGGGAGACGGGTCGCGGTGACGCGGACCTTGGTCTGCGGGGAGGAGAACGTGGTGGCGTTCTCCAGGAGCTCGGCGAGCAGGTGCACGAGGTCGGTCACGGCCTGGCCGTGGATCTCGGCCTCCGGGACACCGGCCAGCTCGATGCGCTCGTACTGCTCCACCTCGGAGGAGGCGGCACGCATGACGTCGACCAGCGGGACCGGCTGGTCCCAGCGGCGGCCCGGCTCCTCGCCGGCGAGGACGAGGAGGTTCTCGCCGTTGCGGCGCATACGGGTCGCCAGGTGGTCCAGCTTGAAGAGGTTCTCCAGCTGGTCCGGGTCGGCCTCGTTGTTCTCCAGGTCGGTGATGAGGGTCAGCTGGCCCTCGATCAGCGACTGGTTGCGGCGCGAGAGGTTGGTGAAGATCGCGTTGACGTTGCCCCGGAGCATGGCCTGCTCGGCGGCGAGCCGGACGGCCTCGCGGTGGACCTGGTCGAAGGCGCGGGCGACCTCGCCGATCTCGTCCTGCGAGTCGATCGGGATGGGCTGCACACGGGTGTCGACGCGGCCCGGCTCGGTGCGGGAGAGCTGGTCGACCAGCATCGGCAGGCGCTGCTCGGCGATGCCGAAGGCGGCGTTGCGCAGCTGCAGCATCGAGCGGCTCATCTGGCGGGCCATCATCCCGGCCAGGATGAAGGCGGCGAGCAGGGCGACCACGACGATGCCGCCGATGACCCAGGCGTCCGTCTTGGCCTCGTCCGAGATCCTGACGGCCTCGTTCACCGCCTTGTCGACGAGGGCCTTCTCGACCTCGGAGTAGCCCTCGAACTTGGCGGTGGCGACGGCCATCCACGTCTCGGCCGTGATGCCCTTGGACTTCAGGGCCTCGAGGGCCTCGGGGCTCTTGGCGGTACCGATCGCGGAGGCCGCGCCGGAGTAGACCGAGCCGTCCTTGCCCTTGGGCAGCTCCACGCCGGCGGCCTGCATCCGCTTGGCGCCCTCGGTGGCCTTCTCGGCCATGACCTTCTTCAGCAGCTCGACGTCCTCGGGCATACCGCCGGAGGCGAACTCGCCGAGGGCGATCTGCTCCAGGTAGTTGTACGAGTTGAACGCCACGGACTGCTGGGCGAAGACGGCTTCCTGGCGGCTGGGCCGGACCAGGAGCTGGGTGCCGATGGAGCGCTGGAGGGACTCGGCGCCCTTGGACAGCTGGATGGCGTAGACGCTGCGGCCGTAGGCCGTGACGTTGCCGGTGCCGAGGCCGAGCTCGTTGGAGAACTCGGTGAGGTAGTGCTGGACGCCGGTGTACCCGAGCTGGGTGTTCACCGGGTCGAGGGAGCGGGTGTACGCGGCCTTGCGCAGCGCGTCGAGCTTCGGCTCCTCGTCCTTGAAGAGCTTGATGCGGCGCTCGAGGCCCTGGCCCGAGGGCAGGTTCTTGATGGCCTCGTCGAACTTCAGCCGGGCGGCGTCGGTCGCGGCGTACGCCTGCGTGACCTCGTCGCTCTTGCGGTCCTCGGCGGACTTCGCGGCGAGCAGCGGGCCGGCGGTGAGGTCCCGCTCGTTCAGCAGGGCGGTGCTGTACTCCGAGGCGGCGCGCACGATGAGCGCCGTCTTCTCGGCGTCCTGCGCCTCCTGCCAGGTGTCGATCGCTCCCTTGACCTGGAAGCCGCCCATGACGAGGCCGACCAGCACGGGTATGAGGAGGATCGCGTTCAGTCGGGTGGGTACCCGCCAGTTACGGGGCGACAGCTTGCTGGAGCTTCCCTTGCCCGCGGCCGCGGTGGGCGGCGGTGTCACGGGTATGTCCGCGGGCGACACGGCAGTACGCGACGGCGGCGTGAAGTTGCCCCGCGTGCTCCGCGTGTCCTGCTCCGCGGAGCTTTCCTTGCTTCGCCTCACTCGACCAACAACCTCTCGGCGTCGGCACCTACGTTGTGCCGGTGTTTCGTTCAGGGCCGTACTACTCGGGAGTTCATGAATTGCAGCACGTGAAGGGGGTCCGTTCCAAACAGTGGGATGAGGCCTCTTTCCGTGGCCCACACCTCGTATAAAACGGGCATAAAGAGCGAGCCCCGCCAAATGGCGGGGCTCATGTGAGCGCAGTGACACCGATCGGATGCGTCGTGTGTCCGGGAGGCTCCAATTCTCTGTCGAAACGTTATGAACGCCCGGGCGGCCGTGTCGAAGGACACAGACCGCCCCGGCAACCGCGTCAGGACAACCGCCCCGGGGGATCCGCTACTTGAGCCGGGCCATGAGGGCGTGCTCGACGAGCGTGATGAGGGCGCTCTTGGCGTCGGCGCGGTGGCGGGCGTCGGTCACGATGATGGGGGTGTCGGGGCCGATCTGGAGGGCCTCGCGGACCTCCTCGGGCTGGTACGGCTGGTGCCCGTCGAAGCCGTTGAGGGCGATGACGAAGGGCAGGCCGCTGTTCTCGAAGTAGTCGACCGCGGGGAAGCAGTCGGCGAGGCGGCGGGTGTCGACGAGGACGACGGCGCCGATGGCGCCGCGGACCAGGTCGTCCCACATGAACCAGAAACGGTCCTGGCCGGGGGTGCCGAACAGGTACAGGATCAGGTCCTGGTCCAGGGTGATGCGGCCGAAGTCCATGGCGACGGTCGTCGTCGTCTTGCCACCGGTGTGCGTGAGGTCGTCGATGCCCGCCGAAGCGGACGTCATCACGGCCTCGGTACGCAGCGGGTCGATCTCAGAGACGGCGCCGACGAACGTGGTCTTGCCCACGCCGAAGCCACCCGCCACCACGATCTTCGCGCTGGTGGTTGAACGGGCCGCACCGCCACTAGAGCTTGCGAAGTCCACTGAGCACCCTTTCGAGCAGAGTCACGTCCGGCGTGCCGCCGGTTTCTCCGTTGCCCGGCTGGTGGATCGCCACCATGCCGGCCTCCGCCAGGTCGGCGACGAGGATACGGGCGACACCGAGCGGCATCGAGAGCAGAGCCGACACCTCGGCCACCGACTTCACCTCACGGCACAGGTGGCAGATCCGCTGGTGCTCGGGGAGCAGGGTGGCGAGGTGCGCCGGGTCGGCCGTGGTGCTGACCAGCGCCTCGATGGCGAGCTGGTAGCGCGGCCGGGTCCGGCCGCCGGTCATCGCGTACGGACGCACCAGCGGCTGGTCGCCCTCGTACCCGTACTCGTCGACTGAAGAGCCGTACGGATCGTGAGAGGCGGGGGGCGGGGTCATGAATCCTCCGGGCGTGACAGCAAGGCTTCTGCCGTCGGATGGGGCCGGTGGGGGGCCGGGTGGGGCGGCCGGACGATTTGAACGGTGCGCAGGGCGGTACGGAGGGGCGTACCGCCCTGTGGATCGGTCATGTGATGGGGTCTTGTCCCGGATGCGGAACCGGCTAGTGGAGCAGGCTGCCCTGGAGCTCCGCGCGGAGATCCGGGGTGAGGACGCTGCCGGCCCGGTCGACAAGCAGCGCCATCTCGTAGCCCACGAGGCCGATGTCGCACTCGGGGTGGGCGAGCACGGCCAGCGAGGAACCGTCGGAGACCTGCATGAGGAAGAGGAAGCCGCGCTCCATCTCCACCACGGTCTGTGCGACGGGGCCGCCCTCGAAGATCCGGGACGCGCCCGCGGTCAGCGAGGTCAGTCCGGACGCGACCGCCGCCAGCTGGTCGGCACGGTCGCGGGGGAAGCCTTCGGACATGGCGAGCAGGAGTCCGTCGGCGGAGACCACCACCGTGTGCGACACCCCGGGGGTGTTGTCCACGAAATTGGTGATCAACCAGTTCAGGTTCTGCGCCGCCTGGCTCATCGCGTTCAACTAGCGCTCCTGCTGAGGGTTCGGACCGAGGTGGTGGCTACCCGTGGTCGAGTTGCCGGCCTGGCGGCCCTGCTGGATGCCGCGGCGCAGATTGGTGAGCCGGCCGCGGACGTCGTCGGGTGCACGCGAGACCTGGGGGCCGGCCGTGTGGGCCTGCTCCTGTGCGGTCCCGGGTACGAGGTTGGCCTTCGGCACACGGCGCGGAAGGCCTGAGGTGGTGACACCGCCGGCCGCGGGCTTGCGCACCCGCTCGGCCTGGCGCACCAACTCGTCGTTGGGCGAGGTCCGCCAGGCGGCCCCGCCGTTCTGCTGGCCGGCGCCGGCGGCCGGGTCACCGGACTGCCGGGGCGCCGGAGCGGCGGGCTGCGACACGACCGGGGTCTGCATGGTCTGCGCCACGTCCGGAACACGGCCCGCGCCCTGCTGTCGCTCCTGGTGCCAGTTGGTCTCCAGGTTGTCGAACAGCGGGGTACGGCCGTCGCCCGCGCCGCTCGCCGGAGGCAGGGCCTCCGGCCGCCGCGGCTGCTGGAGCTGCGGCTGGACCGGCTCGGAACCCGCACGCGGAGCACCGAGGTCGCCACCGGTGCGCTGACGCGGCGCCGGAGCCTGCGGGGCCTGCTGCTGCGCCTGCGGTACGAACGGCTGCCGGCCGAACTGCTGCTGCTGACCGCCCTGCTGCTGCTGACCGCCCTGGTACTGCTGACCGCCCTGGTACTGCTGCTGAGGGGCCTGCTGCGGGGCGTTGAAGTCGGGCCGCGCGAACTGCCCGGTGGAACCGGGGCCCTGCGGGGCGTCGAAGTCCGGACGCGGGAACTGCGCCGTCGACGCCGGGTCCTGGGCACCGCCCTGGTACTGCTGCTGAGGGGCCTGCTGCGGGGCGTTGAAGTCGGGGCGCGGGAACTGGCCCGTGGAACCGGGGCCCTGCGGGGCCGCCGGAGCCCCGAACAGGCCCGTCGTCTCCGGCTCCTCGTGACCGCGCGGGGCGTCCAGCGGGGACATCTCCTGGCGCGGACGCCGGACCGGCTGCTGCGCCGGGTCGTTGCCCCAGCTCGCGGCCTGCGGGCGCTGCTGCTGGGGGGTGCCCCCCGGCAGCTCGGCGCGCGGGAACTCGTATCCGCCGGTCTGGTTGCCCTGCGGCGGCTGCTGCGGCGCGCCGGGTCCGGCCTGCGGGCCGCCGGTGTTGCCCCACACGTCCGTACGGGAGGGGATGGCGCTCGCGGCGCCGCCGATGAGCCCGCCGCCGGGGCGCGGCGGCTCGTTGCCCTGCGGACCCCGGGGAGCCTGCGGAGCCGGGGGGATCTGCGGCAGCCGGCCCGTCTGGTCCAGCTGGGCGTTCTGCGGCTGCGGGGTGCGGGACTGCGGAGCGCCCTGCGGGCCACCGGCGAGCGGGGCACCGTCACGGGCGGGCAGCGCGGCCCGGGGACCGCTCGTACCGACCTGGCCGCGCGGGGCTCCGGCGCCGAGCAGACCGCCCGCCGCCGACGGCGCACCGCCCTGACCCGGACGTCCGCCGCCGGGGCCACCGGCCGCGCCGGGACCGCCGGGAAGCCGGCCGCCCGGGGCGGAGGCGCCCTGCGGCATCGCGCCCTGGCCACCGCCGCCCGGCTTGGGCATCGGCTTCTTGCCGCCCTGGGCGACGTCGACCGGCAGCATGACGAGCGCGGTGGTGCCGCCCGAGTCGGAGGGACGCAGCTGGATGCGGATGCCGTGTCGCAGGGACAGGCGGCCGACCACGAACAGACCCATGCGGCGGGAGACCGAGACGTCCACGGTGGGCGGCGAGGCGAGCCGCTCGTTGATCGCGGCGAGGTCCTCGGGGGAGAGACCGATGCCGGTGTCGTGGATCTCGACGAGCACCCGGCCGTCGGGCAGCGCGTGACCTGTGACCCGGACCTTGGTCTGCGGGGAGGAGAACGAGGTGGCGTTCTCGAGCAGCTCGGCGAGGAGGTGCACGAGGTCGTTGACGACCCGGCCCGCGACCTCGGTCGCCGGGACCGAGGCCAGTTCGATGCGCTCGTACTGCTCCACCTCGGAGGCGGCGGCGCGCAGGACGTCGACCAGCGGGACCGGACGGGTCCAGCGGCGGCCCGGCTCCTCGCCCGCGAGGACGAGGAGGTTCTCACCGTTACGGCGCATGCGCGTCGCGAGGTGGTCGAGCTTGAAGAGCGAGGACAGCTGGTCCGGGTCGGCCTCGCGGGACTCCAGCTCGGAGATGAGCGAGAGCTGGCGCTGGATGAGGCCCTGGGAGCGGCGCGAGAGGTTGGTGAACATCGCGTTGACGTTGCCGCGGAGGAGGGCCTGCTCGGCGGCGAGACGCACGGCCTCGCGGTGCACGTCGTCGAAGGCCGCGGCCACCTGGCCGATCTCGTCCCGGGAGTGCACACCGACGGACTCGACGGAGGTGTCGACGTCCTGCGGGTCGGACTCGGAGAGCTGCTTGACGAGCTCGGGCAGCCGGTCCTGGGCGACCTTGGTCGCGGTGTCCTGGAGCCGGCGCAGCGAGCGGATCATGGACCGCGCCACGACGAAGGCGCCGATGAGGGAGACGCCGAGGACGAGGAGGATCAGCGCACCGTTGATGATGGCCTCGCGCTGCGACTCCTGCCGCAGCTCACGGGCCATCGTCTCCATGTCGCCGAGCAGACCGCGCTCGATGCGGTTCATGGCGGCGATCTTCGTGCCGTACTCGTCGGTGAAGTTCAGGTGACCGCGCGGGTCGCCGGTCTCCATGGCCTCGTCCTGGTTGAGGACGCGCTCGGCGTACTTCTCGGCGGCGGCGATCGACGGGTTGCCGGTGGTCAGGGACGCCGTCCGCTCGGTGGCGTCACCACCGGTCGACTCGTAGATCGCCTGGAAGGACTTGAGCTCGTCACCCTCGGAGTTGAGCGCGGCCTCGCCGTAGAGGCGGTCGCCCTGCTGGATCTTTCCGGAGGTCCTGTCGCTCGCGGGCAGCGCCGCCGCGATGATCGCCTGCTGGATGGAGGCGTACTCCTTGGCGGACGAGAACGCGGCGAGCGCACGGGTCCGCTTGATCATCTCGGGGTTGCTGGTCGCCTGCGCCATGTCCTGGGACAGGCTGAGCAGCGCGCGGATGAGGCGGCTGTACGCCTCGACCGTCACCGAGTGGGAGACGCCCTCCTCGTAGGCGGTCCTGCGGATCGTGGTCAGGTGGACGACCTGCGAGGCGATCCCGTTGACGTTCTGGCGGATGCTGCGCAGCGCCTCGTCGCCCTCGGTGGCCGGGATCTCCTCGGTCGCCAGGAGGAAGGCCTTGTACTCGAGGTCCGTCTTCCGGCGCGGGTTGGAGACCTGGTAGTCGCTGACCGGCCTGCCGTTGGCCAGGGGGCCGGCGGACAGGTCGCGCTCGGCCTGCAGGGCCTGCGCGAGGTCGGTCGCCTCTCGGGTCAGCTTGGTGAGCAGCTGCATGTGGTCGAGCTGCTCCATGTCCTGGAGCGACTCGCTGATGCGGATGCCGCCCAGGGTGGTCGCGGCGACCACGGGGAGGGTGAGGAGCGCGACCAGGCGCGTGGAGATGCGCCAGTTGCGCAGGGCTATTCGGGGGCCGACCTCGTTCTCGGCCCGGGGCTTGACGGGAGCTTCGGACGGCTCGGCGGCAGCGGCCGCGGCGCCCGTGCGCCTGCCGCCGTCACCGCCGTCGCCGGACGGTCCCTGACCCTGGTTCGGGGTGTGCGAGGCCGAGGGACCGCGGTCGGTCCCGGCACGCGGTTCCTGCTCCGCCGGAGCATCCGCTCGGCCCTGGCGGGCCGGGGGAGACCCCGAGCCATCCCTCTTGAAACGTCCCTGCACTAGCGTCGCAACCTCTGGACCAGGCGTCCTTCCGGGTAACGGAGAGGACGGTGTCGGCGTCGTTCGGGGTGTGTGGAGCACCCCAGGTGGTCGTCGGTGACCGGCGCAGTTCCCCCTTTGTCCGCCACTCGGCCGGCGCTGCGTTGCGCCCCCTGCGCGCCGGCTTGAAACCCGCGGCGGTGCGTGGAATTCCAGCACAGTGCCGGATCTCCAACAAGGGCCGCGTGTCGCACGGGGAGGGTCATGACAACCCGTACGCACAGTGTCACCGCACGTAGAACATGATCACGGAGGATTCGGACTTTTCCTCTCCAATGACTGCGCGTGCCCGTGTGTCCCAGTCGACATGATCAGGAGCGGAATGGAGCATTCAATGGCGGAATGTCCCTTTCCGTGGCGACAGGCGACCGTCCGTAATGCCTGGTTTGTGATGCCATTGGTGAGCAAACTCACACGCTGATCGATGTCTTAGCCATGCATTCGAAGGGAATCGCATGTTTAGCCTGACGCTTTACACCACCTCGCGCCCGTACGCGGCGCCCGTTCCGGAACAAGGTCAGATCACCGCGATGAAGACGACGACGCCCGGCACCACGGCCAACCCCCGCCGTTCCACCCTCGTCCACCTCACGGACGCCGCAGAGCTCGACCGGGGCGCCCGGCCGGAGTACGCGGCCGAACTGCCCACCCGGACGGCCAACCCGCGCCGCACCGTCCTCATGCAGCCCCCGGCCCCGTACCAGCCGGAGCCGTACGCCGCCGCGTCCCGCTGACCCGGGCGCCCCGCCCCGCACCGGTGCCGCCGGCCGTGTCGGCCGGCCCGGTGACACCGCAGGTCCACCGCCCCCGCGCCGCGTTAGCCTGGAGCGTCAGACTCCAGCCAGCACCAAGTGAGGGGCGACAGCACTCGTGCGCATCGCCAGATTCTCCATCGACGGCAATGTGGCCTTCGGCGCGGTCGAGGGCGAGGGAACCGTCGAGTCCGGCGGCCTCGTCCTCGACATCATCAAGGGCATCCCGTACACCGACTTCGAGCTCAGCGGCACCAAGGTCCCGCTGAGCAAGGTACGGCTCCTGCCGCCCGTGCTCCCCAACAAGGTCGTGGCCATCGGCCGCAACTACGCGGAGCACGCCGCCGAACTCGGCAACGAGGTCCCCGACGTCCCCGTCGCCTTCTTCAAGCCCACCACCTCGGTGATCGGCCCCGGCGACGCCATCGAGTACCCCTCCTTCTCCGACGAGCTGCACCACGAGGCCGAACTGGCCGTGGTGATCGGCCGCATGTGCCGCGAGGTGCCCCGCGAGCGCGTCAAGGACGTCATCTTCGGCTACACCTGCGCCAACGACGTCACCGCCCGCGACGCCCAGAAGCGCGAGAAGCAGTGGGCCCGCGCCAAGGGCTTCGACACCTCCTGCCCGCTGGGCCCCTGGGTGGAGACGGACATGAGCATCGCTGCCGCGAGCGACCTGACCATCCAGGCCACGGTCAACGGCGAACAGCGCCAGCTGGGCCGGACCAGCGACATGGTCCGCTCCATCGAGGACCTGGTCGTCCACATCACCGAGGCCATGACGCTGCTCCCCGGCGACGTCATCCTCACCGGCACCCCGGCCGGGGTCGGCCCCCTCAACGTCGGCGACGAGGTCGCCGTCACCATCGAAGGCATCGGCACTCTCACCAATAAGGTGATCAAGCGTGGCTAACGCGAACATCCGCGTCCGTTTCTGTCCCTCGCCGACCGGCAACCCCCACGTGGGTCTGGTCCGCACCGCCCTCTTCAACTGGGCCTTCGCCCGGCACAACGAGGGCACCATGGTCTTCCGCATCGAGGACACCGACGCGGCCCGCGACTCCGAGGAGTCGTACGAGCAGCTGCTCGACTCCCTGAAGTGGCTCGGCCTCGACTGGGACGAGGGCCCGGAGGTGGGCGGCCCGCACGCCCCGTACCGCCAGTCGCAGCGGATGGACATCTACAAGGACGTCGCCGACAAGCTGCTCGCCGGCGGCTACGCGTACCACTGCTTCTGCACCGCCGTGGAGCTGGAGGCCCGACGCGACGCGGCCCGCCTGGCCGGCAAGCCGTCCGGCTACGACGGCACCTGCCGCAACCTGAGCGCCGAGCGCATCGAGCGCTACCGCGCCGAGGGACGCGACTCCATCGTCCGGTTCAAGATGCCCGACGAGCCGATCACCTTCACCGACCTGGTCCGCGGCGAGCTCACCTTCACCCCGGACAACGTCCCGGACTACGGCATCGTGCGCGCCAACGGCGCCCCGCTGTACACCCTGGTCAACCCGGTCGACGACGCCCTCATGGAGATCACCCACGTCCTGCGCGGCGAGGACCTGCTCTCCTCCACCCCCCGCCAGATCGCGCTCTACAAGGCGCTGATCGAGCTGGGCGTCGCCAAGGAGATCCCCTCCTTCGGCCACCTGCCCTACGTGATGGGCGAGGGCAACAAGAAGCTCTCCAAGCGCGACCCGGAGGCCTCCCTCAACCTCTACCGGGAGCGCGGCTTCCTCCGGGAGGGCCTCCTGAACTACCTGTCCCTCCTCGGCTGGTCGTTCTCGGCGGACCAGGACATCTTCACCATCGAGCAGATGGTGTCGAAGTTCGACATCGCCGACGTCAACGCCAACCCGGCGCGCTTCGACCTCAAGAAGGCCGAGTCGATCAACGCGGACCACATCCGCATGCTCGACGTGAAGACCTTCGCCGAGGCCTGCGAGCCCTGGCTCAAGGCCCCGCACGCCAACTGGGCGCCCGAGGACTTCGACCGCGCCGCCTGGGAGGCCATCGCGCCGCACGCCCAGACCCGTATGACGGTCCTCTCGGAGATCACGGCCAACGTCGACTTCCTCTTCCTGCCCGAGCCGGTCTTCGACCAGCCCTCGTGGGACAAGGCGATGAAGGGGGAGCCGGCGGCCCTCCTCACCACCGCCCGCGAGAAGCTCGCCGACGCCGACTGGAGCGACCCCGAGTCCCTCAAGAACGCCGTCCTGGCCGCCGGCGAGGCCCACGGCCTCAAGCTCGGCAAGGCCCAAGCCCCGGTCCGCGTCGCGGTCACCGGCCGCACGGTCGGCCTGCCGCTCTTCGAGTCCATGGAGATCCTGGGCAGGGAGAAGTCCCTGACCCGCATCGACGCGGCCCTGGCGAAGCTCGCCGCGTAGCCGCACGCCGTACGCGACGGGGGCGGCGGCCGGAGGATCTCCGACCACCCCCCCCCCCCGGCACCCCCCCCCCCCGAGCCCCCCCCCCGGCCCCGCAACCCCCCCCCACCCCCCCCACGTTGAAACCCCAC
>NZ_JBHXRW010000087.1:0-22678 GCF_042716635.1 Streptomyces sp. NPDC058664 | reverse complement strand
CCGCCGCGGCAGCGAGGCGAACACATCGGCAACGAACTCCGCCACCTCACCCCGGAGCCGTTCCACCTCCCCCAGTCTCATAGCCGGAAGATGCCTACCAACAGGAAAGATCACCCAACGTAACGAAGCACTACTAGGGGCGGCTGGCCACGATCAGGCACCGATGGCAGCCGCCTGCGTGCGGCACCGTTCCAGCCCCGCCATCAATGGACGTCACCGACCAGGCGTCCGTCCTCGTCCGCGCCGCCCCCCGCATCGGCAAGACCGGACAGCTCGCCAACGACGCGCGTGTCGATGCTGGTGGGGTCAGCTGTCAGCCGGCTTGAGATCGATTACGACCATCTTGTCCATCCGGTAGCTGTCGAGGTCTGGGTTGTGCCACGACTCGCCCGCACGAATCTGGTGAAACCTGAACGTCGCGTTGGTTTCGTTGGCTCCGATGATGCAGCGAACCGGACCCGGGCGGTCCAGTCTGGTGACGAGCCGGCGGAACTCCATGGCGAATGTGATCCCGTGAAGGAGCAGGATTCGCTGATCGCGCTCCGAGATCTGTGGAGCGTCGTCGGTGATCCGGACATCGACGGGGACGTAGTCCTCCAGATGGAAGGAGCTGTCAGCCGACTCCCACCCGGTGAGGTGTCCGAAGAACGAGGGAGCACCGCCCGCGTCGCCCGCCGACTTGGCCCAGGTGAGCACCTCTCCTCGGCGGGTGATCCCTTCGGCGAGCAGGCCACGCAGGCCAGGGGCAAGGCCGCCGGGTGGCGCCAGGACCGTCCCACCAGCAAGCACGAGTGCCTCGGCCGCGGCGTCGTTCATCGTCAGCGACAGCATGTGGCTCATGATCGCAGCCAACGGCTGAACACATGGTGGAATCAGCGGCCCATGAACGCTCTGCAGGCCCTCTGGATCCCGCTGCGGCGTATCCCCACGGCACCCCGCAGCGGATTCGTCATGGCCGGCGTCTCGTGAACCCGGCACCGCACGAGCGCTACCAGGAGCCTCGCCCACCACTGACGTGACATGGGGCCCGGATCCGATGGATCCGGGCCCCGTACGTGCGACCGCACTGCGGGCTGTCCGTCCAGTGGTGTCCGGCCCGGCACGCGCCGAGCGGTGCCTGACGTACATGGTGCCGGTTCGGGTAGGTGCGGGGGCACGGCCACGCACAGTGCGACGAAGGGTGGGAGAGACGCGTGTCGGAGCGAACAGCGGGATCGGTCGCCCGGTGGTTCCGGGGCCGGGGGTACGCAGCGCGCTCGTTCGTGGGCGGGGCAGTACGGGAGCCGGGGGAAGAGCGTGACGGCCTGCTGCTTCTTCTCAAAGGGGCGGCCGCCGCGACCGTCGCGTGGTGCCTGGCTTCCTGGCTGTTGCCCACGGCCGTCACCGCGTTCGCCCCGTTCACCGCGCTGCTGGCCCTGCAGTCCACGGTCTACCGCTCGCTGTGGGACTCGGCGCAGTATCTGGGAGCCATGGCCATCGGAACGGCGGTGGCGGCGGGCTTCGGCAGCACCGGCGGCGTCCACGTCTGGACCCTCGCCGTCCTCGTTTTTCTCGCCCTTCTGGTGGCCCGGATCGATCTGCTGGGCGGGCAGCGCTCCCAGGTCCCGGTCGTCGCCCTCTTCGCGTTCGTGGGCGGCGGCGGACGGATCGACTACATCGGCCACCTGGTGACCTCGGCGGTCATCGGGGTGTGCTGCGGCCTCGCCGCCCACTTCGTGATCGCCCCCTCTCCGCACACCGACCGGGCGCGGGGGCGGGTCGCCGATCTGACCGGACGGACCCAGGAACTGCTGCACGACCTGGCTCGGGCCGCCACAGGGGAGACCCGCGGCAAGGATGTGCGGAGCGACTGGCCGTACCGCTGCGAGGAGCTGGCCGCACAGGCGGCCCGTACCCGCGCGGAACTCGAGCGGGAACAAGAGAACACCAGGCTGAACCCCCGGCAGCCGTGGAGCAGTGCTCAGGCCCTACTGCTCCGCTACCACGAGACGATCAGTACCGTCGAGCGCGTCGGCACCTACCTGCGGTCCATCGCGCGGGCTTTGGTGTACGAGCGGCAGGCTCTCGCATCGTCCGCACCCGCCGCCCCGTCCGGGCCCCCCGAATCGTCCGGACCCGTCGGCTCGCCCGAAGCGTCGGCCTCCGAGGACTTCCTCGTGTCGTACGGGGAACTGCTGCGGGCCATCGCCTCGGCGCTCGAATGCCTGGACCCGCCCAGTGGACCGGAGGACCCCAGCCGGCTCCGGCGCCACGTCGAGGATGTCGGACGCCGCTACGAGGAGGCGACGGACAGGGCGCGCGTCAGCCACCTCGACCGCCCGAGGCAGTGGCCCGTCCATGGCACGGCACTCGTGGAGGCCGTGCGCATCCTGGAGGAGATCACGTACCTGGCGGACCGTGCCGAGGAGACGCGCCGCTGAGGTTCGCCGGGCCCATCGTGGGCTGCGGGCGGCAGTCTGTGCGGTGGACCGTCCGGCGGGGTGGAGGTGCTTCCGATGAGTTCACCGTCCTCGAACGCTCCGCCCGGCGACACGACCGCTCTCGACAGGAGTGCCCTGTCCACCATCCCGCCGGTGATCGTGACCGCCGACCAGGGCGTTCTGCTCGACTTCTGCGCGGAGTTGTTCGGCGCCGAGGAGTGCGTGGAGGGAAAGGTGCCTGCGTCGTGTGCTGTCGGCCGGACCGAGACGGGTGCGCGGTACGGCCGTGCCACGACCGCCGCCCTGTCCCCGGCTGTCAGATGTCCAGGAGATCCAGCCAGGAGCCGCCTGAGGTGTCGGCGGGGCGGGGCCGCATCGGGAGCGGGTCCGGGTAGGTCTCCGTCGCGGCCCTCGCGCGGACGATGTCGGGTCCGCCGCACGCGGCGACTGCGAAGGCGCCGAAGACCTTGGCGAACGCCGCCGGGTCGCGGAACTCCACGCCGAATGCCCGGCCGTCGCGCAACGGCACCCACACCACCCGGTCGCGCCGCGCCCATTCCCCCACCGGCTGGTCGTCCGCAGTTGACCGCCCCTCCAGCCACAGCCGCGCCACGTGCAGCAGGTTCACCTTCTCCATCGGCAGCCGCTTGCGCCGCACCCGCAGTTCACGCGCAGTCAGCTCGACGCGCTGGTCCTTCTTCGGGTACCAGACGACGCCGATCCCGAACGGCACCCACAGCAGGATCCCGATCAGCGGCAGGACCAGAGCGTCTCCCCACGACCGGAGCAGCCCGCCGTCCAGCAGGTACAAGGCCCCGAAGGCCAGTACCCACTTCGCCGTCATCCGCCAGAACCCGGTGCTCTGCCGGTACAGGACCCGTCGCTTCCCCGTCATTGCCACGCCCGCACGCTATCCGCCGTCCCGCGGTTCGCCGCAGGCACCCTCCGCCACCGCGAGGGCGGGTGACGTCACCGACGCCACCCGTCGTGACGCCCGGCGCTGGTCCGGGCGTCACGCGGACGGTCGTTCAGGCCTGTTCCCCGGCGAGGAGGACGAAGTCGGCGTTCGACGGGTCGAGGCAGACGGCGAGGCGGCCGACGCCCGCCACGTCCTCAGGACCCATCTGCAGGGTGCCGCCGTGCTCGACCACCTTGGCGGCCGCCGCGTCGCAGTCGGTGACGGCGAAGACGGGGTGCCAGTACGGCCGTCCGCCGGTGAGGGCGAGGTCGCTCTCGGACATGCCCATCACGCCGCCGTGCATGCGCTCCTCGGAGAGGCCGGCCGGGGTGATGAGGCTGTACGTGCCCCCGCCGCCGGGCAGCTCCATGTCGCTGTACGACCAGCCGAGCACTCCGCCGTAGAACTCCTTGGCGGCCTCGGTGTCCGTCGTGTACAGCTCGGTCCAGGACAGCGAGCCCGGCTCGTCCACCAGGTCGACGCCCTTGTTCGTGCCCGGCTGCCAGACGGCGAACTGGCCTCCCAGCGGGTCGGTGTACTGGGCCATCCGGCCCCACTCGTCGAGGTCCATGGGCGCGACGCGGACCGTGCCGCCCGCCTGCTCCACGGCCCGGGTCGTGGCGTCCGCGTCGGCGACGCTGTAGTAGATCATCCAGGCGGAGCGGGCGCCCTCCTCCGTGAGCTTGCCGAGCCCACCGACGACCTTCCCGTCCTTCTTGAACATCCCGCCTTCCATGTCCCCGTCCGCGCCGTCACCGCCGCCCTGTCCCTCGGCCTCGCCCATGGGCTCGTACTCCCACCCGAGCACGGCGCCGTAGAACTCGGCGGCTGCCGGGACGTCGGGGGCTCCGAGGTCGAGCCAGCAGGGGGAGCCGGGTGCGTAGTCGGTGGTGATCATGGCAGTGGCCTCTCGCGCATCGGGGTACGTCTTCAGCCTCGCACCGGACACCACCCCTCGCGCGTCGGCCGTTCCGCGCGGACCCGGCGGCCAGACCGGCGTCCGCCCGGGAACCGGCGGTGCCGGCCGGCGGTGGCCGGCACCGTGAGGGGGAGGCGGAACTCGGCCTCGTGGCCGGGAGTCGGCGGCGTGGACCGGCTGTGACCGGCTCCCGGCAAGACGTGGTCTGATGCGTACGCGCCAATAGCTCGGCCGTGCGCGGGAGGTCACGGAGCGCCGGGCCAGGTGCCCCCGCACGCGGTCTCCGCCGCCGCAGCGTGCACGGACGCGCACCCACGGCTACCGGCACACTTTGACCGCACCACCTTCACGGCGCGCGCACTTTCGGTCGGCGCCCGGTTCTGGCCCTCCCTCCAGGGCAGACACCCGGCCGACCCGCTACCTAGTCTCCCGGCCATGCGATCACAGTCAACGAGACGCCTGGGTCTCACCGCCGTCCTGGCCCTGCTCCTCACCCTCTTCGGTCTGGCCCCGTCCGCGAGTGCCGCCGACCCGGCCCCCGCCCAGCTGACGTTCACCACCGACGCCGCGACCACCACGCCCGGCGGCACCGTGAACCTGTCGATGACGCTCACGAACAACAGGACCTACGACGTCTGGTTCGTCCACCAGACCGTCGACCCCACCTGGCTGACCACGCAGCGCCCGGACCTGAAGTACTCCTTCGCCGGCTGCTCCCTCGCCGGCCCCGGCGGCAGCACCCCCTGTTCCGGCACCGGCCCCGCCAACCTCGGCGCCAACTACGGCGCCACCATCCCGCCCGGCCAGAGCCGGACGGTGACCCTGACGCTCCAGGTCGCCCCGGACTCCGGCTGCAACGGCAACATCGGGTTCTACTCGTACTTCTACGCCGAGTTCAGCGACAGCGCGAGCGTCAACGGCGGTCCGGTCTACACGCCGGAGACCCGAGTCCTCTGCTCCTGACGGACGGGCGCCGGGTCGGTCACGGCCGGAAACCGGCTTCGGCCTTCCCGGCGGACCGGTATGAACCAATGACGGTTCCCTGACACCTCCACCGGCGGGCTCACGAGTCCGCCGGTGGGCCCCGTCCGCCTCCCACCAGTGCGTCAGCCGGTGTGGCACGGGGGCCAAGGCGGCGGCCGGGAGGAACCCGCAAGGCCCGCGGGGCCGCTCTTCGCGCCGCATGCACAGCCGCCATCCGCCCGCGTTTTTCCGTCACCTTTCGCAGCGGGGCCACAGAAGCTCCACAGATACCCCACTATTTGACGCGACGGATGCGTGGACGACCGGCCTTCGAGGGGGATGCCGGCGTCGCACGAGGGGGTGCGTCCGCTCCTCGGAGCCGCACTCACCCCTGCTCCGGGAGGGACACATCACCGCATGAAGCGGATACTGGGCACCACCCTGCTGACCACAGGGCTCACCACGGGCGCGCTCGTCGCCGCCCTCGTCCTGCCGGGCACGGCGGCACGCGCCGACGACGCGGCTCCCCGCGTCGATCTGCGGGTGCTCGTCGTGACCGACGGCGGCCCCGCCACCGATGCCATCGCGGCCGAACTGGACGCCGCGGGAACGCCGTACACCGAGATCGACCTGACCCGCTCGGACCGGCCGGTGATCGACGCCGGCTACCTCGCGGACACCGTGGACGGCCGGAACAGGGCCAGGTTCCAGGCCGTCGTCCTGCCGAACGACAACCCGTTTCCCGCCGGCTCACCGGAGATGACCGCGCTCGCGCACTACGAGCGGACCTACGACGTCCCGCAGGTCGACGCGTACACCTACGCCCGGCCCGAGGCCGGCCTCCAGTACCCGGTCTACGGCGGCTACTCCGGGAGCGTGGACGGAACCCGGGCCCAGGTGACCGCCGCCGGCCGCTCAGGACCGTTCGGCTATCTGGACGGGGCCGTTCCGTTCGAGGACAACTCGCCGTCGGTGGGCGAGAGTTACGCCTACCTGTCGACCCCCGCGGCGGGCGCCGACTTCACCCCGTACGTCGACGCCGCGATACCCGGGACGACCCGGCGCGGATCCCTGGTGGGCGAGTACCGCCACGACGGACGACGCGAACTGGTCGTCACCTTCGTCTACAACCAGTACCAGCAGCAGTTCCGTCTCCTGGCCCGTGGCATCGTCGCGTGGATGACCGGCGGGCTGCACCTCGGTGCCTCCCGGAACTACTTCGCCGTCCACGTCGACGACGTGCTCGCGGCGGACGACCGCTGGAACCCGACGCTCGACTGCACGCCCGGCGATGTGGACTGCACCGATCCGAACGCCACGCCCGACCCCATCCGCATGACGCCCGCGGACGTGGACCACGCCGTCGCCTGGCAGAGCGCACACGGCTTCACCCTCGACCTCGCCTACAACGCGGCGGGCAGCGTCGACTTCCGCGAGGACCACAACGGCGTCGACCCGCTCGCGGACCGGCTCGTCGCCGCGCGCGACGAGTTCCGCTGGATCAACCACACCTACACGCACGCCTTCCTCGGCTGCGAGCAGGACACCACGGTGGTCCCCTGGCGCTGCGCCACCCTCCCGGACGGCTCCGTCAAGTGGGTCACCCGGCAGGCCGTCTCCGACGAGATCGCCCTCAACCGCGTGTGGGGCCGGACGGCGGGACTGCCGCTGGCCGACGACGAACTGGTCACCGGTGAGCACTCCGGGCTGCGCGTCCTGCCGCAGCAGTCCGCCGACAACCCCCACCTGGGTCCGGCCCTCGCCGACAACGGCATCAGCTGGCTGGCATCCGACAACTCCCGCGAGCCCGGACAGCGGCAGGTCGGTCCGGCCACGACGGTCCCACGCCACCCGATGAACGTCTTCTACAACGCGGGACGGGCGGCCGAACAGGTCGACGAGTACAACTGGATCTACACCAGCCGCGCCCAGGGCGGCAGCGGGATCTGCGAGGACAACCCGTCCACCACGACGTGCCTGCCGACCCCGCTCGACCCCGCCACCGGCTACGCGAACCACATCGTGCCCCTGGAGCGGCAGATCGCCCTCGGCCACGTCCTCGCCAACGACCCCAAGCCCCACTTCATCCACCAGTCCAACCTGGCCGAGGACCGCATCGCCTACCCGGTCCTGGACGGCGTGCTCGACGGCTACGACGCCCTGTTCGCCGCGAACACCCCGGTGGTCAACCTCCGGATGAAGGCCATCGGTCAGGAGCTCCGGCAGCGGGCCGCGTGGCGCGCGGCCGTCCAGGGCGGCCTGGTCACGGCGTACCGCGTCGGCAGGACCGTGACGGTCGAGGGTCCGGGCGGACTGGCGGTCCCCGCGACCGCGCCCGAGGGAACCCTGAAGGCCGGCACCGCCTTCGGCGAGTCGTACGCGGGCGAGCGGTCCGGCTGGACGCCTCTCACGGGCGCCGCGCTGACCCTGGCCCTGCCCTCCGCGGCCGGCGCCGGCCCGGGCACCGGAACGGCCGGGTCCCTCCCGGCCCCGGTCGCGGGCCCGGCCCCGGCCGCCCGTGTGCCCGAGGGCGTGGCGGAGCCGGTCCCGCCCGGTTCGGGCGGCTGAACCCCGTACCGGCAGCGAGGTCCCGGCCGCCCAGCGGCGGCCGGGACCAGCCTCACCCCCACCACGGCCGCGGAGCACACATCGATGCACGTTCACCCCGGCGCACGGCGCCACGGCGCCCCGCGCGTCACCCTCCTGACCGAAGGCACCTACCCGCACAGCCACGGTGGTGTGAGCGTCTGGTGCGACCAGCTCGTCACCGGCATGCCGGACATCGACTTCGACGTCGTCGCCGTCACCGGCACCGGGCGGGAGCCGCTCGCCTGGGACCTGCCGGCCCATGTCTCCAGCGTCCTCTCCGTACCCATGTGGGGTCCCGCGCCGGCCGGTCGTCCGCCGCGCGGCAGATCCGGCAGGCGACTCGCCGAGGCGTACGAGACGTTCCTGGCGTCGTTGCTGGACCCGGCCGCCGAGGGCGGCTTCCCTCCCGCCCTGTACGCCCTCGCGCGGGCCGCGGGTGACGGTCTGCTGAGCCCGTTCCTGCGCGGCGACACCGCGATCGCGGTGCTCACCGCCGTGTGGCGGCGACCGGGACTCGCCGTGCGCGAGGCGCGGCCGTCCCTGCACGACGCGCTCACCGCGACGGCCCTGCTGGAACACGCGCTGCGTCCGCTGTCGGCGCCGCCGCCGGAGGACGGGGTCGCCCACGCGGTCAGCGGCGGGGTGGCGGTGCTACCGGGGCTCGCGGCCCTCGAACGGCACGGCGTGCCGCTGCTGTTGACCGAGCACGGGGTGTACCTGCGCGAGCGGTACCTCGGCTACCGCACCGCTCCGTACCGCTGGCCGGTCAAGGCGGTGGTCCTGGGCTTCTTCCGGCTCCTCGCGGAGGAGAGCTATCGCCGCGCCGCACTGATCACGCCGGGCAACCGCTACAACCGGCTGTGGGAGGAGCAGGGCGGCGCCGATCCGGCGTCGATCCGCACGGTCTACAACGGCGTGGATCCCGACGCCTTCCCGCACGCCGGACCCGAACCGGACGCCCCCACGCTGAGCTGGGCCGGCCGGGTGGACCCGATCAAGGACCTGGAGACGCTGATACGTTCCTTCGCGCTGGTCAGGGACCGACTGCCCGAAGCCCGATTACGTCTCTTCGGCGGCACGCCCCGGGGCGGCGAAGCCTACCGCGAGCGCTGCGAGGCCCTGGCCGCCGAGCTCGGCGCGGGCGGCGCGGTGACCTTCGAGGGACGCGTCGACGACATCAAGGACGCCTACGCGGCCGGCAATGTCGTCATGCTGTCCAGCATCAGCGAGGGGTTCCCGTTCACCCTGATCGAGGCGATGTCGTGCGGGCGGGCGACCGTCTCCACCGACGTCGGAGGCGTACGGGAGGCGGTCGGCGACACCGGCCTGGTGGTGCCGCCGCGCGATCCGTCCGCGATGGCCGGCGCCGCGCTCGCGCTGCTCGGCGACTCCGAACGGCGCCGGGCGATGGGAGCGGCGGCCCGACTGCGGGTGATCGAGCAGTTCACGCTCCGGCAGACCATCGACACCTTCCGCGCCGTCTACCACGAACTGGCCTCGGGCGCACGGGAGCCGCAGGGCCGGATCACGCTGCCCGTACCGGCGGTCAGCGGCACCGGAAGCCTCGCCGGATGAGCGGCCCGATGTACCTCGAACCCGGTGGGGCGGAGCAGGACACGCTCGCGATCCGACTGGCCGCGCCGCGCCGGGGCCGTCGGTCCCCGGACGACCCCACCCTCATGATCCGGAGGCCGGCGGGTGATCTCACGCCGGGGGGCCGACGGTCCCGTACGGGGCCCGACGAGGAGGCGGTCAGCGCGCTCGCCGCCGAGCTCGCCGAGAGCGTCGGCCCGGCCGTCCACCCCTACGAGGTGGCCGCACTCCTGGAGGCGGACGGCCTCTCCGCGGCCGTCATCAAGGAGCGGTACGGGCACCCCGACCTCTTCTCCCTGGCGGCGGCGCTGTACGAGCGCGTCCCCCGGACCTTTCCCGAGCCCGCCGCACCGCCGGACCCCTGGCGGCCCGACACGGTGCGCTGTCTGCTGCGCGGGCTCCTGTTCGCTCTGCCGGCCCTCGCCTATCTGCTCACCGCGCCGCTGTGGCGGATCGACCGGCACGCCCCCGTCCTGATCGTGGCGGGTGTCGTCTCCTGGGCGTGGGGACAGGGGCTCGGCCACCGTGCGCACCTGCGGCTCGTGACAGGCCGCCGGGAGGCGACGCGCACCCTGCTGACCGGCTCCGCGCTCGGGGCCGCCCTCGCCACGGGTCTCGCCGCGATCCCCGCCGGAGGCGGACCGGCCACCGCGGTGGCCGCGGCCCAGTCCCTCTACCTGGCGGCGGCGGGCATCCTGCTGGTGCTGGGCCGGGAGCGGATGCTGCTCGCCGCGCTCAGCCCGCTGATCGCCGGGGCGGCGGTCCTGCCCTGGTGGGAACCGGGCGCCCTGCTGCGGCTGGTCCTGCCGCTGCTGGCACTGCTCGCCACACTGGCCGCCGCCGCACGGGCGCTGGGAGCGGGGTTCGCCGTACCGGCCGCCGCCGACGGGCCGCGCCCTCCCTTGGGGCAGTCCGTGCCGTACGGCCTGTTCGGCCTTGCCGCAGCGGTGCTCGTGATGCTGGTGGGCCGACAGGACCCGTACGGGGTCGTCGCGCTGACGCTGAGCATGGGCCCGGCCGAGTGGCTCCTCTACCGCTACCGGGGATGGTCGGTCGCCGCGCTGCGGGCCGGCGCGACGCCCCGGGCGTTCCTGCTCCGCTCGTCCGGCGTCCTCGCGTTCTGCCTCTGCGGCTACCTGTTGCTCCTGCTTCCTCCGGTGCTGCTCACCGACTCCGATCCGGTCTCGCTGCCGGCCCTGGCGGCGGCGCTGTGGACGGCCCTTCTCCTGCAGGCCTTCGGCGTGGCGTGGCCGCCGGCGGCGATCTGCCTCACGGCGGCCGGCGCCGCGAGCGCGGTCACTCTGTCGGCTCCGTCTCCGGGGCCCCCGCCGCTGCTGCCCGCCGTCCTCGGCGTGGCGTCGGTCTGCCTCACGGCCTGCGCCGTCACCGTTTTGGGCCGGCCGTCACCGCACGTCTGACCGGCCCCTCGTCCCAGGCGTCCAGGGACCTTCGACGATCGGCCGTCCCTTGCCACGCCACCGCGTCACCGTCCGACCACCCGAAGGCCCACCGACTCGACGTCCCAGCGCCTGAACGGTCGCCGTCCGTACGACCGCCGTCCGTACGTCCACCACCTGAACGTCCACCGCCTCGACAGCACGCCACCGACGAAAGGAACCAGAGAGTTGACTTCCGCACCGCTCGCCGCCGTCACCGGAGCCGAAGGGTTCATCGGCTCGCACCTCACGGAGGCGCTCGTCGCCTCCGGCCACCGGGTCAGGGCCATGGCCCAGTACAACTCGTTCTCCTCCTACGGCTGGCTGGAGACCCTCTCCCCCGACGTCCTCGACCACGTGGAGATCGTCCTCGGCGACGTCCGCGACCCGGGCTCGGTCCGCGGCCTGCTGGACGGTGCCGACTGCGCCTACCATCTCGCCGCGCTCATCGCGATCCCGTACTCGTACCAGGCGCCGCACAGCTACGTGGACACCAACGTCACCGGCACGCTCAACGTCCTCGAAGCGGTCCGCGCGCTGGGGACGCCCCGGCTCGTCCACACCTCGACCAGCGAGACGTACGGCACCGCCCAGACCGTGCCGATCACCGAGGACCACCCGATCAACACCCAGTCCCCGTACGCCGCTTCGAAGGCGGGCGGTGACCGTCTCGCCGACAGTTACCACGCCAGCTTCGCCACCCCCGTGGTGACCCTGCGGCCCTTCAACACCTTCGGTCCCCGGCAGTCCATGCGGGCCGTCATCCCCACCGTGATCGGCCAGATCGCCGCCGGGGAAAGCACCCTCACCCTCGGCGATCTGCGCCCGACCCGGGACTTCACCTTCGTCGAGGACACCGCGCAGGCCTTCCTCTCGGTGGGCGCGGCTCCGGCCGAGCAGGTCGTCGGCCGCACCTTCAACGCGGGGACGGGCGGGGAGATCTCCGTCGGCGACCTGGTCGCGCTCATCGGAAAGGTCATGGACGCCCCGCTCGACGTCCGCGAGGACCCAGACCGGCTGCGGCCCGCCAACTCCGAGGTCATGCGGCTCGTCGCCGACGCGTCCCGGCTGACCGCCGCGACGGGCTGGCGTCCGGGCCACTCCCTGGAGGAGGGCCTCGCGCGGACCGCCGAGTGGTTCGCCGACCCGGCCCATCTGGCCCGCTACAAGACCGGCATCTACAACATCTGACCCACCCGGCACGTACCGCAGGAGGTTTGCCATGCACGCTGTGATCCTGGCCGGTGGTAAAGGCGTCCGGCTCCGGCCGTACACCACCGCTCTGCCCAAGCCGCTCGTCCCCATCGGCGACCAGCACGCCATCCTGGAGATCGTGCTGCGCCAGCTGGCCACCGCCGGCTTCACCCACTGCACCCTCGCCATCGGACACCTCGGCGAGATCATCCGCGCCTACGTCGGCGACGGCTCGCAGTGGGGCATGTCCATCGACTACGCCACCGAGGAGAGCCCGCTCGGCACCATGGGGCCGCTGCTCACCCTCCGCGACCGGCTGCCGGAGCACTTCCTCGTCATGAACGGCGACGTGCTCACCGACCTCGACTACGCCGACGTGCTGCGCCGGCACGAGCTGTCGGCCGCGCCCCTGACCATCGCCACGTACGCGCGCAAGGTGCGCATCGACTTCGGGGTGCTCACCACCGACGCCAGCAGGGTGGTCGCCTTCACGGAGAAGCCCAGCATCGACTACCGGGTCTCCATGGGCGTCTACGGCGTCTCCCGGAGCACGCTCGACGCCTACACGCCCGGCCTTCCGCTCGGCTTCGACGAGCTGGTGCTCGACCTGCTCGCCGCCGAGAGGCCCCCGCACGCGTACGAGTTCGACGGCTACTGGCTGGACATCGGCCGTCCTGACGACTACGACCGGGCCAACGCGGAGTTCACCAGCCGCAAGTCGCTGCTGCTCAAGGGAGCCTGAGTACCGATGCGGATCCTCGTCCTCGGCGCCGGCGGATACCTGGGCGGCCACGTCATCGAGCGGCTGCGTGAGCTGCCGGGCACGCGGGTGCTCGTCGGCAGCCGCTCCCCGGCGGCCGACGTCACCGTCGACCTCGCCTCCGACCGCCCGCACGACCTGGCCGGGGCGCTCGCGCGTGCCAGGCCCGATGCCGTCGTCAACTGCGCGGGCGCGACCGGCGGCGACGCCGTCACCCTCGCGGAGGTCAACGCGCGCGGGCCGGCCGTGCTGTGCGCGGCGCTCCGCGAGGCCGCGCCCTCGGTCCGCCTGGTTCATCTCGGCTCCGCCGCCGAGTACGGACCCGGCACGTGCGGCCGACGCGTGACGGAGACGGAGGCGTGCCTCCCGGCGGGGCCGTACGGAGCCACCAAGCTGGCGGGCACGGTGGCGGTGACCGCGTCGGGACTGGACGCGGTCGTGCTGAGGGTGGGGAATCCGGTGGGTGCGGGGGCGCCGCCCACCGGCCTGCCCGGCAGGGTCGCCGCGCTGCTCGCGGAGGCCGAGGCCGGCTCCTGGGAGGGTACGGGTGACGGGCCGGGCACTGGACCGGGCGACGGGCCGGAGCTGCGGCTCGGGGATCTGTCCGCGTACCGCGACTTCGTGGACGTACGTGATGTGGCACGCGCGGCGGAGCTCGCGGTCACGACCGCGGCGGCGCTTCCGCCCGTCCTCAACGTGGGGAGCGGGGAGGCCCTTCCCGTACGGGAGCTGGTGCACAGGCTCGCGGAAGCGGCCGGGTTCCGCGGCCGGATCGTCGAGACGGAGGGGGGAGGCTCGGCGCGGTCCGCGCAGGTGTCGTGGCAGTGCTCCGACATCGGCGCGGCCCGTATCGCCCTCGGGTGGCAGCCGTCGTACTCCCTCGACGCCTCGACGAGGGCCCTCTGGGCGGCGCACTCCGTCCGGGTGGCGGCGCGGTGAGTCTGCTGATCCCGTTGTACGTCCATCCGGCCGAGGACCCGGACGCGTGGCGCCGACTCATCGCCGGCGCGGCGCACACGTACGCCGTGGTGATCAACCCGGCGAGCGGTCCGGGCGACGCTCCGGATCCCGCGTTCGCCGCGGCCACCCGCGCTCTGCGGGCGGCGGGGGCCCGGTTGCTCGGCTATGTGGACACCGACTACGGCATGCGCGACCGGGAGCGGATCGTGGCCGAATCCCTTCGCCACCGGGAGTGGTACGGGGTGGACGGATGCTTCCTCGACCGGACGACGGCAGGTCGGGACGGGCTGCCGGAGTGCCGACGGCTCGTGCGCGGGCTGCGCAAGGCCGGGGTCTCCACCGTGGTCCTCAACCCGGGGGTGCACCCCGCCCCCGGGTACGCCCGCCTCGCCGACGTCACGGTCACCTTCGAGGGTCACTGGTCGACGTACGTGTCGACATTCAGCCGCCCGTCGTGGACGACCCGGCTGGCACCGGAACGGCTCTGCCATCTGGTGTACGGGGTACCGGAACCGCTCGTCCCGATCGCCGTGCGCACCGCGCGGGAGCGGGGCGCGGCGGTGTGCGGGCCGGTGACGGGGGAACCGCCCAACCCCTGGTCCGCACTGACCCCGGCACTGGCACTGGCACAGGCGGAGCGGTGAGGCGGCGGCCCTGGTCGCACTTCGCGGCCGCGCTGCTTCTGCCGGTCCTCCTCGCCGCGTGCTCCGCCACCCCCGACCGGCGGGCCGGCGGCCCGGCCCCCAGCGCGAGCGGGTCGGCGACCGCGCCCTCGTCCGGACCGGCCGCCTCGCCCCGTACGCCCGAGGCCACGACCGGCCCCACCACGACGCCGACGACCGATCGCGCGGGGACCCCCACCGGCGGGCCGACCAGCGGGCCGCCCTCTGCCCGGCCGACCGGCGCCGTGACCGGTACCCCGGCCGGCCGGCGGTGGCAGCCGCGGCCCGGTCTGACCTGGCAGTGGCAGCTCGACGGCACGGTCGATCCGTCCGTCGACGTCCCCGTCTACGACATCGACGGTTTCGAGAACAGCGCCGCCACCGTGGCACGGCTGCACCGGGACGGCCGCAAGGTGATCTGCTACGTCAACGTCGGGGCCTGGGAGGACTACCGCCCCGACCGGCATGCCTTTCCGCGTTCCCTCCTCGGGAGGCCCAACGGCTGGCACGGTGAGCGCTGGCTGGACATCCGCCGTGTCGACCTCCTGCGACCGCTCATGGAGCGTCGCTTCGACATGTGCCGGGACAAGGGGTTCGACGCGGTGGAGCCGGACCTGATGGAGGGCTACGCCGCCGACACCGGCTTCTCCCTGTCGGCCGCCGACCAGCTCCGCTACAACAGGATGATCGCCGAGATCGCGCACGAGCGGGGTCTGGCGGTGGGCCTCAAGAACGACCTCGGCCAGATTCCCCAACTGGTGCGGCACTTCGACTTCGCGGTCAACGAGGAGTGCGCGCAGTTCGACGAGTGCGCCCTGCTCGAACCGTTCGTCGCGGCGGGAAAGGCGGTGTTCCACGTGGAGTACGAAGAGCCCACGGCCTCCTTCTGTCCGCAGGCCCGTGCCCTGCGGCTGTCGTCGATGCGGAAGGAGCTGGAGCTGGGCGTCTGGCGCAGTCCCTGCTGACGTGACCGGCGAGGCGCGGCGCGACGCCGACCCCGGGGGCAGGGTGCCGCGCGGACAGGGCGGGACCGGCGTAGCGGACGGTCTCCAGGACGACGCTCCCGCCCTCCAGGGCTTTTCCCGGTACCTCTGACCCCGCCGTGTACACGGATCTCCTCGCAGACGAGGAATCTGCGGGGAGCGGTACGGGGTGGGATCCGGACATTTCCCATCCCTTCGGTCCTCCGTCGTGCCGGGGGTGCGCGACGGAGGACCGAAGGGATGGGAACGATACAGCTGACGGTGGTCCACGAGGCGCGGCTCCTGCGCTCGGCGCTCGAGGAACTGCTGCGGTCGAGCGGCGTCCTGGTGGTGTCCTCGCTGCCCGGTGGCTGCACGGTCCGGCTTCCGAGGTGTCGGAGACGGATGTGTACGTCGCGGACGCGGAGTGTCTGCCACCCTCCGTCACGGCGCCCGCGACCGCCTCCGTGCCGCCGCGCTCGTCGATCACCATGCCGATGCCCGCCCTGCCCGCACCGAGGTACGGCATCGTGCGCCGGCCTCGTCGAGCTGCAGGGTCCCGGAGACCCCGCGGACGCGGCGGGAGAGGTCGTCGAGCGCTTCGGCGGCGAGATCGAGCAGCGCGGAGTCCCGAGTGCGTTCGTAGAGCCGTACGAACAGCAGGGCCCGTCCGGCACCGCCGTCCAGCAGCTCCGTGCGCATCTTGCCCGCCGCCCCGGCCGCCCCGTCGTTCGGGCGGACGCCTGGAGCGGGAGGGCCGACAACTCGGCGCGGCGCAGGGCCGCCGCGTGCAGGCCACTCTCACCGGTGGGGGTGGCCAGGGTGTCCAGGGCGAGACCGATGCCGGCCGTCCCTCCGTGCAGGTCGGGGGCGAGGGCGTCGTGGTCCTGTTCCAGCACGAGTGCGGCCAGTTCGAGCGCGGCGACCGTGTGCCCGAGCCGGTCGAGCGTCCACGCGACGCCGGTGAGCCCGTCGTAGAAGCCGAGCGGCGTGCCGGAGTCGGGTCCTTGGCGTACCGCAGCAGCCTCTCCTCGGCCTCGGGACATCGAGGGGCCCCGCTCTCGCCGGGCGCGCGGAGCACTCCGGCGGTGCCGTACCCCATGGACATGCCCCCGCCCCGGCGGTGGCGAACTGGGCGATGTCGCCGGGGAAGAACCGGTCCTCCCTGAGGACTCGCCCCCGGACACCGTGATGTTGAACAGGTGCAGGTCGTTGAAGACGGTCCCGCGGGCGTGCACCGCGGCCACGGCCCCCCTCGACAAGCCCGTGGATCCGCAGAGCCCATGCGGTGTACCCGGCGAGCCTCTCCGCCGGCGGATCGGCCTCCATCAGCGGATTCCTGCGGGCGAAGAAGGTATGGAGCGGCTTGCCCTCCACGAGCTCCAGAGCCAGGAAGTGGTGCTCGCCGATCGTGAAGCTGCCGAGGGCCTCCGGGGTGCAGGCGAGCCCCGAGAGCCGCCGCAGCGCGTCGCGCTCGCCGTGCAGCCTGCTCACGACGTCCGGTCCGTCCACGGCCGGCCCGGCGTGCGGACGCGCCTCCTTCAGGACGACCCGCCTGGCGGACCGCAGGTGCCGGGCCTCCCGCACCCCGCCGCCGTTGGAGAAGTGCAGTGCCTTCTCGATCTCGTACGGCATGTCCCGCACGGTCACCGCGGCCCTCGTATCGAGGCGCGGGAGCACGAAGGCGGGCGGCGTAACCCAGTCGGGCAGGTGGAAGACCGGACCGCGCGGGTCGGGTACGAGCGTGCCGGAGCCGTCTTCGAGGGCCGGCCGCAGGTCCCCGTTCTCGTCGTAGCAGTGGCGGCGGGTGAAGCTTCCGTACCGCAGGTGCACGGGGCCCGGCCCCACCGCAGGGCGCTCAAGACGTACGGACCGGGCTCGCCGTCCAGCAGTTCCGCCAGGTCGGTGGCCACACGCTCGCACTGCCGGTCGTCGGCCGGGTGGACGGTGATGAACTTGCCGCTCGCGGAGCGGTCCGCGTACTTGGCGTTGCGCTGGTGCAGCAGGTAGCGGTTGGGGACGAACGTGAAGGTCACCTCCTGCCGCAGGCAGTACGCGCGGACCGTGGCGAGGACCGCCTCCGCGTTGTCCAGCCCGGCCGAGACGTGGATCTTCCATCCCCGCGGAGGGAGCGGGCGGTCCGGCGGACGCAGGGCGCGCCGGTCGCCCGTCCGGTGAGGCGTTCAGCTCTCGGGGACCGGCAGGGTGGCCGCCCGGTAGAGGGAGCCGCTCGTGGACTCGGCGAAGACCAGGCGGTGCGGCGCATACCCTCCATGCGTCGAGAACTGGTCGTACTGAACGACCGTTCGGTGAAGGGGACGTGTCCCTGGGCAGGCGGGAAGCCACGTCGGGGCGACGGCGGGCACGGTGTGGATCAGTGCCACGGCCGACCGGCACCGGCTCTGACCTGCTGGACATGCGTGCGATCACCGGCATGCGGGCGGCGGTGTCCGAATAGTGCGCGCGAACTTGCGATCGCTCTCCGTGTCAGACACGCTCCGAAACGTACGAGAGGCGGTGATCGAAAGGTTGAAACTGCCTCTAATCTTCGAATCGAAAGTGAGTCATGGTTATGCTTCGCGGTTTCGTTGCAGCTTCTACGTCCGCACTTCTCTGCCTCGCCGGCGCCGCCGGTGTGGCGGAAGCCCGGACCGACAGCCTCTACGCCCCCTCCGCGCTCGTGCTGAGCGTGAGCAAGGGAGCCGACGCGAGCGCGGCCACTGTCCTGCGCGCCGTCACGCTCAGCTGCGCGCCGACCGCCGGCGGAACGCACCCGGCGCCCGAGGACGCCTGTGCCGAACTCAAGGCGACCTCGCCGGGCGGTGCCTTCGAGGGCCTGCTCGCCTCCCCGGACCCGGACCGGATGTGCCCGCAGCACTTCGACCCCGTCACCGTCACCGTGGACGGGGTGTGGGAGGGGTCCCGCACCTCATGGACCCACACGTTCGCCAACACCTGCACCATGGGCGCCACCCTGGACGACCGGGTGGTCTTCGCCTTCTGACCGGACGCGGGGAGCGACCCGCGGCCCCCCGCTCCCGGCAGTGGACGATCAGGGCTTGTTGGCGAGGGCCCCGAGGTACTGGTTCACCTGTTCCAGCCGCGTGTCCACGCTGCCCAGCCGCTCGGACACGGCCCGCAGCTCGTCGCAGACCGTCAGGAGCGCCAGCACCACCGCCCTCGCGGCGGGATCGGACACCTCCTCGAGGGCCGACCGGGCCGAGTCCGCCGCTGCGACGGACGGGGGTTCCTGTGTCATGGGTGTGCCTCCAGACCGGCCGCCCATCGGCCGTCCCTCTTCGTCTGCCCCGATATCCCGCGTTCGGACCCGGCGAGTTCCGCGATCCGAGCCGCGGCCGTCGACGACCGGTCGGGGCGGCCGAGCGGCCGGAGGCGCGTGCGTCGCGCCTCCGGCCGAACGTGACGCGGTCCTACGGTCCTCCCGTTCCTCAGGGAGGACCCTCCCGTTCCTCAGGACTTCCGGCGATCCGTCAGGCGATCTCGCCGGATGCGGCCTTCACCGGCTCGGTGGCTCTCTCCTGCTCGGTGGCCTTCTCCGGTTCCGTGACCTTCACCGGTTCCGTTCCGGCGACGCTGTGCCGTTCGGCCCAGGTCTCCAGGGCCGTGCGGCAGGCGTGGTCGAGGTGGTGCAGGCCGGACAGGTCGACCACGACCGGTCGGTCCTGGGGGAGCGCCTCCAGGCTGTCGAGTATCTTCGGCAGCCGCAGGAAGGTCGCGTTGCCCGACAGATACGCCTGGATCGGACCCGCGCCCTTGTCTATGACCTCCAGCTTCACGTGCGACGTCTCCCAGGCGGTCTTGACCACGGACAGGGCCAGCCCGATCAGTACGCCCTCGAACATGTTCACCGTGACGATCGCCGCCGCCGTGGCCACCAGGATCAGGGCCTCACCCCGGTGCCCCCGCCACAGCGACACGACACCGCGGAAGGGGATCAGCTTCCAGCCCGCGTGGACCAGGATGCCGGCGAGCGCGGGCAGCGGGATGAGCGCCAGCGCCCCGGGCAGCAGCGCCGCGAACAGCAGCAGCCACACGCCGTGCAGCACCCGGGACGCCCTGGTCCTCGCGCCCGCCGCCACATTGGCGGAGCTGCGCACGATGACCGCGGTCATCGGCAGGGCGCCGAGCACACCGCAGAGCGTGTTGCCCGCGCCCTGCGCCATGAGCTCTTCGTCGTACCGGGTGCGCGGGCCGTCGTGCAGACGGTCCACCGCGGCCGCGCTGAACAGGCTCTCGGCGGAGGCGATCAGGGCGAAGGCGATGATCGTGCCGATGACGGCCGGGTCGGCCAGGGCACCGAGCGCCTCGGCGCCGGGCAGCTGGACGGAGCCGAGCAGGCCGTTCACCTCGACGGTGGCCACCGGCAGTCCGAACGCCTGGGTGACCACCGTCGCCAGCATCACCGCGGCCAGTGCGCCCGGCACGGTCCCGGCCTTCCGCGGCAGCTTCTTCCACAGCACCAGCACGGCTATGGTTCCCGCGCCGACCGCGAGCGAGGCCAGTGCCCCAGTGCTGCCGACGGCGTCGACGGCGGCGCCGGGCAGCCCGAGGATCTTGTCGGTGCCGGAAGCGGGAGCCTTCAGGCCGGCCGCCGCGTACAGCTGGCCGGCGATGATCACCAGTCCGATGCCGGCCAGCATGCCCTCGACGACGGCGACCGAGATCGCGCGGAACCAGCGCCCCAGCCTCAGGGCGCCCATGGCGAGCTGGAGCAGGCCCGCCGCCAGCACGATCACACCGAGCACCGGAAGCCCGAACTCGCTGACGGCCTCGTACACGAGCACGGTCAGGCCGGCCGCCGGCCCGGACACCTGCAGGCTGCTGCCGCGCATGAGGCCGGTGACGATGCCGCCCACGATGCCGGTGACGAGTCCGAGCTCGGCCGGGACACCGGAGGCGACGGCGACGCCCACGCACAGGGGGAGGGCGACCAGGAACACGACGAGCGAGGCGGTGAAGTCCTGCCGTAAGTAGGGGAACTTGGTCATGGTGGCCACCCTCACAGCGCTTCGAAGGTGTCGGTCTCCGCGCGGTGCTCACGTACGGCTCCGGTGTGCACCTCGTAGTACCAGGCGTGGAGGCTGAGCCGACCCGCCGCCAGCCGCCTGCCGACGCAGGGGTAGGAACGCAGCCTCAGCAGCTGCGTCAGGACGTGGTGCTGCACGGCCTCGGAGACCGTCGGGTCGGCCGGGTCGGCGCACGTGGGCTCCTCCGCGGCGTGCGCGAGCCAGTCACGCACCGCGGGGACGGCGTCCAGGTCGTCGCCGCGCACCACCGCGCCCACGGCGCCGCAGTACGAGTGGCCGCAGACCACGATGTGCTCGACGCCGAGCACCTCGACGGCGTACTCGATGGTGGCGGCCTCGCCGGTGGGGGTGCCGGAGCCGTGGGGCGGGACGATGTTGCCCGCCGTGCGCAGCTCGAACAGCTGGCCGGGCTTGGCGCCGGTGATCAGGGCCGGGACGACCCGGGAGTCGGCGCAGGTGATGAACAGGACCTCGGGGGACTGGCCTTCGGCCAGCCGGGCGAACTCCTCAGGGCGCTGTCCGAACGTACGGGCGTTGTCGATGAGGGGCTGCATGGCGTGGTGACTCCTCCTGGCGCGCCGTGGGGACGCGTCGGGTGTGCGGGACAGGTGGGTGGGAGGCGAGGGCCGCTCTGCCGATCAGCAGCGGAACACCTGGAGTGCGGTGAGGGAACGAGCCCCCGACGATCTCGCCGGGTGGAGGTCCGCCGAGGTCGGCGTGCCCGGTCGGGGCGCGGATGAGCCACGGCGGGCCGGTATCGGGCGCTCGGAGGCCGGGGGGTTGTCGGCGGTGCGCTGCCGGTCGCGGGTGCGCACGGGACCGATCGGGTCCCCCGGCGCGTCGGTGTCGCCGCAGACGACGATCCCGTCGTACGCGGCCGCTCCGGAGGGCTTCGTTCCGGATGGAGCCTTGGCCAGGGTGTCACGAGCTGTATGTGCAGACGCGAAGGAAGGGAGGGAGATGAGGAGCTGGAGGGCAACCAAGGTCGGGGCGAGGATCGCCGCCGCGATCCAGGCCGTCGAGACTCGCTGCATATGCCTCCGTCCAGGTAGTTCGCAAAGTCTAAGGAAGGCCAATGGCTGGTCAACGACCAGTCAAGAACGACCATAACTCGGCAAAGCTGTTTGCAGAGTTAACCAAGCGTTACGGGCGGGAACGAGCCCGAAAATCCTCGGTCCCTTGACGCGGACCGGCTCTTGAAGGGGCGGCGTCGACCATGTATGGGCCCGACCCGGGACGTCGGCGCGGAGTGCGGGTAGGGAGGCCGCATGCAGACTTTTCTTCCGTTTCCGGACTTTGTCGAATCGGCCCTGGCGCTGGATCCCCGACGGCTCGGGAAACAGCGGGTCGAGGCGCTGCAGGTGTTCCGCGGGCTGACCGTTCCCGGGTACGGCTGGCGCAGACACCCGGCGGTCCGGATGTGGACCGGTTACGAGGAGGCGCTCGTGCGGTACGGCTTGGACATGTGCCGGGTCTGGACGAGCGAGGGGCGCGCCGACACGTGCGCGGTGACCCTGGTCGACGGCTTCCGGGCCCTGCGTCCGGAGGCGCTCGTGCGGTCCCAGCGGCAGCTCGGCGCGGGCGGTGACGTGCCGCCCTGGATCGGTGACCCGGCCTTTCACCTCAGCCACCGGTCGGCTCTGGTGCGCAAGGACCCGGAGTTCTACCGTGACCGGTTCCCCGGCGTGCCGGACGACCTGCCCTATGTCTGGCCCGCGTCCGACCGCGACCCGGAGGCGGCATCCGGGTGATCCGCGAGGACGTGCCGCGTTCCCGCCGATCACACACGTGTCGGCCCCGGCGAGGAGAGCCGAGGCCGGCGACGTGGTCAGGGCGGACGCCGCCAGGCCGTCGCCCCGCTGCACCCGGCTCGCTCGGGGGCACGTCTCTCCGGCTCACGTTCTTTCGAAGCACGTACACGATGCCCCGCCGGGCCGCACGGGCGTCCGCCGGCAGACGCCCGGGATACCGATGACGCCGCGGCGGGCGGGGCGGCAGCAGTGGAGCGATGTGTTCCCAGAGGTCATCAGGAACAAGATCATCCGACACCCGCAGCACCCTGCCGCCACCAGACCAGACCGCCAAGCCCTCACGCCGAACTCATCCTGAAACGATCAGTTAGTACTCCAGCCGTAGATCGTGATCTTCACGGTTGTTGCGCTGCTTGGCGCTGGTAGCGGCTGGCACGGGCTCGGTCTGATGCCCTCGCGCCAG
>NZ_JBHXRW010000086.1:0-22794 GCF_042716635.1 Streptomyces sp. NPDC058664 | reverse complement strand
GCAACACCAAGCCCGCGTCAGCCATTACAAACGACGCGGCCACATACCACCGGAAACTGCCCAACCATCAGACCAAAGACCGTTGCAGTACTAGGTTCTGTCGTCAAATGTCACGCCCACATCAGGACTGATGCGAGGGTGACGGCTGCTTCGTAGGACTGGGCGGTCTTGTCGTACGGGGTGGCGATGCCGCGCCACTGTTTCAGGCGGTTGAAGCACCGTTCCACCACGTTGCGGTGCTTGTTGACCTCGCGGTCGAAGGCCGGCGGGCGGCCGCCGCGGCTGCCTCGCCGGGCCCGGTTGCGGACCTGGTCGGCCCGCTCGGGAATGGTGTGCGGGATGCCGCGGCAGCGGAGCCAGGTGCGGATCGCCTTCGAGCTGTAGCCCTTGTCGCCCAGGACGTGATCAGGCCGGGTGCGGGGCCGACCCGGTCCGAGGCGGGGCACCCGGATCGCTTACGTCACCGTGGTGAACCGGGTGCAGTCGTTGGTGTTGCCGCCCGTGACGACGAAGGCGATTGGCCGGCCCCGTCCGTCGCAGTCCAGGTGGATCTTGCTCGGATGCTGCCGTCGAGACGGTTACCATCGAGTACACCGCCATCAACGAAGAGTAGACGGCCTACAGAGGAGCACCCTCGGGGCGGCGGCTCCCGCCAGGCCTGTGCGGGTAGGCAATCCGCCAGCGGCAGCCCGGCACCTCCGTCATGCCGACGCGTCTGGTCGAGGCCCGAAACTACGACCGTCGGCGTCGAAGGCTGCCTTGAGGGACGGCCGACACTCGAGCCGGCCGGGGGTGTCGAGGTCGAGCCTGGTGGAGAACAGCTTGCTCGAGGGCAGTCCCACGGTGACCAGGAACCTGGCTGTGCCGGGGTGCATACGGCTGCCGACGAGGTGGGGGAAGTAGGTGACGCCGTTCAGTCCGTGGACGTCGGTCACGTTCTGAGGGGTTATGGTGAAGTTCATTTTTCAGCTTGGCAGGGTCCCGGTCGGTCTTGGACCGGTTGGTGTGGGCGGCGAGGGCGGCCAGAGAGATGGCTGTGCCCCGGCGGGCGAGAGACCTTCCCCCTCGTGATCGCGACATGCCCGGTACGACGAGCTGCTGGCCTTGGGCCGTGTTGCTCTCCGGAGGGGCGGTCCTCAGGCGGTCCAGCTTGACTCGAGGATGTCGTCGATGACGCGGGCCCAGGGAGAGTCCTCGTCGGAGAACGGGATGGGGTCGAACGATTCGATCTTGTCTTTGAAGCGGGACTCGAGCTCGTCGAAGTCGTTGCCGGATCCGCAGGCGGCGACGAACTGCTCGTAGGCCAGGAGCGTGTAGACCAGGGACTCTACGTCTCGGTGCAGGGGCTGGTATTCATCCAGGGGGGTGCCTTCGGGGAAGACGTATACCTTGCCATTGGCCGGGTCCAGGGCGATCGTCATGTGCTGGAACCATCCGAGTTCGAGCCAGGAACCGCACTCGGCAGGAAGGACGCCGTCCTTCTCCGGGTCCGAGAACTTCTCGGACAGAAGGATCGGCTCGCCCTCGGTTCGCGTCATGAACTCATCGTTGTGGGGGAGTCCTACCGCACTCAGGAACCCTGCGGTCCTCTCGTGGAGACGCGGCCGGTGCTCATAGCGCGGAAAGTAGACCGCGCCTGAGAGGCCGTACCGGCGGATCAGTTCATCAGGGGTGACTGCGTAGCTCATGCGGGCCTTGTCGGAAGGGTCTGGGTTCGAGGTGGGCGAGGGCTCAGTGAGCCTTTTCCATCCTCACTTTGAGCTGGTCAGATGCAGGGTAAGGATGGCTTGGACGATGCTGGTGATCCGGGTGGTCGAGCACCGCAGTTTGCGGAGGAGCCGCCAGGACTTGAGGGTGGCGACGGCCTTCTCGACGAGGGCCCGGATCTTCGCGTGGGACCGGTTGACCGCCTGCTGGCCTGTGGAGAGGGTCTCCCACCGTCCCCAGCACGGGATGCGGACCGTGCCGCCGGCACCTCGGTATCCCTTGTCGGCCCAGCACGGGATGTCTGCCTCGGCGAGGGCGTCGACGATGCCGTGTTCGCGGGCCGCGCGGACGTCGTGGACGGCGCCGGGCAGGGCTGGTGAGGTCCACAGCAACCGGCCGAAGGGGTCGGCGATGACCTGCACGTTCATCCCGTGCCTCTTGTGCTTGCCGGAGTAGAACGGCCGGTCCGCGGCAATGCGGTCGATGGCCAGCCGGGTGCCGTCCAGGATCAGGTACGCCTTCGCCGATGCGGTCCGCATCGCGTCGGTCAGGCCGGGGGCGAGGGCGGCCAGGAGCCCGACCGCCTCGGTGACGTAGCGGTAGGCCGTCGTGGTGCCGACGCCGAACCCGGCCGCGAGCTGGGCGTAGGTATGTCCCATCCGCAGATGGGCGAGGGGGAGCAGGGACTGACGGCCGGCGGTCAGGCGCCGCCACCGGGAGCCGATCGCGCGGCGGTGGCGCCGCAACTGCTGCGTGAGGAAGCGGAGGGCGGAGCTGGACACGTCGACACCCGACGGGTAGACAAGCACGTGAAGCCTCTGGTGGAGCCGGTTCTCTTGGTCGAAAACCCATCTACCAGGGGCTTCATTACGGAGCCTTTTCCAACCTGGCATCCGCACTGTCGTTGACCGGCTACCCGAGTCCAGCACGGGCTCCTGGGCAGGTCTTCACCTGTTGACTGGCGCCTCCGGGGAACTGCTGCGGGGCCCTCCGACTGGCAGGTGCTTCAGGTTGGAAAAGGCTCAGTCGTGCTCGGCCTCGTACCGCTTCAGCCCTGCGGCCAGATGAGTATGGAGATTGTCCCAGACCACCACGATCGGCCCGCCGAGCTGGATGTGCGCGCGGACCAGGAGGTCGCGGTAGTCCTGCCAGGAGAAACTCTTGCGTGCACCCTTGAGGCGGAGATGAGCGCGGGGCCGGTGAATGAGGCGGCTCGTCTCGCCGGGTTTGTAGCAGCACAGGGCGGCGATGGAGGTCCGGCGACGGGAGCGGCCGCGGACGTGGATGACGGGGATGTGTCCGCGTCGGCCCCAGGTGGGGGCACGGGGCGGAGTCATCGAGAAGCCGGCCTCGTCCTCGAAGACGATCCAGGCCCCGGACGCCGCCGCGAGCCTTTTACCCGGGGCCAGACCGCCTTCCTCCACAGCTCGACGGCGTGCTCGTCGCGTTCGAGTGCTTGGCGGGCGGTTGCCTGCCAGGACCAGCCGTGCCGTTTCAGCAGCCGCCAGACCGTGGCCACCGACAGCGTCAGGCGCAGTCGGCGGCGGGTCACGGTCTGGACCCGGGCCAGGGTCCAGCGCTGATCGTCGAAGCCGTGTGCGGCCGGTCCCTTGCCGAGTTCCTCCTCGAGCACGGCGAACTGGGCGTCGGTGACGGTCGGGGAGTTGGCCGGTCCCGTGGAGCGCAGGGCTTCCATGCCTCCTTCGCGCCAGGAACGACGCCAGCGTTCCACCGACCGCACGCTCACCCGCAGGTCCTGCGCGATCGCCGCGGTCTTCTCACCCGCCGCGAACCGCTGCCCGGCCTGAAGCCGGATCCCCTCACGAAACGCCCGCCGCTCAGCGGTCAGGCCCCCACCTTCCGGATACCTCATCCCACCGGCATACCGCGAGGATCATGAACCGTCACCACCCGACGACGATCCGAAAACCTCAGTAGCCGCATGAGGTGTCTTTCCTCGCGATAGCCGAGGGAAGAGGTCATCCGTTCCCGGGGGGCCGGTGGCCGAGGAGGGGCACATGTACTGGTATGGCTCGTGAACGGATCCGGTGGCCCCTCGTCGTGGAGCGGGCGCGGCAGATCGTGGACGGGGACGCGCCGTCGAAGGTCACGTTGAGGCAGGTCATGTACCGGCTGGTCTCCGAGGGCGTGCTGCCGCACACGCCGCCGATGCACCGGCGGCTGTCTGCGAGGCTGGCCCAGGCCCGGCGGGAGGGCCGCTTCCCCGACCTGATCGACACCATCTCCCGCTACCTGCTCGGCCAGGTCCACGCCCAGGCCGCTGAACCGCCCACCGTCCCCGGCGACCGCGGGCCGGCCGTCAGCCGGGCCTCCCTCCAAGCCGACCTGCTCGCCGCCGACGCCCGCACCGCCCGTCTCGCCGCTCACGCCCGCCGTCTCGAAACGCGGCTCAGTGAAGTCCTTGGCGAGCAGGTCTGGCGTGAGTGCGGCATCGGTGGGTCCGAGGGCACCGAACAACTCAAGGCCCGGCTCACCACTCTCAAACAACAGGTGGTCGACCTGGAACTCAAGCTCCAGGACCAGGGCGAGGACCTCGCAGCGGCCCAGGCCGCCAACCGCGAGCTGATGGCCCAGCTGAAGGGTCCGCTCCCGTGCATGCAGAGTTGGGCCGGTCGCTGGAGTCTCGACGTACTCGCCGTGCTGCACCTGGCGGCCGACCCTACGGTGGAAACATGAGCGACCCGGAGAAGAACAAGGCCACGGCGCAGGCGTTCTACGACCTGATGTTCAACCAGTGCCGCCCCGCCGAGGCCATCGACCAGTACGCCGGCGACACCTACATCCAGCACAATCCACACGTCGGCGACGGCAAACAGCCGTTCATCGACTACTTCGAGCGCATGGCCGCCGAGTACCCGGGCAAGCGGGTGGAGGTCAAGCGCGCCTTCGCTGACGGCGACCACGTGATCCTGCACTGCCACCAAATCTGGCCCGACGAGGAGTACGCCGGCATCGATATCTTCCGTTTCGACGCCGGTGGCAAGATCGTCGAACACTGGGACGTCCTCCAGGTGATCCCGCCCACCTCCAAGAACGACAACACCATGTTCTAGCCCTCGCCCGGCACGCCGCACTGCAATGCCTGCGCGACCATCAGCGGGCGCGCGGTACTTCTTGGGAGCTGGCCGTGACGGGTGCCGGGATCGGGCGTTCTCCTTGTGATCGTTGGGGATCTTGCCTCTTTCTTCATGGTCGCGGGCGTGTGCTGCACCGGTGTTGTCTTCCTCGGGGTGGCTGGGTTGCCCAGTTGCAGTGGAGAAATTTGGAGATCAGCCGGATGACTGAACGCGGGATGGCCAGCGCCGAGAGCGACCGCCGCGGGTTCTTGAGGGGGGCCGCAGCTGCCGTCGCGGCGATGGGTACTGGGATGCTGCTTTCAGGCAGCGCCTATGCGGTTGAGGTGTACTCGCACCCGCCCACCGGCAGGCCACCGGCCTCACCGTGGTCGCGCCGGCCGACGTCAAGGCCGAGGACGTGGGCCTGTTCAGCGTCCGCTACCGGGGATCGGTGCCCACCCTCGTCCTCACCGGCGGAACGATCGTCTCCTCCCTCATCACCGTCGTGGACGCCTCCGGGAGCATCCTGGCCGAGTACGAGGCACGCCCTGCACCGAAGCGGATCGCGAGCCGGCTGCTTCCCGACGACCAGAGCGAGCTCGTCTGCGCCACCCCCGACTGCAAACCCATCAGCCTGACGAAGTAGGGCTACGCCGCCCGAGCGACGGCCGTTTCGCCTCCGCCTCCGCCTCCGCCTCCGCCTCCGCCTCCGCCTCCGCCTCCGCCTCCGCCTCCGCCTCCGCCTCCGCCTCCGCCTCCGCCTCCGCCTCCGGCTCCGGCTGGGCCAGGGAGGAGCCCTGGTGCTTGCAGGGCCGTTTGCAGAACCGGTGGCTGCGCCGGGCGTTGTCTGTCGGGCGCTGCGCGGTGTGCGTGGTGTATCGCCCGGTGTCGGCGTACACGTGAACGTGCCCAGGCACGTACGGATGAACGTGCCCACTTCCTGACGTACCGCGGACTGATCGTGGGCAGTCTGCTGCCGGCCTGTGAAGGGGCGGCGGAGGGCGGCTGACCGTGGTCTTGGACCCGCAACGATGGATGGAGCTTCGACGCTTCCGCGGGCTGTTCGAGTCCGGGGCGATGAGCCTGTCGGAAATTGCAAAGGAGACCGGGCTCAACCGCCGCACGGTCCGCAAGTACCTGTCCTCTGAAGGCCCGGTCGCCCCACCGCGTCGGGCTGCGCCGGGACATGGCCGCCGGCGGAAGGTGGACGAGGTCGCGGCGTTGATCGACGCGATGCTGCGGTCCGAGATTCTGATCAAAGGTGCCGTGGTTCACGAGCGGCTGGTGGCCGAGTACGGCTTCACCGGCACCTACCAGCGGGTCAAGCTCTACATGCAGGAGGCCCGGCCGCGGATCGCGGGGGAACTGGGCATCAGCCCGGGCGAGCTGGCCGGCCTGCACCGCAGGTTCGAGGTCGTGCCCGGAGCGCAGGCACAAGTCGACTGGGGAGACGAAGGGCAGATCCTCGCCCACGTCGGCATCCCGAAGGTCTACTCGTTCCACATGACCTTGTCCTACTCGCGAGATCCGTTCTGTTGCTTCACCACCAGCCAGGACCTGGCCACCTTCTTCGACTGTCACCGGCAGGCGTTCGCCCACTTCGGCGGGGTGCCGATGTCGATCGTCTACGACCGCACCAAGACCGTCGTCCGACGCCACGTCGCGCCGGGCGAGGCCGTTCCGCTGCACCCGGAGGCGGTCGGGTTCGCAGGGCACTACGACTTCGACATCGACGTGCTGGCCGCCTACCGTCCCACCGGGAAAGGCCGTGTCGAGCGGCAAGTCCTGATCGTCCGGGACCACGTCCTGGCCGGACGGTCCTTCTCCTCCATCGAGGAGCTGGACTCCGCTTTCAACGCTTGGGTGCTGTTGCGCCGGGCGAAGTCCCACGGCACCCACGGCGAGGTGATCGGGCACCGCGCGATCCGCGACCACATGGCTTTGCGACCGCTGCCGGCGACGCCCTACATGGTCACTCAGCGGCACCTTCGCTACGTCGGCAAAGACTGCCTGGTCGCCTTCGACGCGAACCTCTACTCGGTCCCGGCCCGAAAGATTCGCCCACGTCAGCTGGTGGAAGTCAGGGCCATGAAGTCCCAGATCACCCTGCATTCCACCGTCCCTGACGCCAACGGCGACACCCTGCTGGCCATCCACCCAAGGGCCGTCGGCCGCGGAGCCTGCGTCGTCGACGAGAAGCACTGGGACGGTCTTCCAGACGGCCGGAACCGGCGGACCACTACAGGTGACGTTCCTCGGCAGCCCCGCCATCAGAACGCACTCGGCGAGGAGACGGCCGCCTCGCTGATGGCTCTCCTGAACCGGGCCGCGGCCGTCCGCGTCGAGGTCGGCCGCAGACCTCTGTCGGTCTATGACGAACTGACCGGGACCCGTCCCTTCACCACCCACCCCACGCCGGAGGAGCCCAGTTGAGTGAGCTGGTCAGCACCCGAATCCGCAGCACGGCCGCCAAGCTCGGCCTGCCCCACCTGGCCGAGAGCCTGAACCAGTACGCCGGCCGGGCAGACGAGGCCAAGATGGGCTACCTCGACTTCCTCGACCTGGTCCTGGCTGAGGAACTCGCCGTTCGCGATGACCGGTGCTTCCGGCAGGGCTTGCGGCTGTCCAAGTTGCCGCACCACAAAACGCTCGATGAGTACGACTTCGCCTTCCAGCCCGAACTTGATCCCCGCAAGATCAAAGATCTCGCCACCCTCGCCTTCGTCGAGGCCAAGGCCAACGCGGCCCTGCTGGGTCCGCCCGGGGTCGGCAAGACTCACATCGCCGTCGCACTCTCGGTCGCCGCTTGCCGGACCGGCTTCTCCGTCTACTTCACGACCCTCGACGACATGGTCCGCCAGCTCAAGGTCGCCGAGGCGGCCGGACGCCTCAACAGTAAACTCCGCACCTATCTTCGTGCTGGCGTTCTCGTCGTCGACGAAGTCGGCTACCAGCCCCTCGAGCGCGCTGAGGCGAACCTGGTGTTCCAGGTGATCTCGAAGCGCTACGAAAAGGGCTCGATCATCCTGACGTCGAACAAGACCTTCAGCGAATGGGGACAGGTGTTCGGTGGCGAAGTCCTCGCCACAGCCATCCTCGACCGACTCCTGCACCACTGCGACGTCGTCTCCATCAACGGCCCCAGCTACCGACTCAAGAACCGGCTCGCCGCCATCGAACGCGACACCAACGTTGCCTGACCTACAGGGGCCGCCACCTCGTCCGGCATTCTGGGGCGGTGAGCATAACCACAGCGCCTTCACTCAGCTTCGTTCCCAACCCCAAAGACGAGTCCTGGGGCCCTGATTGGGTCCCGCTCGACGCCTTCCGCGAGCCCACGGTGGTTGAGGAGCTCACCCAGTCTGCCTTCATTTGGGACAACTTTAAGGTCGACGTCAGCCTTCGGATCGGTAATGGCGACTTCTCCGATGCCGCGACCTCCGTCTGCGTTCTGGACTTTGTCCTCATGCTTCATGCCGCAAGGGTCACGCTCCGTGAAGGCAGGATCGCAGTGTTCGAACTGTCCGACCGACAGGACGAATGGCACTTCACGCGGGAAAAAGGACGAATCAGGTTGCGCACTCGATACGCCACCCGGGAGGGCTGGCACTTCCGCCCCGCAGAAGGGCACTGCCTGGCAGGTGAGTTCGACAGCGTGGTGAAGCAGTCGCTGAGGGACGCTCTCGCTCTGATCTTCTCGAGGCAACCCGTGACACGACAGAACCCCTACCTACAGGCCCTTGCGAGCAGCGGCTTCGACGCTGCCTGAGCAATCCTGATTTGTGCTGTTGGCTGGGCGCCTTCGTCCGTACCTGCCTGAGCACTTTCTGGAGTACACCGACACCCGGCCAAGTTTGGAACTTTCCGTAAAGGATCTGTTGCGCAGAGTGGACGTCTTGGGATGGTCGGGGCATGTACCCCGGTCCTCTTCCTGGGCTGAAGGCGTCTCATCCCTGAAGGGGGTTTCTGCGGCGTCTGAGCCTTTGTCCCCAGGCGAACGGGTGGAACGGCTGCGTGCGCGGTTGCAGGGCCGCGCGACGACGGAGCGGGAGGCAGCGGCTGGCGGCGGCGCCGCGGGATTCGGCTCTGCTGTTCGGGGTGCTACTGCGGGGAGCGGCCCGGCTGGATGCGAGGATGGAGCTGACGGACCTGGAGGCGGGGCTGCTGGCACCGCTGGGGCACCTGTTCAGCCAGGAGGAGATCCGTGAGGTGGGGTGGGTGTTCACCGAGGAGAGTTCGCGCCGTGCGCCCGATCTGCTGCCCCGGGCGGTGACGGCGCGTCCGCTGGCCGAGGGGTACTCCACCGAGGATCTGCTCAAGGACAACTCCCAGATGGAGGCCGTCTCCGGGCAGCCGAACGTGAACGTGGTCGACATCGGCACCGGCGAGGGCACGGAGAGCCTGTCCGTACCGAGTTCGGCCAGGCGGTGGCGGAGGCCGGCTACGGCCTCACCCTGGTGACGTCTTCCGCGCCCATCGCGCAGCCGGCCGCGAACGTGCACGCCCGGATCCTGCTGGAGAAGTTCCACTGCGTGGACGCCACCAACGGGGAGCCGGGCGACGACGAGATCTACCGGGCGCTGAGCTCGGGTGCCGACGGTGGGGACAAGCGCGCCCACCGGACCGGGGAGTACGGCTCGCTGAACACCGGCGAGTGGCGCCACTTCACCAACGAGAACACCACCCTTTTCGACGGGGCCGTCAGCAAGTCGGTGGCCTGTCACATCGCCTGCTGGGAAGCCGACGACAGCACCAGCGAGTTCTACGACGAGCTGGGACACAAACTGCACCTCATCTCCGAGGAACTGGCGAAGTTCTCCGAGCTGATCGGTCCGCTGCCCTCGGGCCAGTGGGAGAACATGGCCGAATGGATCATGCTCGGCTCGTTCATCGTGCGCCTCATCGAAGAACTCATCGCCTGGCTGCGCAACGACGACGACTTCATCCAGGAACACATCCTCGTCTTCGACCGGGCCGTGCTCACGGCTCTGGCCGCGCAGCCCGGCCAGAGCCGCAGCGTCGACTTCGTCGGGGACGGCGGCGTCTTCCGCCTCTACCTGAAGTGGGCCGGCCCCACCGCCCAGCACACCATCCCGGTCTTCTCCGGCGGCAAGAACGTCTGGACACCCCCGGTCCGGCCCTGGCCCACAAGCGCGACGCCCTCCGCCCCCGTCCTGGCCGTCCACGACAACAAGCTGTACTGCGCGGTGCGCGGCTGGGGCAACGAGATCTACGTCAGCCGCCGCGACGGCGACACCTGGACCCCCTTCGGCCGGGTCCCCGGACTCGTCACCCACCACGCCCCGGCCCTGGCCTCCTACAGGGGCCAGCTGTACCTGGCCTACACCGGGACCTCGGCGAACGAGGTGCAGCTGCTGTCCTCCACCAACGGCGCCGACTGGTCCTCACAACGCCAGCTCCCTGGCTACGCCGCCACCGCCCCGTGATCACCCTGCCCGGGCCCGTGTCCTGCGGAACCGCGATGAGGGGGAGGGGCGATGGGTGTGCAGGACGAGCAGTGCCAGGCCGCCGGTTGCGGTGCACCAGGCGAGGGAGAGCAGGCCGTGGGACCAGGGGATCTGTGGGGTCAGGGCTGAGCTGAGCGCCAGCTGGTTCACGCCGTACAAAGGAAGCGCGGACACGCCTGCCACATCCATGAGTGTGTTGAAGACAGGGTTCTGCAGGCCGGTGTCGACCAGGCTGAGCATGATGATGAGGAAGAAGCCTTCCAGCTCGCCGCGGACCAGAGAACCGAGCAGGAGGCCGATCCCGCCGTAGGCGAGGCCGGCCCCTGCGAGGGCCAGCGCCAGGGGGCCTGGGTGGCGTACGGGCAGGGAGATCCAGAGCACGATCGTGGTGTAGAAGGCCAGCAGGGCGGCGGTGAGGGCGATGGCAGCGAGTTTGGCCAGCAGCATCGGCAGGCGGGGGTAGCCGGCCAGCAGCAGACGGTGGTCCATCTGCCGGGACTGGAAGGTCTCGGTGAAGGTGATGAAGCCGGCGACCATGGTGACGGCGCCGAGCGCGCTGGCCACTTGGCCCGCCTGACTGGCCGGGGCGGAGACGGTGGCACTGAGGGCGGCCAGCCAGATGTGCACCACTTCGTCAGAGGTACACAGGCGTGCCACCGCGATCCAGACTGGGAGGAACGCGATGGCCAGAACCAAGGCCAGCCGGTTGCGCAGGTGGCCCAGCAGGGTGCAGCGCAGCAGTTCGGTGAATGCCGTCCAGGAAAGCCTCAACGGTGGGTCTCCTCGAAGTGCAGACGCCCCTGGCGCAGATGAGCGATCGCATCGAAGTGGTGGAGGTCGTGCAGTAGGTGCGACACCACGATGATCGCCCGGCCCTGATCGCGCAGATCGGCGGCCAGGGTCCAGAACCGCTGGTGGGTGTCCCAGTCGAAGCCCTGGTAGGGCTCGTCCAGGACCAGCAGCTGCGGGTCGTGCATGAGAGCGATCAGCAAGTTCAGCTTCTGTCGGGTTCCGCCACTGAGCTCGCCGACCGGCTGTCGCCGGCAGCCGGTCAGAGCGAGCAGTTCCATCAGCTCGCCTGCGCGCTCCAGTGTTGGCAGCCGGTAGGCCATCTGGAACAACCGCAAATGCTGTCCGACGGTGAACGCATCGTTCAGCACCGCTCGTTGCGGGCAGTACCCCACGGCCCCGGTCCGTGTCACCGTTCCGCGGTCGGGTGTGAGTTGTCCGACGGCGATCTGCAGCAGAGTGCTCTTGCCGGCCCCGTTCTCGCCGACGACTCCCAGCAGAGTTCCGGCCGGCACATCAAGGTCGACGTCGCGCAGGACCTGCCTCCTGCCGTAGTCCTTGCAGACTCCGCCGATCTGTAGCCGGGACTGGTGGCGCGTCGTTACTGCCTGCACATGTGCCTCGCGAAAGATCGGATCGGCGTGGTGAGCCGGCCCATCCGGCCCCAAGGACAAGCCCGCCACAGACGCCGGCCGCGCAGGCTCATGTCCTCCACGGCTCGTCCGGATGCCGGCTGCTCAGCTGCATCTGGCCCGGACGGTCCGGACCTGGGCGAAGACCGGTCCTTGCGCAAAGTGGCGACTGTTGCGAGGTTCAACGAGTTCGCATCGCCGGTGTAACGGCACTCATCGCTGTTCCGGTGGACCATCGGCATCGCCACCCCCGCAGGCCATGTGCTTCCAGGCCGCGCGTGACCTGAACCGCGCTGCGCCGTTGTAGGAGGCGATGCCCTCGACACCACAGCCAGACCACAGTGCTCCCACGATCGTGATCGGAGCGGGCCCCCACGGCCTGGCCGCCGCCGCGCTGTTGCGCCGCTCCGGCGTGCCGACCGTCATCCTGGAACGGTCGCAACGGGTAGGAGCGAGCTGGGCGCAGCGCTATGACCACCTGAGGCTGCACACCACCCCCGGCACCTCGAAACTCCCCGGCCTGCCGGTGCCGCGCCAGGCCGGCCCATGGGTGAGCCGGGACGACTATGTGCGATACCTGGAAAGGTACGTCGCCCATCACCGACTCGATGTCCGGGTGACCACCCCGGTGCAGCGCATCGAACGGGCCGAGCCCGGTACGGGAGCGCGGTGGCAGGTCCACACCCCCGACGGCCCAGTGCCCGCTGGTGCCGTCGTGGTGGCCACCGGCCGCTGCCATACTCCGAATCTCCCCCACTGGCCCGGGCGTTCGACTTTCACCGGCACGCTGCTGCACTCGGCCCACTACCGCTCTCCGGACCCCTACCGCGGGCAGCACGTCCTGGTGGTCGGCGCCGGAAACAGCGGTACCGAGATCGCCAGCGTCCTGGCCGGGGCCGGAGCCGAACGGGTACACATCGCCGTCCGTACCCCACCCAACATCCTGCCCCGCTCCAGCGCCCGATGGCATGCGGTCGGTCGGCTGACCGATGCCCTCCCGCTCGCGTGGCGCGACCGAACCTCCCTGCTCACGCAGCAACTCACGGTGCCCGATCTGACGTCACGAGGGCTTCCACGGCCCCGCACGGGCCTGTACACCCGCAACGCCCGTGAAGGGGTCAACCCGGTGCTCGACCACGGCTTCGTGGACGCCGTCCGCACCGGGCGAGTCGAGCCGGTCGAGGCCGTCCAGGCGTTCGACGGCCCCGACGTGCTGCTGGCCGACGGCACCCGACTGCGACCGCACACGGTCATCGCAGCCACCGGGTACCGGTCCAACCTGCACGAGCTGGTGGGGTCCCTGGGCGTACTCGACGAGGCTGGGCGACCCCTCGCCCTGGGAGCACGGACCCACCCCGAAGCCGCGGGCCTGTACTTCGCCGGATACACCAACCCCCTCACAGGTGTCCTTCGCCAGGCCGGCATCGAGGCGCGCGCCATCACCCACGCAATCCGACGCGAGACGGCGCGTGCACCCCTTCCCGCCTGAGCTGACACGAGGTGCTCACCGCAGCGAGTCAAGACCCGTGTGTAGTAGTGGTGATTGTGCGGCCAGGGGTGATCGCTGGTGCGCCTCGCAGAGATGCCAAGCGTCTCTGCCCGCAGCGTGTGAGGTCGGGCGATGGCCGGCCATGGTGAAACTGTCGTGCACTCATCGCGGACGGTAGTCGGCGGCCACCCCACTCGGACTTCCAACGGAGTTCTGCGTCGCCTGCTCTCAACAGCACCTTCGCGTAAAGTGATCAAGGTGCTACAAGCTGCGTGCAAGGCTCTGGCGAGGACGGCAGGGCGCCGACCGGGTGCAGTGGGGGTGACGGCCTGGCGGCGTCTGCGGGACTGGACCGAGGCCGGTGTCCGGCCCCGTCTGCACGAAGCACTCCTGGCCGAACCACGCAAAGCCGGCCTGCTGGACATGGACGATGCCTTGATCGACGCCTCGCACGTCAGGGCGCTGAAAGGGGGGCTCACACCGGACCTTCGCCGGTTGACCGCGCCCGGCCGGGCAGCAAGCACCACCTGATCGTCGACCGGCACGGCATACCCCTCGTCGTCACCCTGACCGGCGGAAACCGGCACGACGTCACCCAGCTGACACCGCTACTGGACGCGATCCCCCGCATCCGCGGGCTCCGCGGGCATCCCAGGCATCGACCGGGCCGGCTGTTCGCCGACCGCGGCTACGACTACGACACGTAACGCCGCATCCTCCGGGCCCGCGGCATCACACCCAAGATCGCCCGACGCAGTGTCCCGCACGGCTCCGGCCCGGGCAAGACCCGTGGGGTCGTCGAACGGACCTTCCGCGGCCGCCAGCCCTCGCCATCACCCAGCCCGACGGGCGGCGCGGCCCGAGGACCTGGCCCACGAGCGACGGCTTCGGAAGGTACTCGGTGGGCACCTGGTCGTAGGAGACGCCGTCCACGGGCCGCACGTGGTCCGGAGCGCGGAGTTGGCAAGTGCATCCTTGCGTTGGCCCTGCTCAGAAAGTCGTGACGCCATGTAGTTGGCAAGGTTTACGCAGGATAGTTGGCGAGCTGTCGTCACATGCGGTGATCAGGGCGAGTGGGATCTCGCCTGGGTGTGCGATGTCGAGAATGGCCCATGGTGGTCAGGGCGTGCTCTGGGGCCGTCCTAATCGTTGATCAAGCATGAAGATCAAGTGGGTGGTCCGGCCGCATGGCCGGACGGGATCCGAAGACAGCCGACCCCTATCGGTCAACCGTGGCCGCGGAGTCCCGTCGCCCGTGAATCACGGCCGCCCGCCCGTGCGTCTTGTCGGGAGGGCCGGCCGGTGACTTCGGGCGTGATGGACGTTCAGGATATCGATCTGGGTGCCGTGCGGGAGCAGGTCGATGCGGTGCTGGAGGAGTTCCTGGAGGACAAGGCGCGTGCGGCTACCGTCAGGAGTCATCCCCCAGAGGTCGCGGACACCCTGCGGAACTTCCTTGCTGCGGGCGGCAAACGCATCCGGGCCCTGCTGTGCGTGGTGGGCTGGCATGCCGCAGGCGGGAGCGAGGACAGGGCGGCAATCCTGAGAGTGGCGGCGTCGCTGGAGCTGTTCGTGGCGTTCGCGCTTATCCACGACGACATCATGGACGATTCGGCCACCCGTCGCGGTCGTCCTGCGGTCCACCGCGCCCTGCGTACGCGCCTTGGTCCGTCCTCGCGGGCGGAGCGGCTCGGTGCCGGCGGTGCCCTCCTGGTCGGAAATCTTGCCCTGATCTGGGCGCAAGAGTTGCTGCACACCGCCGAACTGTCCGTCCAGCGGCGCCGAGCGGTGCATGGACTGTACGACGCGATGCTGGAGGAGGTGATGTACGGCCAGTACCTGGACGTGATGGGCGCTGGTCCCGATGACGACGTCGACGCGGCGTTGCGGATCGTCCGTTACAAGACCGCCACCGCGACGGTCGAGCGTCCTCTGCAGCTGGGAGCCGCCGTTGCCGGCGCTGATGACACCACCATGGACCTGTGCACAGCGCTGGGGCTGCCCCTGGGGGAGGCGTTCCAGATCAGGGACGACCTGCTGGACGTCTTCGGCAGCACGGATGGTGCGTGCGCGCCCGGCCTGGGAGACCTGCGGGAGGGAAAGCGCACCGTTCTCCTTGCTCTGAGCCTGCGTGCGGCCACCCCGGCGCAACAGCGTCGCCTGCGCCGCCTGGTAGGCAGGGCCGATCTCGACGAGTACGGGGCGGCCGAGGTGCGGGCCATCCTGGAGGAGACCGGAGCGCGGCGGCGCACCGAGCACATGATCGCTTCCCGTCGCGCACAGGTCTCGCGAGTGCTGGATGCGGCGGCGCTTCCGCCGGCAGTGTCCCGGGCGCTGCACGGGCTGGCCATCACCGCCACCCAGTACACCTCCTGAACCCGTCGGCGGCTTCCGGCACGCCCGGCCGGACACCGCACTTTCGCACTCCTTGCGCCGCGATCTCGCGTGCGCCCGGCATCATGGACGGAAGTCTCCTCATGACCGACACCGCACTCCCCGCCGAACAGGTCGCAGAGCGTTTCGCCGCCTGCGCAGTCCGTTTCAACGCACGGTTCGAGCAGTACTTCCGCACCCTGGCGGACACCTTCGACGCACCGTCATCCAGCCGGTTCACGCCCGAGTGCCTCGACCTCTTGCGGGACCTGTCGGTGCGGGGCGGCAAGCGGTTGCGGGTGGCATTGCTCTACGAGGCGGCCCGCCTCGTGACACCCGATCCGGTGCGCGGCCTGGAGGAGGCCGCACTGAGCGTCGAACTGCTGCAGACGCACGCCCTGGTCCACGACGACATCATCGACGACGGCCCCGTCCGCCGGGGCGGGGCGTCCACCTACTACGCCTACCGTGAGAAGTTCCCCCAGCACCCACAGGGAGCCCTCGGACTCGCCGTCCTCGCCGGTGACCTCGCGCTGGCCCTGTCCCTGCGGGTCCTCCTCGACTCCCCGGCCGCGCTCACGGTGCGCCACGCGATGGTCGGTGTGCAGACCGCAGCGGCCTCCGCCATGATCGTGGGCCAGATCACCGACATCGAGCGGGACTTCACCGACCTCCCCTCCGCGGAATTGCTGCACGCCGTTTCCGACTACAAAAGCGCCCGCTACTCGATTCTCGCCCCCCTGCAGCTGGGTCTGCTCGCCGCGGGCGAGGACCCGGTCCGCTTCGATGCGGAACTGCGCCGCTACGCGCGGCTCGTCGGGATCTACGAGCAGATGCGGGACGACTACCTCGACCTGTTCAGCAACACGCAGGCCATGGGCAAGTCCACCGGCAGCGACCTGCGCAGCGGCAAGCGCAGCTACACCGTCGCTGCTCTGCTGGCGGCCGTGAGCGGCACCGAGCAGGCGGTGGTGGAAGCCACGCTTGGCGACTCCTCCTGCACGCCGGAGACGGTGGCCGCTGTCCGGGAGATCGCCACCAGCCACGGGGTCGAGCAGAAGCTGCGGGCGGACATGCGTCGTTATGCGGAACTGGCTTCGGCCGAAGCTGCTGGCTGGCGCCCGCGCTGGCGTGAGGAGGCCGTCACCCTCTTCGAACACCTGCCGCTGTGGAGCATCGAACGGGCTCTGTGATCACTCCACGGGCCGCCCCGGGACGAGATCACTCCACAGGTCGCCCCGGGGCGGTTGCCGTTCCTGCTGCCGTAGTGGCTCCGGAGCTGGTCGTCGGCCGGCCACCGGTTGTCGACAGGTCTTCCAGGGCCTGCCGCCACAGTTCGGGCAAGGTGTCGGCGCCGGGGAGGGCTTCGTCGATGCGGAAGCACAGACTCGCCTCACCCGCGTAGATCAGCATGACGACCGCCAGGGGCGCCCCAGGCGGGCAGCACATGACGGGATCGACCCGGTTCACCACCGCCTCGCCGTAGCGGAGGCGCTTGCGCATCACCAGGAAGGAAGCGGCGAGGGTGAGCCGGCCCGGGGCGGTGCTCACGGCCACGAGGCGCCTGAGAAGCCCGGCAGGCAGGCGGGTGAGAGCGGCACGGAGTACGGCTCGGTGTCCGGGCAGCTTGAGAGCAGCGGTGACCGCGCTGGTGCCGGCGAGCCGCTGGGCGAGGGGCGGGAGGCCGCCCGGAAGATCGACCCGCGTCAGGAAGAGGCGATTGCCAGGGACCGCCCACTCGTCGGCCGTGCGCAGGCTGACGGGAACCATGACGGGAATGGGGGCCCGGGCGGCACGCGGCCAGGCGGTGCTCGCCCACCCGGCGATCGCGTGGCCCAGGGCGGTGAGGTAGACGTCGTTGATGCCGGCGCCGCCGGCACGGGCCGCGGCCTTGAGCAACGCCACAGGCACCCGGGCCCACGAGGTGCGACGGCGGCTGGAAAGCGGCTGCACGGGCGAGGTCCACACATGGTGCTTGCGGGCATGCCGCAGCAGGATGGCAGCGCTGCGCCGTACCTGCCGCAGCCGGGGCCGCGGCTCGGCGGACGGTGTCCGCGGTACCGGCGCAGGCCGCCCGGCGGCCGCATCCGGGCCGAAGAGGTTCTCCAAGACCGCGACGATGGTGCCGCCGTCTTGGACGGCGTGGTGGACCAGGTAGAGCAGCGCAAACCCGTCGGGGACGTGTCCGTGCAGCAGGACCAGGCGCCAGGCCGGGACGCCCTCGGGCCAAGGAGCGCGCATCAAATCCTGCACCGCAGCTTCGAGAGCTTCCGGCCCCCTGCCCACGCGACGTGCGGCAACGTGATCGGCTGGGTCAGGAACGGCAGGTACCCACCGAGCCCGCCGGCCGTCACCGCGCAGGAAGTGCGTCAGGCACGGAAGATGAGGCAGGCGCGCGGCCACGTATTCCTGGAGGTCAAGCAGCTCGGGAACGGCGCCGGACAGATGCAGCACCCCACCGATGGTCGAGGTGGCGTCCGGGTGCTCGGCGCGTTGTTCCAGGTCGCGCAGGAAGAGATCGGCGGCGCTGGGAGGGAGGAACGTTCGCATCTGTGTCATCTCTGTCATCGCAGGAGATCGAAGGCCACGCCGCTGACGACCGCGCCCACGCACGCTCCGACGGCCACCTGGGCGACGGTGTGGCACCGCAGCCGCACCCGTGACCAGCCGATCAACGCCACCAGCGGGGCGGACAGCGCCCACCACGGCCCGTAGAGCGAGGCGAGAACCGCCAGGGAACCAGCCGCGACCGCGGAATGCACCGACACCTTCCAGAAGAAGGTGATCACCATCAGCACCAGCAACACGGCCAGCATCGCCGCCACCAGTGCGCGGACGGCAGGTGTGGCTTCCAGCCCGTACAGCAGCCCTGTACCGGTGATGACCGAGGCCAGGACGACGGGACCGGCTACCAAACGCTCCCGGCGCTGCCGTACATGCCGGTCGCTCCAGTAGCTGCGGCGTTCACCCAGGCGAAGGGCCACCGAGGGCAGCACACTGGTGAACAGGGCCGCGAACAGGCCCCACCCGACTCCCGTGGCGCCGGCGGCGTGCCATCCGAGCAGCGGCGCCAGGGCCAGCATCCAGTTCCTCGGCTCGAAGCCGTCGCTGATGAGCCACGCACAGCGCGCGTCGCTGCGGGCCGGCATACCGGGGCAGTGGGCACGAAGCGCCGGGCCTGCTTCCCGCTCGGTCACCACCGCGATCTGCTGCTCGGACACTCATGCCCCCTGCCTCGCGACACCTGTCGAGCGGATACGCCCACCGGCACAACGACATCGAACAGCCCTGGTCACGGCACCGAAGCGGTCTCCACCACACCTGGCACGGATGCTCGTGCCGACCGGGTGGCGCGGGTGCGCAGGGCGAAGGCGGTCATACCGACTGCCGCCATGCCCAGCGCCCACCCGAAGCCCAGCAGCAGGCAGCTCCAGGGCATCGCGTGCAGGCCAGCGGCCGTCACTGCGGTCTGCACCGCGCCGTGGGCCGGCAGGTACCGCACCAGAGCGCTGTCGGATTCCGGGTTGATCAGCGGGTTCTGCAGCAGCAGATCGATCGAGCTGATCATGATGGCCAGGAACATGCCCGCCAGTTCACTGCGCACCACGGCGGCGAGCACGATGCCGATGCTGCCGTAGATCAGCGCCCCGGTGAACATCCCGGCGGCGAACACCACCGGCTGCACCGGCCGCCAGAACAGATGCATCCACGTGGTGACATAGACGGCGACAGCAGCCGCCACCAGTACGAGCGAGACGCACTTCGCCAGGGCCAGACAGGAGCGCGGAAACCCAGCCTGCACCAGACGCCGGTCGAAAACGGCGGAGCGGGCGGTGGCGACGAACATCATGAACGCGACGACCAGCGTGAGAGCCTGCAGCGCCCCGACGACCTGGGTCAGCACGTTGCCGTCCATGACCACGAAACGCCCGACCGGCCGGACGTAGAACCGCAGCGGTGTCCGCGCCACCACCGCGTAGGCCAACGTGGTCCATAGCGGAACGAACAGGAGCACGATGAGCAGCGCCAGCCGGTTACGGGCCTGTTCGATCAGCGCGAACCGCATCGCCGTGCAGGTCTGCCAGCGCTTCACGAGGCCACCCCGATCGTGTCGGTCCGCTCGGTCTCCCGCAGCACCCCGCCGTCCAGGCGGTACAAGCTGTCCAGACGGGAGGCGTCGTAGGCGAGGTGGGAGACCACCAGTACCGCGCAACCCCGGTCTCGCACAGCTGCAGCCACATCCCAGAACCGCAGATACGTCTCCCAGTCGAAGCCCTGGTACGGCTCGTCCAGGAGCAGCACCTGCGGATCATGCATCAGGGCGAGCACCAGGTTGAGCTTCTGGCGGGTACCACCGCTGAGCGTCTCCACCCGCTCGTGCCGGTAGCCGTTGAAGCTCAGCTCCTCCAGCAGCTCATAGGCCCGGGTCAGATGGCTGATGCCGTAAGCGGCCTGGAAGAACTGCAGGTGCTGCTCAACGGTGAACGCCTGGTGGAGCACAGTCTCCTGGGGGCAGCAGCCCAGCCGGCCCGCGCGCTCCACGGTGCCGCTGTCCGCGGGGAGGTCTCCGGCCAGGATCCGCAGCAGAGTGCTCTTGCCGGCCCCGTTCTCGCCGACGATGCCCACCAGCTGACCCGGACGGAGATCCAGCGACACCCCGCGCAAAACCGGACGCCGCCGGTATCCCTTGTGCACATCCCGCACGTCCAGCACCGGTCCAACCGCGCTCACCGCTCTGCCCTCCACGCCCACCGCCTTCTTCAGCGTCAGCCTGCCGCGAGGCCGCACACGACCGAATGTGGTCACACCTCATCACCGGCACGGCCCCAGCAACGGCCGGACACCAGTGATGCGAGGGCTCCGACCCAGTCGTGCAACGACGAGGACCGTCACAGGACACGACCGATACTGAGGCTGCGGGGGACTGCCTCGTTCCGCCCCCCACACCCTTCAGGGGTACGGTCGCCGATGGGAGTCGCGGTCTGCTCACGGGGCCGCACGACGGCACGTAAATGGACCCGCGCAATGGTGCGAGTTGAGGGATCGAAACAAAGAGGACGGGGCTTCTGCCGAAAGGGCAGGGGCCCTGGCCGGGGCGGGCCCGGTGCGGATCGTGCAACGGACACCCGTTCCACGGTGGCGACTCGGTGCTGGTCGGGGTCACGCCCGGCCAGTGCCGGGCGGACAAAATCACCCGATCGGCTGGTCGGTCTCTGTAGCGCGGCGAGCCGCGAGCCGTGGGGAACAGTAGTCCCCCATGATGCCGCTCGATGACATGGACAGCGACAGTGAGCCTTTTCCAACCTGGCATCCGCACTGGTCAGCGCACTGTCGTTGATCGGCTACCCGAGTCCAGCACGGGCTCCTGGCCAGGTCTTCACCAGTTGACTGGCGCCTCCGGGGAGCTGCTGCGGGGTCCTCCGACTGGCAGGGGCTTCAGGTTGGAAAGGCTCAATCTCATCGCCCGCATCGCCGAGGCCGAGCGCGAGGGCTGGCTCGGCGAGGTCGAAGGACTGAAAGTCAGCCTTGCCAGCGCCGAGGATAAGCTCGCCCAGATCGACAGGCGGTCCCAGAAGGCCGCCATCAGCCTCGGCATGCCTACGACCAGGAAGGGGGACCTTGAGTAGCGACACATATCGATAAGAACCAGGCCGCGATTTGAGCACGTGGACACTCGACCAGCTGCAGACGTTCATCCATGACGCCCACGGCCAGCGAATTGAGACAGCACGCGTCGCCGCGCAGGGACAGGCCTACAACTCCAGCCACCCCCAGGAATCCCGTCGTCAGTGGGCGAAGCTGTCGCTGCTCGCGAACTGGCGCATGCTCGACAACGCCGAGGACCCTCTGCGCGGTTGGCTCAGCAGGACTTCATGCTCCGGATGTGGGTGATCGACCGGCTAGGCGACGTCTTCAAAAGATCTTGCCAAGACGGTGCGGTAGCTGCGCATGATGCCTTGGTGGGACACCTTTCTGTCGACGTGCGCGCTTCGCTCCGGCTCTTCGCTTTCTACCTGGCGAACGGCACCCTCGACCTGGACCTGCTCGATGGGTTCGACTATCGCTCGACCGTTTTTCCCTCCGGCTCCTCCTTGGAACAGGTCTTCGCGATCTATAGCAATGTGCTGCAAATCAACGCCGACGGCATGGTGCTGAATGACGGGGATGCGCAGTACCGGGTCGCGCAGTGGGTTCGAACGTGCTGCGACCCGAGCTATCGGGTCGAGCCGCCCTTCGAGGACTGGGAGACGGAGCTCCATCTCTGATGACCCGCCGCTCACCGTCGGAACATCACGTCCACATCAGGAGCGACGCGAGAGTGACGGCTGCCTGGAAGGACTCCGCGGTCTTGTCGTAACGAGTAGCGATGCCACGCCACTGCTTCAGCCGATTGAAGCAGCGTTCCACCACGTTGCGCCGTTTGTAGCGCTGCTTGTCGAAGGCCGGTGGGCGCCCGCCGCGGCTGCCACGCCGGAGCCGGTTCCGGACCTGGTCGGCCCGCTCGGGGAGGGTGTGACCGATGCTGCGTCGTCGCAGCCAGGTGCGGATGGCCCGGGAACTGTAGCCCTTGTCGCCCAGCACGTGGAAGGGCCGCACTCGGAGCCGTCCCGGGCCGACGCGAGGCACCCGTATCGCTTCCATCACCGCAGCGAACTGGGTGCAGTCATTGATGTTCCCGCCCGTGAGCGTGAAAGCGAGCGGACGGCCGGCACCGTCGCAGGCCAGATGGATTTTGCTGGTCAGGCCACCTCGGGAACGTCCGAGTGCAGGGCTGCGGAGCCCTCTTTTCTCGCCCCGGCGGCGTGCTGGTGGGCGCGGACGACGGTGGAGTCGACCGACACGAGCCAGTCGATGTCCCAGGCCGCGTCCGCCCTGGCCTGGGCGCTCTGCAGCACCCGCTCGAATGTTCCGTCCAGAGCCCACCGCCGGAACCGGGTGTGCACTGTGGCCCACGGACCGTACCGTTCGGGCACATCCCGCCAGGCCACCCCCGTCCGGAACTTCCACACGATCCCGTTGAGCGCCATGCGATCGTCCAACCGCTTCCTGCCCCGCAACGACTTGGGCAGCAGCGGCCGGACGAACTCCCACTCGGCGTCCGACAGTTCATGGCGACGTATCACCCGACCATGATCCACTACTAAAGATCATTTGAAGACACGGCCTAGTACTGCAACGGTCTTTGGTCTGATGGTTGGGCAGTTTCCGGTGGTATGTGGCCGCGTCGTTTGTAATGGCTGACGCGGGCTTGGTGTTGC